>JAAZBN010000061.1 GCA_012513795.1 Bacteroidales bacterium | reverse complement strand
CTTCACCTTCCTGTTCCATATCTTTCGCTTCTGCTGGAGGACTGCATTGCCAGCGGCAGGGACTACAATGCCGGGGGTGCAAGGTACAACACAACATATATACAGGGTGTGGGCCTGGGAAGCATCACTGATATCCTTACCTCCATCAGGTATAATATCTATGACAGGAAACGGTTTACCTGGAACGAGATACTTACGGCCCTGAAGGATAACTTCGAAGGGCATGAGGAGATGCAGTATGAGATGATCTACCACACTCCCAAGTACGGTAATGACGATGATTACGCGGATGCTCAGGCAACAGCGGTCTTTGAGTTTTTCTATGATGCAGTGAATGGAAAGCCCACCCCCAGGGGAGGGAGTCACCGTATAAATATGCTCCCAACAACATCACATGTCTATTTCGGCAATGTCACAGGCGCAACTCCTGATGGACGAAAGGCCTGGGTGCCCCTCTCCGAGGGCATCTCTCCCTTCCAGGGAGTGGACCGGCAGGGCCCGACCGCTGTTATCAAGTCTGCCTCCAAAATTGATCATCTCAGGACAGGAGGCACTCTGCTTAACCAGAAGTTCTCTCCTGAATTTTTTGAGGATGAGGGAAGTTATCAGAAACTTACTGCCCTGATAAGAAGTTACTTCAGCCTTGACGGCCATCATATGCAGTTCAACGTCGTCAGCGCTGATACCCTCCGTGAAGCGCAGAAGCATCCGGAGCTGTACCGCGACCTGATTGTTCGTGTTGCAGGTTACAGCGACTATTTCAATGACCTCGGTGAAGATCTGCAGAACGAGATCATTCGCCGTACAGAACATCAGAGTTTCTGACGGAAACAGTCATATGATGAGAACCGCCGCATTCAAGGCAGAGTGTGGCGCTCTTTTTTTCCAAAAATTAGTTGCTTTTGCTCTCAGAATTTACTATATTATGTGAGATTTAACAACTGCTGCCGGGGTGGTGGCATGTTTGAAGTTCGGTGGCAGCTAAAGCCTTGGATGTGAAAAAGATATTTGATTATTTTGACACCCGCTACAGGGCTGAAATGCTTGGCAGACCTGTTGACAGCACAGGACCGGTGATAACCATATCACGTCTTACCGGATGTGATGGCAGGGAGGTTGCAGCTGAACTGGTGGCACAGATGAACCTGAGGTACAACACGAACAGGTGGAAATGGGTGGATAAGGATATAATATATCATGCTGCTCATGAGCTCAGGACAGATACCAACCGCGTTGAGACCTATTACCAGGGATTGGGCATGACGGATATATCACAGATGATCATGGCCTTCTCTGGTACGTTTGTCACTGACAGCTCTGTAAAGAAGGCCATTAAGGAGGTAGTCCTCTCCATCGCCCGTGACGGTTATGTTGTTATAATAGGAAGGGGAGGCGTGGCCATAACCCGCGATATGGCCAATGCCCTGCACGTTCGCCTCGTGGCACCGGTATACTGGAGGGTGCAGAATGTTATGAAGAAGAAGGGGATGGTTATTGAAAAGGCAGAGCAGTATACCCTGCAGACTGATGAGAAAAGGCACAGGCTGATTGTTGACTTTCTTGACAAGAAGCCCCAGAGCATTGATTATCTTTTTGATGTGACTCTGAACAGGAGCAGCTTCACTCTGGAGCAGATCTCGTCACTTATACTTACAATGTACGAGACTAAACTGGGTGTAAAGCTTACATGATAAAGCTGTGTTTTTTAGAGTTTGGCACAGCTGGTTGGTTGTTTAACAGGAGGGTAGGTGAAGAGGCCGGTGATGAATGTCATCCGGCCTCTTCCGATTTTTTTCTCAAAGACAGCAAATCTCAGATATCCGTTTTATATGCTCTGATGTGCGTTTGTCAAGTGACTCCGCATAGGCATCCCAATCCTCAATCACTGAACGGGCCACTCCCGTCTCAACTGCTGCGCGGGCTACCGCCGGGGCTACCCATGATATGAGCCGTGGATCAAGAGGCTTGGGGATGATGTATTCGCGTCCGAACTCAAGGTTCTCCAACGAATAGGCTTTCAGTACCGAAGCGGGCACTTCCTCCCTTGCCAGGGCAGCCAGCGCCCTGGTGGCCGCAAGCTTCATCTCCTCATTGATATTGCGTGCACGTACATCCAGCGCTCCCCTGAAAATGAATGGAAATCCCAGCACGTTGTTTATCTGGTTGGGGTAGTCTGACCTGCCCGTGGCAAAGATCAGATCATCACGGGTTGACATGGCATCTTCATAACTGATCTCCGGGTTGGGATTGGCCATGGCAAAGACAATAGGATCAGGGGCCATGGTGCTGAGCATCTCCTTCGTCAGCATGTTGGCAACAGAGAGACCGAGAAAGAGATCGGCTCCGTCAACAGCCTCAGCCAGCGTGCTGATATCGCGTTCGGTGACCCACTCTTTCTTGTATTTGTTGAGGTCAGTCCTCTTGCTGTTTATTACCCCCTTACTGTCAACCATGATGACATTCTCCTTCTTAACTCCGAGGGCCACATAGAGCCGTGTGCAGGAGTTGGCTGCTGCCCCTGCCCCACATACCACAACTTTCATATCAGACAGGTTCTTGCCGCTGATCTCCACAGCATTGAGCAGCCCGGCTGCAGAGATGATGGCAGTGCCATGCTGGTCATCGTGGAAGACCGGGATATCAAGCATTTGTTTTAGCCTCGTCTCAACCTCAAAGCACTCCGGCGCCTTTATGTCCTCCAGGTTGATTCCCCCGAAGGTGGGAGCAATCTTTGCACATATCTCTATCAGTTTTTCCGGATCCTTTTCATCAATCTCAATATCAAATACATCTACATCGGCAAAGACTTTGAACAGTAGCCCCTTGCCCTCCATTACCGGCTTGCCGGCCAGTGACCCGATGTCACCCAGACCAAGAACAGCAGTGCCGTTGGATATAACTGCTACAAGATTGCCCTTTGCTGTATACATGTATGCATCCTCAGGGTTCTTTTCTATCTCAAGGCACGGATGTGCCACGCCGGGCGTATATGCCAGGCTGAGATCAAACTGTGTACAATAGGGCTTCGTGGGAATGACTTCTACCTTGCCCTTGCGGCCGCGACTGTGGTACAATAGGGCATCTTCCTTAGTGGCTTTTGGCATGACAGGATTGGATTATGAACACTCAGGGGCACAAATGTTATGAACACGAATTTATAACATTTCTCTGACTGCTCCTATTTTTTCGGCATAATATGATTATCTGCTTTGCACTATTAGTTAAAAATGGATATTTTCAAAGCCTTAAAACCGGATCCTGAACAGACCATCAATGAATTCCTCATTTCAGAACATCGCCATTGGAGTGGATATTGGCGGAAGCCATATTACCGCCGTAGCCGTAGATATGGAAAAACACCGCAT
>JAAZBN010000060.1 GCA_012513795.1 Bacteroidales bacterium | reverse complement strand
CCGGGAATAATAGTAGGCTTTTTCCTCCTTCTCTGGACGAATGATACCGGGGCATACCTGGTAGGCTCAGTTTTGGGCCGGCATCGTCTCTTCGAGCGTATCTCGCCCGCCAAATCATGGGAAGGATTCTTCGGCGGGCTGGTACTGACGCTCCTGGTGGCACGTCTCTTTTCAGGATGGCTGGGGGTGGCTGACACGAAGGGATGGATGGTCATTGCCCTGATAATTTCTATAGGCGGAACGCTGGGCGACCTGCTTGAGTCAATGCTCAAACGCAGCCTGGGACTGAAGGATTCAGGGACCATAATGCCCGGTCACGGAGGGTTCCTTGACAGGTTTGACAGTGTTGTGGTTGCTTTCCCGATTGTTTACCTTTATATTGCAACAATGCTTTAAGATGACGATAGGAAAATTCAGGATACACAGAGAGGGATATAAGATCATTGGTGGCGTGTTCTTTACGCTCATTGCCCTGAATACTGCCGGATGGCTCATCTGGCAGGGGCCTTCCATCTGGCATTATGCAGGTCTGGCAGCAACACTGCTGCTGCTGGCATTCGTTGTCATGTTCTTCAGGACCCCTGCACGGCCCGTTGAGCCTGATCCGCTTCTCATATATGCTCCGGCAGACGGCAAGATTGTGGTCATTGAGGAGACTTTTGAGAAGGAGTATTTCAAGGACAACCGGCTGCAGATATCAATCTTCATGTCGCCTTTCAATATGCACAGCAACAGGTACCCCATCTCAGGCACGGTGACCTATACCAATTATCAGCCCGGAAAGAAATTCCATGCCCGCAGCCCCAAGTCGTCAGTACTGAACGAACGGAGCAGCATAGTTGTTACAAGTGAAAGCGGCACCGGTATACTGGTGAGGCAGGTGGCCGGTGCCATGGCCCGGCGCATTGTTACCTACTCCAGGAACGGAGAAGGAGTAAAGCAGGGTGATGAACTTGGATTCATCAAGTTCGGCTCCAGGGTTGACATCTTCCTTCCGACGGATACCGAGGTGGATGTGGAGATGTTTCAGCAGGTAAGAGCCAGCCGGACCATCATTGCCAGGGTAATATAAAGAAAAGATACACATATGAGAGAAGACAGCAGAATAATTGATCTCACCCCCGATGTAAAATGGATAGGGGTGCTCGATTATGATATCCGGACCTTTGACATCGTCATGCATACCGAGCACGGTACCACATACAATTCCTACTTCATCAATGCGGAAAAGAGAGCCATCATTGAGACTGCAAAGGAGAAGTTCAGTGAGACCTGGCTGGCCAAATTGCGCAGGGTCACTGACCCGGCAGAGCTGGATTATATTATCCTGGATCATACTGAACCTGATCATTCGGGCGCCATGCGCCAGCTCCTTGACCTGGCTCCGGATGCTACCGTGGTGGGGAGCGGTAACGCCATACGCTATCTCGGAGATATTGTCAACAGACCTTTCAGGTCACTTGTTGTGAAAGATGGCGATACTCTGGATCTGGGAGGTAAAACCCTGAAGTTTATTTCAGCCCCCAACCTCCACTGGCCTGATACCATCTATACCTACCTGGTTGAGGATAAGATCCTCTTTACCTGTGACTCTTTCGGGGCTCACTTCTGCCATGAGGAGATGTTTGACGACCTGGCGGGCGACTATTATGCTGATTTCAAGTACTATTTTGATGTCATCCTCAAGCCTTACAGCAAGTTCATGGTGAAGGCCATAGAAAAGATACGTCCGCTGGATATCCGTATGATCGCCACCGGTCACGGCCCGATATTGAGAAGCAACTGGAAAGGGATTGTTGATGAGACACACAAGCTGGCAACAGATTATCTTAGCCTGACGGAGGGGTCAGGCAGGAAGAGGTTGCTGATCACATATGTTTCCGCATATGGATATACGGCTGAGATGGCCCGGCTCATTGCCGCCGGTGCCTCAAGAGCAGATAATGTAGAGGTGGAGGTGATGGATATAGAGACCGCAGATGTCGGTGAGATTGACTCAAAGCTCACTATCGCTGACGGACTGATTGTGGGTTCACCCACAATCAACCAGAACACCCTGCTGCCGGTATACAAGCTGATGGCCATGATCAGCCCGCTGCGTGACAGGGGCAAGCTGGCTGGCTCATTCGGATCATACGGCTGGAGCGGCGAGGCTCCCGGCCTGGTGGCTGAGATGATGAAGAATCTGAAAATGAAATATTTTGAGGAGCCTGCAGCATATAAATTCGTGCCGGAGAGCAGCAAGGAGCTGCCCCTGACGGAATACGGTGAACGGTTTGCACGGGCATTGATCTCGCAGGATTAATAAGGAATATGCCTTATATATATACGACAGGAAGTTGCCCCTTTTCTTTGGTTCATTTCTTTTGGAGGAGCAAAAGAAATGAACAGTAATCCTTAAAAAATGAGAGGGTGCCCTTTTGAGACACCCTCATGCATTCATGTTTGCAAAATCCTGAACCCTATGAGATAGAGATTGTCCTGATCTTTTCCTTCTTCTGCTCTTCCTCCATCTTGGGAATCTCAACATTCAGGATGCCATCCTTATAACTGGCGCCGATCTTATCGCCGTTGACATTCTCAGGCAGGTAGAAACTGCGGCAGAATGAACTGTAACTGAACTCCCTGCGCCTGTAACCCTCATGCTCCTCCTGCTTCTCATCTTTCTGCTCGGCAGAGATCGTCAGAACTTCATCCTTGACCTCTATCTTCAGATCATTCTTGTTCATGCCAGGTACGGCAAGCTCAAGATAAAACGCCTTCTCATCTTCCCTGATATTCACTGCAGGCAGACTGGTTGACGACCTGGTGAATGTCGGGAAAAAGTCCTCATTCAGAAAATCCGACAACGTGAGCGGCTTGTAATTCCTTCTGGTGATCATTGGTAACATAGCGACCTCCTTTTTTATAATTGTTAAACATTATTTGCATTTACACCCTCCATTATTCAATTCATGTGCCGTCTATAATTTAGTGACATATTGGCATGAAAAGCAGTCTATGTATGACAAGATGGCATTTTAGCTTATTCTGTTGCTAAACCAGGAATTATTTCTAATTTTGAAAATGTTGCTATCTGGTTTGTAACAGCATCTGAATGTTTAAGTAACCTGACCGCTAGAAGCCGATGAATACAACCCTGCGTAATATTCTGATACTGATTGGTCTGGCACTGCTTGTATACCTGTTATGGTATTTTCGGAACATTATTGCCTACGTGCTGGCTGCGGGTGTGATCTCGCTGATTGGCAGGCCGGTGGTTGATCTCCTGAACGGTATCCGCATATGGAAGTTCAGGTTTCCCAAGGCCCTCAGTTCACTTCTAACCCTTATACTCCTATATGGTCTGCTTGCCCTTTTCTTTTTCATCTTCATTCCATTGATTGGCAGACAGATTGATGCCCTGTCAGGATTTGATGCAAGCTCCATAGTACAGGGTCTGCGTGAACAGATTGACAAGATTGATGTGGCAATCAGAAAGGTATACAAGAACATGCCTGCTGATAAAACGCTGTATGACATAGCGGTCACAACCATCACAAACATCCTTAACCCGGCCAGCATAACTGATTTTGCGGGGAATATAGTTACAGTGATGCGCAAGCTGGTGGTGGCTTTTGTGGCAATCACCTTCCTGGCCTTCTTCTTCCTCAAGGATGAAGGATTGTTTAAGGAGACTATCATGGTTCTGGTGCCCGACCAGTATGAAAAGCGGATCAGGAATGTGTTGCACTCAATAAAGCAGCTGCTGATAAGATATTTTATCGGTATCATTTTGCAGTGCACCATTGTGCTTATAAATATCACCATCGGGATGACAATTGTAGGGTTCCCGTTCCAGCAGGCTCTGGTAATGGGTCTGCTTATAGGTGTCTTCAATGTGATACCATATGTAGGGCCCTGGCTTGGAGGATCGGTAGCCGTGCTGATGGGGGTAGCCACCGCGGTAACCACGGCAGGCTATCCGGCAATATGGCTTCTCATGGTATATATGGTTATTGTGATTGCCATTACCCAGGCTATTGACAATAACCTCATACAGCCGATGATCTATTCGCGAAGTGTGAACGCGCATCCCATAGAGATATTCCTAGTCATCTTCGCTGTGGGGAGTTTTGCCGGAATCGTGGGTATGATACTGGCCGTACCGGCTTATACCGCTCTCAGGGTTTTTGCACGGGAATTCTTCTATAACTTCGGGCCCGTGCGAAAGATCACCTCGGGCCTGGGCAAGGAAAACAGGGAACCTGAAGCGGAGGCAAAATGAGCAGTCCGGGCAATGTACTCAACAGGATATTCAGATTCTATTATGACGGTTTCCGGACCATGTCATGGTGGGGGAAGAGGGTCTGGATCATCATCCTGGTGAAGCTCTTTATAATGTTTTTAATACTGAAACTATTCTTCTTTCCCGATTTCCTGAAGGTTAACTTCAACTCTGACAGGGAGAGGGGCGATTATGTCCTGGAACAATTAACCGGTAATAACTGACATTATGATCGAAAATTTTGACCTATCCCTGGTAGACTGGTCGCGCGCACAGTTTGCACTGACGGCCATGTACCACTGGCTCTTCGTGCCACTGACGCTCGGTCTTTCATTTATCCTGGCGTTCATGGAGACTATCTATGTCCGGACAGGTGATGAAAAGTGGAAAAGGATCACCAAATTCTGGATGACTCTCTTTGGTATCAACTTCGCCATAGGCGTGGCAACAGGAATTATCCTGGAGTTTGAGTTTGGCACCAACTGGTCCAACTACTCTTGGTTCGTCGGAGACATATTCGGGGCACCCCTCGCCGTGGAGGGAATCATGGCCTTCTTCCTTGAATCAACCTTCGTGGCGGTGATGTTTTTCGGATGGAACAAGGTGAGCAAAAAGTTCCACCTTGCCTCCACCTGGCTCGTGGCCATCGGCGCCAACCTCTCAGCCCTCTGGATACTGGTAGCCAACGCCTGGATGGAAAACCCTGTGGGAATGGTATTCAATCCTGATACAGCAAGAAACGAGATGAACAGCTTTGCCGAGGTGGTGCTTAACCCTGTTGCGGTTGATAAGTTCCTGCATACAGTTACCTCCGGCTTCGTGCTGGCGTCAGTATTTGTGGTGGGTATCAGCGCATGGTTCCTGATAAGGAAGAGAGAGGAAGAGCTTGCCAGGAAGAGTATCCTCATTGCAGGCATCTTCGGGCTGGTCTCGTCACTTGCCGTGGCTCTCACCGGTGACACCTCGGCACGCACGCTGGCACAGGTGCAGCCTGTCAAGTTTGCAGCCATGGAGGCTCTCTATGAGGGGAAAACGGATGCCGGACTGACGGTCATCGGCGCCCTTGCTGACAGCGGTGACCGCATAGGCGAAAAGAAAGTGCATGACGTGAAGCTGAAGATAGAGATCCCCAAACTGCTGTCAATCATGACCACCGGAAAGGGAAGCGGTTATGTGCCGGGACTGAAGGACCTTGTCAACGGCAATCCCGAAAGGGGAATACTCTCTGTCAGCGAGATGATGGAAAGAGGTACTTATGCCAGGCAGGTGCTGACCGATTACAAGATGGCAAAGGAGCTGGGTGACAAGGAGTCGATGGCCGAACTGGCCGCGAAATTTGAGGATAAGGACTTCATTGATAATTACTTCAAATACTTTGGCTATAGCTATTTTGAGCATCCCTGGCAGGTCATCCCCTCAGTGCCTGTCACTTTCTATGCCTTCAGGGTGATGGTGGGCCTCGGCTTCTTCTTTATTCTGCTCTTTGCGCTGGCGCTCTGGTTCCATAAACGGAAGACGCTGGAAAAGAATCAATGGTTCCTCTGGCTCGCACTCATCTCCATACCCCTTGCCTACCTGGCCAGTGAACTCGGATGGATAGTCACGGAGATGGGACGTCAGCCATGGATCATTCAGAATCTCATGCCGGTTCATGTGGCAGTGTCAAATATCAGCGCCGGCGCCGTGCAGACAACCTTCTGGCTCTTCGCCGTGCTCTTTACAGCTCTGCTCATCGCAGAGATCTCCATTATGGTAAGACAGATCAAGACCGGACCAAAACATTAGGAGGACAAAACCATGACAATAATGATATCACACGCGTTCCTGCAGAGTTACTGGTGGTTGCTTATCTCACTGCTTGCCGGTCTGCTTGTCTTCCTGATGTTCGTTCAGGGAGGACAGTCGTTCATCTTTTCCCTTCCCCGCAATGACATGCAGAGGAAGATGATTGTAAATGCCCTGGGTCGTAAATGGGAGTTCACCTTTACCACACTGGTCACCTTTGGCGGTGCCTTCTTCGCTTCATTCCCACTCTTCTATGCCACCAGTTTTGGCGGCGCCTACTGGGTGTGGATGGCCATTCTCTTCAGTTTCATCATTCAGGCAGTAGCCTATGAGTACCGGTCCAAGCCTGCGAATGTCTACGGAACCAGCCTCTTTGACACGTTTCTCTTTATTAACGGCTTGCTGGGACCGTTCCTGATAGGTGTGGCAGTGGCAACCTTCTTTACCGGCTCTGACTTCACCCTTGATCTCTTCAACCGGGTGACATGGGGTTCAGGCTGGCACGGGCTGGAGGCGCTTATCAATCCTGTCAACCTGCTGCTCGGACTGGCCGTGCTCTTCCTGGTAAGAGTCCTGGGGTTAATGTATCTTGAAAACACAATTGATGATCCGGCTCTTGCTGAATCCATCAGGAAGGCGCTGGCCAGGAATGCTGTTCCTTTCCTGGTCTTCTTCCTGGCTTTTGTGGCCTTTATCCTTCTCGGGAAGGGATACAGGGCTGATGCCGTCACCGGTGAGGTGACCCTGGTCAGGTACCATTACCTCCATAACCTTGCCGGCAATCCTGTAACCCTGATACTCTTCGTGGGAGGTGTTGTTCTTGTACTCCTCTCTCTCTGGCTGGGTATCTTCAGAGGTTCGCGCAAGGCGATATGGTATGCCGGCTCCGGCACTGTGCCTGTGGTGATGGCTCTCTTCTTCCTCGCCGGTTACGGAGAAACCTCCTTCTACCCTTCCTCAGCCGATCTCAACAGCTCACTGACACTGGCAAAGGCATCATCAAGCCAGTTCACTTTAAAGACGATGATGTACGTCTCATTCATCATCCCCTTTGTGATTGCATACATATGGTATGCATGGAGCTCAATAAACAAAAAGAGGATAACCAGCGAGGAGATGGATGGCGAAGGCCACATGTACTGATTTTGTCGTTATTACCGGGGAGGAGACAATGGATATCGTGCAGACGGGATCGTGGGGATTTGGTGAAGGACCTCTAATAATTGCCGGGCCCTGCAGCGCCGAGAGCGAGGCTCAGCTGATGGCCACGGCCCGGGCGCTGAAGGCTACGGGCAGGGTTCATCTCTTCAGGGCAGGGCTCTGGAAGCCCCGTTCCAGACCCTCTTCCTTTGTAGGTGAGGGCTTCAGGGCACTGGAGTGGATGGCCAGGGTAAAGGCAGAGACGGGCCTGCCGGTCACCGTGGAGGTGGCCTCACCCGAGCACGCTACGGCATGCCTTGAGGCAGGCATTGACGCCGTCTGGCTGGGAGCACGCACGGTCTCCAATCCCTTCAGCGTTGACGCCATCGCTTCGGCACTGCAGGGAGCAATACTGCCCGTGATGATCAAAAATCCCCTCAGCCCTGACCTGGATCTATGGATGGGAGCAATAGAGAGGATCTATGCTGCCGGCATACGCAGGATAGCAGCAGTGCACCGCGGTTTCACCCCCTGGGAGAAGAGCCGGTACCGCAACCTCCCCAAGTGGGAGCTGGCCATTGAACTGAGAAGCAGGATCCCGTCACTGCCGGTGATATGTGATCCCAGCCATATGTCAGGCAAAGCCGCCCTGGTGCCTGAAACGGCACAGAAGGCAATAGACATGAATATGGCAGGACTGATGATAGAGGTGCACATTGATCCGCCTCATGCACTGAGCGACAGAGACCAGCAGCTTGACCCCCGGGGCTTCGCGAAGCTGATGGATGAGCTGGTCTTTCGCTCATCCACCTCCGGAGATATCAGCTTCCTGAACCGGCTTGAGGATCTGCGTAACAGGATAGACTCAATAGACTACCAGATAATCGGACTCATCGCATCAAGGATGCGAATATCGGAAGAGATGGGTGAGTTCAAATGTCACAGCGGAGTCACGGTATTCCAGCTTGAGAGATGGCTGGAGATACTGCAGACAAGAACGCAGCAGGGTGTCAGTGAGGGACTTGATGAAGAATTCACCGGCAGGGTCATACGCATGATCCATGAAGAGTCCATCCGCCTGCAGGATGAGGTGCTGAAAAGGCTACGCAGCGCCGGCAGATGCACTCCCCCGCCGGAAGAGGGGAAAGAACAGTGAGATAAGAATGTAGGCAGCAATGATCATTGGCAGGGCAGCCATCCTGAAGATTAACAGAAGCAGGAGACTGACAGCCACAAAGAGGTAACGCTCTTCATTGCCCTTCCATCCGGCTGAGGTAAATTTCAATGAGAACATCCGTATCTTAAGCAGCATCATCACTGCAAGAAAAAGCGCCAGGAGGGCTATGGTCAACGGTGATGAAGCCATCCGGTCAAACAGAGCAACACCCGAATAAGAGGAGGCCAGCACCACTGAGATCACCGTAAAGGCTGCTGCCGGCGTGGCCATACCCCTGAAGACATTCTTCTGACTGGCGTCATTATTGAATTTCGCCAGCCTCAGCGCTGAGGCGGCAGGGATAATTGCCGCCAGCGCACCCGCCGGCAGGGGAGAGATCCCCGCTGCCGAGAGCAGGTTGAACACAATTGCTCCCGGCGCCACCCCGAAGGTGACCACGTCAGCCAGACTGTCAAGATCCTTGCCGATGTCTGACCAGGCTTTCAGCAGCCGTGCCGCAAATCCGTCAGAAAAGTCCAGGACCATCCCGGCTATTATGCAAAACGACGCGTATTCATTATAACCATTTATTGCACAGAGGGTTGCGGCGAAACCTGCGACCAGGTTGAGCAGTGTAAGTGTGTTCGGGATATGTCTTATCATAGTTCTTTTTGAGGCATTGCTAAATTACAATAATCCTGACAACTATTATTTGTTTATTTTTGCAGCTGGATTATGAGAGATCTGACAAATATTAAGATTGCAGTAGATTTTGACGGCACTATTGTTGATCATGAATACCCGGCAATAGGCAAAGAGAAGCTCTTTGCCTTTATAACCCTCAAGGAGCTTCAGAAGAGGGGCGCACTGCTGATACTCTGGACCTTCCGTGAAGGACTGGAGCTGCAGGAGGCCGTTGACTACTGCCGGCAGAACGGGATAGAGTTCTATGCTGTTAACCGCAATTACCCTGAGGAGCAATGGAGTGACAACACTCCCCGCAAGATAAACGTGGATATTTTTGTTGATGATAAAAATGTAGGGGGATTCCCCGGCTGGGGCGAGGTACTGAATATGATTGATCCATGGTCAGACCGGGAAGAGAAGGCCATGCGCGAGATAAAAAAGCGCCGCTTCAACCTGTTTGGCAGAAAATGATCAAGACAGAATGAACAGGAGTACATTATATCTATCTCTTATCAGCCTGGTACTGGCAGCAGTCATCTCATGCTCCGGGTCGTCCGGATCACGCAAAGCGAAGCCTGCCAAAGAAGTACCTGCAGCTTTTGACACTGACCCCAGACCGGCAAAGAGGCTCATTGAGGTGCTTGCCCCGGCTGACAACTCCTCCTTCTCCTGTGCCGAACCCGTTGTTTTTTCCGTGACCCATGCGGCAGGTCAGCCTGAGGTTGATTCGGTTCAGGTATGGGTTGGACCCCTGCTGGCGCAAACCATCACTGCCATACCCGCTACCGTGCAGCTCAGTCAGACCGGCAATCCGGGAAGAGTCTCCATAAGGGCAGTGGCCTGGTCATCTGTCTCCAGGCCTCAGACCATAACCCTCTTTGTCAACATGCTTTCAGACATCAGCCCGGTTACCTACCGGTACCGTGTCATCAACCGGTATCCTCATGACAGAAGGGCATACACCCAGGGGCTGCTCTATGATGACGGTTTCTTTTTTGAAGGCACAGGACAGCAGGGAGAATCATCGCTCAGGAAGGTGGAGGTTGAGACAGGCAGGGTGATCAGCCAGGTTAACCTTGATGGCTCCCTCTTCGGTGAGGGAGTGGCGCTGCTGGAGGACCGCCTCTATCAACTTACATGGACCTCTAAAGTCGGGTTTGTCTATGAGAAGGAGACCCTCCGGCAGATCAACAGGATATACTACCAGACACAGGGATGGGGACTGACCACCGCCGGCGACAGCCTGGTCATGAGCGACGGAACCAACGTGATATGGTTCCTTGACCGCGACTTCAATGTTCTCTCCTCTGTCACCGTATGGGACAACAAGGGAATGGTTGACAACCTCAATGAGCTGGAGATGATTGACGGCGAGTTGTGGGCCAACATATGGCAGACCGACAGGATTGCGCGTATTGATCCGGTTACCGGGAAGGTGCTCGGTTACGTTGAGCTCAATAATCTTCTCCCGCGTTCAGACCGGGCTCCTGAGACTGATGTCCTCAATGGCATCGCCTGGGATGAAAAAGACAGGCGCCTCTTTGTCACCGGCAAATACTGGCCCTGGCTCTACGAGATTACGGTCCATCCCGCATCGCATAACTGATGCTCACCACGGCCGGGGCCCGACTGTTGAAAACGTGTTAATAACCCCGAAAAAATTGTTTACAATAACACATGGTGCCGGTTCAGCGGCAAGGGCAATAATTGTAAATTTGAAGCTCATTAATTTAAGGTAAAAGGGATCATATGTCAAGGATCATTGCACTGGCCAATCAGAAGGGAGGAGTAGGAAAGACGACTACGGCTATCAACCTGGCCGCCAGTCTGGCAGCGCTTGAAAAGAGAGTACTGGTTATTGATGCAGACCCGCAGGCCAATGCCACCTCCGGGTTGGGGATTGACCTCAAGCAGGTCAAGACCACCATTTATGACTGTCTCATTGACGGGGTCAGTCCGAGGCAGGCTGTCACTCAGTGTGGGATAGACAATCTGTCTGTCATACCGTCCAATATTGACCTTGTAGGGGCTGAGATTGAAATGCTCGAGAGGCCCGAGAGGGAGAAGACCCTGAAGAGGGTGATAGCTCCTGTGGCGGCTGACTATGATTATATACTGATAGACTGTTCGCCTTCTCTCGGACTGCTGACAGTCAATGCACTCACGGCTGCCAACTCGGTGATCATACCTGTCCAGTGTGAGTACTTCGCCCTGGAGGGGCTGGGTAAGCTTCTCAATACTATCAAGATCATCCAGACCAACCTTAACCCGGCACTGGAGATAGAGGGTTTTCTCCTTACAATGTATGACTCACGTCTCAGGCTGGCCAACCAGGTTGTGGAGGAGGTGACGCGTCATTTCCAGCAGATGGTCTTCAACACCATCATACAGCGCAATGTAAAGCTGTCCGAGGCGCCCAGCTACGGTCAGCCTGCCATACTATATGATGCTGAATCAAGAGGCACGGTCAACTATCTTAACCTGGCCCGGGAGCTGCTTGACAGGGTTGAGGCGAAGCAGAAGAATTAAACACTGTATTAACGCTTATGAACACGAACAAAAAGAGCCCGCTGGGCAGAGGTCTCGGCGCCCTGATTGAAGGTGTTGAGAAGGAGGCGCTTGAAAAGAAGGTAGAAGCCAATCTGCAGATAGATATCAATTCCATTGACGGTAATCCTTTTCAGCCGCGTACCCGCTTTGACAGCCAATCGCTTGAGGAGCTGGCTGCCTCTATCCGTCAGCTCGGGATAGTTGTTCCACTCACCGTCCGAGAGACAGGTGACGGCAGATACCAGCTCATTGCCGGTGAACGCAGGCTCCGTGCCGCACGCATGGCCGGACTGACCCATGTGCCTGCATACATACGCACTGCTGATGACACTGCCATGCTTGAGATGGCACTGGTGGAAAACATACAGAGGGAGGATCTTGACGCCATTGAGGTGGCCATAACCTACCAGCGCCTCATAGAGGAGTGCAGCCTGACACAGGAACAACTGAGTGACCGCGTGGGCAAGCAACGATCAACAGTGGCTAACTATCTCAGGCTGCTGAGACTGCCTGCCGAGATACAGCTGGGGATAAGGAACAGGAACCTTACCATGGGGCATGCACGTACCCTGGTGAATATTGAAGACCCGTCAAAACAGATAAAGGTCTTTTACCATATCATTGAGGAGGATCTGTCAGTAAGAGCCACAGAAGAGCTGGTCAGGCAGTTGCAGAGCTCTTCTTCAAAAGACCCTGTGAAGGTGGAGAAGAAAAAACGCCTCAACACCGAATATGAGGAGCTGGCAAGGCAGCTGAGCTCACTCTTTCAGTCTGATGTGCAGTTCCGCATCAATGAAAAGGGAAGGGGCAAGATAGTGATCCCATTCTCTGACGGTGATGAGATGGAACGCATAATAGGATTGCTCGACAAACTTAACAGGTAATTACTTATATTTGCCGGCAAACGCAAAATGTTTGCCATTGAAGCTCAGCAGTAACATAGCCCTGATACTCCTTTTCACCACTGCTGTTACCTGCACCGGGCAAACCACTGACTCCATTCCGGCAGTGAAGGAGAAGGTGAAAAGGTATACCATCGAACCCATAAGATCTACCATGTTCGCTGCCGCCCTGCCAGGCCTCGGTCAGATATACAACCGCAAGTACTGGAAAGTGCCGTTTGTTTATGCAGGTTTCGGGGCACTGGGTTATGCTGTGACTGTGAATACAAAAAGCTATAACAATTTTATCAGCGCCTACCAGGATTTCAATGATATCATTCCCGAGACCGACAGCTATACAGACCTCCTGGACAGGCTTGTAGGCCTCGATCCGGCAGAGTATGACCCCGTACTCCATCCCGAAACGGCAAACCCGTCAACAACATCGTGGGTTAATACAACCCTCCTTAATGGTGTAGACTATTACCGGAAGTACCGTGATCTGTCATACATCGGCATAGCAGCTTGGTACCTGCTGACAATCATTGATGCTCACGTTGATGCCAGTCTTTTCGACTATGATATTTCCGATGACCTCAAAGCCTCGGTTGTGCCAATAAATTTTAATTACACGGGAGTGTCACCGGGAATAACAATTGCCGTTACCAAGACGTTTTAGCTTTATGAAAAAGAACCTGAAAAATATAATTCTGTCGCTGTTGCTTGCCTTTGTCACCCTGCCGGCATTCCCGGTCAATGATACGATAATCATCCGAAGCAGCGAATCTACTGAACTGATTGAAAACGATCTTGACAGTCTGCTCAACAACTGGTTTGTTCGCATGTCTGTCTCCGGCACTGATCTTCCGGCAACAGACTCTGTTGTCTATGAGTTCAGTGATTCAATTTATAAGGATCGCATCAGCCGGATAAATTCACTTATTATACTTCCCTACAACAATATTATCCGGAATCACATCCATGTCTACACCCAGAGGAAGGTAGACCGGTTCCAGGTTATGCTGGGATTGCAGGACTACTATTTCCCTATGATAGAGGATATCTTCAGTTACTATGGCCTTCCCGTTGAGCTGAAATATATGGCTGTTATTGAGTCGGCCCTCAATCCCAATGCTGTCAGCAGGGTCGGGGCCACGGGACTCTGGCAGTTCATGTACAGTACCGGCAGGATGTACGGGCTGACAATCAACTCGGTTGTAGATGAGCGGCGTGACCCGGTGAAGGCAACTCATGCTGCGGCGAAGTACCTGAAGGACCTGTACGGTATATACAATGACTGGATACTGGTCATTGCAGCTTACAACTGTGGCCCGGGCAATGTAAACAAAGCCATACGCCGTTCAGGCAACAGAAAGGATTACTGGGAGATTTACACCCGCCTGCCGCGGGAGACACGTGGCTATATACCGGCATATGTGGCAGCCACCTATGCAATGAACTACTACAGGGAGCATAATATCACACCCGTTCAGATCAACCTTCCGCTTGCCATTGATACTGTCATGGTGTCACAGGATATGCATCTTGAGCAGATATCTGCCGTCCTTGACCTGCCTCTTGAAGAGCTCAGGACAATGAATCCGCAGTACCGGACAGGCCTGGTGCCGGGCCGCAGCAGACCCAGCCCCGTTACTCTTCCCCTGGATAAACTGGGCGATTTTATTGCAATGGCTGACACCATCACCGGTTACCGCAGGGAGGAGTACCTCACCAGGGTCAATCAGGCCGCCGTGCCACAGCACTCGGTTTATACTCCGCCGGACGTCAAGGGCAAAACAAAGCTGACCTATGTGGTCAAGGATGGAGATAACCTGGGCTTCATTTCAGAATGGTATGACGTGGGCCTGTCAGAACTGAGATACTGGAACAATATTTACAGGAACACCATCAGGGTAGGGCAGAAACTGACCGTTTATGTTGATCCCTCCAAAGCCGACCGTTACAGCAGGGTCAACTCAATGAGCTTTGCGGAGAAGCAGAAGCTGGAGGGTAAGGTTGTTGCTTCTGCGGCTACCGGCCCGGCCATGTCACCGGTGCCGGCTCCTTCCGGTGCAGACAATGAGTTTGTGCTTTATACGGTAAGATATGGTGACACTGTATGGGATATCGCCAAAAAGTTCGATGGCGTTTCTGCCACTGATATACTGAGACTGAACAATATCTCCGATGCTTCAAGGATACAGGTGGGACAGAAGCTGAGGATAAGGAAAAAAAGCTGAATCTACACAGAATATGCGCCCCGGCAGAATCCTGATATTTCTGCTTGCCGTCGTCCTGACACTCTTCACCCTCAGCCTGCTGACAACAAAGCTGTGGCCTGATGAGAACATCATGAGTCATTATGAGGAGAGTGCCATGGCTGATTCCTCTATCAGCGCCAGCCATGATGAGAGACGGGGGCCCGGGAGCATGGCAGCCACAGAGAGCCTCTCTCCGGGCAGTATGACTAGAGGCAACAATGAGGAGTCTGGTGCTGATGTTCGCACTTTCGGGCGGCCGGATGATGGAGAGAGTCCTTCACTGGAGATACTGACAGGGCCGGGAGGGTTGGAAGAAGGGGTTGCAGATAACCGGGAACTGTCAATGGAGTATGCTGCCGCGTCAGGGCAGACATCGGACCACCTGTTGCCGGATGCCTCTTCCCGCTCATTCCACCCGGGTGACCTGGTAAGAGATTCGGCTGCCCTGAACAGGCAGGTCAGGATAGTCTATTACGGCGATTCACAGGTTGAGGGTGACCGGGTGACCTCGCTGCTGAGAAAGGAGTTGAGAGAGAACAGAGGAGGGACAGGCCCGGGAATGATATCACCGGTAATGCCTGTAATGTATACGCGTTCATTTGTGGTACGCTCCTCGTCAAACTGGAAGAGATATACCCTTCTCGATTACAGGAACGGCACACTCCCTCACAACAGGCTCGGCCCCATGCTGGCCCTATGCCGGTTCACCCCTCCGGGTGACAGCATGATGACCCGTTCATTTGCCACAGTAAAGGTAAATACCGTACCGGGCGCTGACTCTGCAGTATCAAGATATGACAACCTTAGGATCTTCTATGGCAACAACCATGACACAGTGCTTGTTGGTATCCGTTCAGGCAACGCGCTGGTTGATTTTGCCATGCTCCAGATGGGAGAAGGACCCCTGGAATACGCCGTGCGTCTGCCGCAGGTGTCTGAGGTGACCATAGAATTCGCCGGACGTAACTCGCCCGACATATATGCTCTGAGCCTTGAGAGCGAGACGGGTGTGGTGGTTGACAATATCCCGGTACGGGGCAGCGCCGGCCTTGAGTTTGTCATGACTGACATCAGGGGATTTGAGGGGTGCTATGCCAGCCTAAAACCTGACATAATCTTTCTTCACTTCGGGCTTAATGTTGTCCGCAACGTCAGGAGCGAGTACCACTATTACGAGGATGGGCTTGTCAAGCAGGTAAACTGGCTGAAAGAGGCCTCCGGTGGTGCACCGGTGGTGCTTGTAAGCGTGACCGACATGGCGCTGCGTGATAATGACACCATCCGCCGTTTCCCTAACATCAGGGCCATACGTGATGCCCAGAGAAAGGCAGCCGGGAGGAGCGGCGCAATCTTCTGGGATGCATGGGAGTCAATGGGCGGACCGGGTTCTATACTCCGATGGTATAACCACCAGCCTCCGCTATCATCAAAAGATCTCACCCACCTGTCGAATGCAGGTACTGATACCTTAGCAGCGCGACTCTACTCAGACCTGCTGGCAGCCAGGCAGCCGGTGGCAACAGATTATCGGTCGAAAACCGCTATCACCGGTGAAGCCGTAAGGGATGCCGGAGACTTTACTGTGTCAAATGACGCTGATGGTTCGCTCGCACCTGCTGACAGACCCGCCGCATCAAATGCTCTCACATCATCCGGGGAGGCGATTGCCGAAGACAGAGAAAATGCCTCCGGCAGGGAAGAAAATCTATTCAGCCGGTTGATAAACAGGTTCTCATCTCTGTTGAAGTACCACCCTGACCAGACATTCATCTTTACCACTCCCGGCTTCTGGATATTCTTCCTTGTGGTGATTGCAGGCTTTGCCCTGGTTCACCGCCGCAGGGCTATGTGTCATACATGGCTGCTGGTGGTAAGCCTCTACTTCTATTACCGGGCGGGCGGCCTGTTCATTATCCTGCTGCTGCTTACAACTCTTCTCACCTTTTTTACGGCCATCATGACAGGGAGGTCACGCAGACGGGGAGGGAAGCGCTTATGGATGATTTTCAACATCATACTGCTGCTGGGATTCCTCTCTTATTTCAAATACGCCGGTTTTTTTACCGGGACTATCAACTCACTGTTCGACACATCATTTGTTGCGCGTGATATCTTTTCCGTATGGTCCAACAACCTCTTCGGCACGAATTTCAATGTCTCCAACATTATCCTGCCGGTGGGTATCTCATTCTTCACCTTCCAGGCGCTGAGCTACAGTATTGACGTATACAGGGGAAGAATGGCTGCAGTGCGCAATTTCACGGATTTTGCCTTCTACCTTACCTTTTTCCCCCAGCTGGTGGCCGGACCCATTGTACGTGCATCCGAGTTTATGCCCCAGATGAGGGGTGATTATACCATCAGCCGGAATGAGTTCGGACATGGATTATTCCTGATAGTGCAGGGGCTGATAAAGAAGATGCTCATTTCTGACTTTATCTCCACCGGGTTCATTGACCGGGTCTTTGATGCTCCTGCTATCTACTCGGGTTTTGAGAATCTTATGGCTGTTTACGGGTACGGACTGCAGATATACTGTGACTTCTCCGGTTACACTGACATAGCCATCGGGGTGGCACTGCTCATGGGATTCCGCCTGCCGGTCAATTTTAACTCACCCTATAAGGCTGTTAATGTCAGTGACTTCTGGAAAAGGTGGCATATCTCCCTTTCGCGGTGGCTCAAGGACTATCTGTATATCCCTCTTGGGGGTAACAGGAAGGGGGCCCTGCGTACCGGATTCAACCTGATGGTAACCATGCTGCTCGGCGGCTTGTGGCATGGTGCCGCAACCCGTTTCGTGGTCTGGGGCGGACTGCACGGTGTGGCCCTG
Organism: Bacteroidales bacterium; assembly: GCA_012513795.1. Taxonomy (GTDB): domain Bacteria; phylum Bacteroidota; class Bacteroidia; order Bacteroidales; family VadinHA17; genus SR-FBR-E99. Next base: position 5,514 of record JAAZBN010000060.1, on the reverse strand, counting down.
GTGGCCGAGAAGATATGGCATTACCTCTTCAGGAGGGTTAAGCGAAAGAGACGCATCGCATCCGTGGCAGGAATAATTCTTACCTTTAACTTTGTCAGTTTCGCATGGATATTCTTCCGGGCGGAGACAATGGACCAGGCTGGCGTGATGATTTCACAGATTTTCTCAACATTCAGCCCCGGCCATTACGGACAGGTACTGATGGCCTACCTGCCGGTGATAGTGCTTATTGTCTCAGGATATATTCTCCATTTTCTGCCCGTAACCGTTAAGGAGGCCTACAGGGGACTCTTTATAAAACTGCCTGTTGTGGTCCAGTTCCTGGTTGCAGTGGCAGTAGCCCTGCTGCTTCACAGGGTGGGCGCCGAAGTGGTGCAGCCATTCATATATTTCCGGTTCTGAAAAACTACTCCCCGGGAGATATGATGCTTTACCGGCTCTCTGTCATCAGTTCTGCTTCCGACATGCCCGCAGAAGAGGCCTTTATCATTACCCTGCCGGGGCTGCCTGACCGGAGGAGGATTGATGCTATGCCTGCCTCAGCCCTTACAGGATTGGTCCCTATCAGCTCCGCGTTCCCCCTTACCGTGAATTCCACAAGTGAGTCTGCCAAATGAGCCTGATTGCCTGCAGAGTCTATGAGTGTGGCATAAACAAAGACTGCATCTGAATTGTCAGCTCGCAGTGGCTTGTTGCTGAAATCAGCCGTCAGGCGCAGCGCTACCGGCACTCCCGGGGTGCTGACCGTATGGGAAGCGATCACGGCGCCGTTCCTTAAGGCAATTGCCTTTATGGTTCCCGGAACATGATCGGGAAGAATGAAAGTAAATGGCGGATGCAGAAGGTTCAGCGAAGAACTGTCCCTGTCAGGTCCCTGCACCGAAATAAGGGAGTCATTACGGAACAGCTGTATGGTGTCGGCATTACTGAAGACCATCACCATGTTTCCTGATTCAGGAAGGTTATGATGGGCAATAAAGCATACTGGTCCGTGATCATACTGGCTCCGGTAGAACCAGTAAGCGAACTTTGGCAACCTGAAGATATCCATGATACCAGAGGTTTCAAGATCAGGAGCATATCCCCTGTTATAGTCGAACATGAGCCAGTTGGCGTCACCGATGGAAGGCCCGTAGAGGTTATCGTTATGTGCTTCCCGGAAGTTGAGGGCCTGTTGAAGCATCCCCCTGTCGCCGTCACCGCGCGCCTGCCTGGAGTGTTTCCCGGAGGATTCCGGGTCACTGACATCAGCCTGGCAGAGGCCGGCATCCTGTGAATAATACTCCCGGTCACCATACTCACTGATGAAGAGCGGCTTCGCCTTGCGGTAGTCTTTCCAGTAACGGGGTGCCGGGGCATGCTGGCGGGCGGGGGTGAATATATCACATATGGTGTCCATCCAGCTGCACGTGGCGTTGTTGCCAAAAGGCAGCTCCTCCTTGACGGTGAGGTGAAGCCTTCTGAGGAAGGGTACCGGCATGAGGGTCTCATTGAGTGATGCCTCCCACATCACCACTGAAGGGTGGTTACGGTCACGGCGGCACATCATTCTGGCATCCTGAATAACTGCATTTGCAAAGAGTGAGTCACCCATAAACTGCCATCCGGGGATGGCATCAATTACCATCAGTCCAAGCTCATCACATGCATCAAGAAAAGCCGGCGAAGGAGGATAGTGTGAGCTCCGGACAATATTGAATCCTGCCTCCTTAATCTTAAGTGCATCACGGTAACTTGCATTATCAGACAGGGCATAACCTATATAGGGATATTCCTGGTGCCTGTTTGTGCCGGCGAGCCTGACAGGCTGGCCGTTGAGCATCAGTCCATTGTCATGGGTGAACCTAACCGTCCGTATGCCTGTGCGTGTCTCCCTGCTGTCTGTGACTGAACCGTTCTCTGACAGCAATTCTGTCCTGATAGTATATAGAAACGGCGTCTCAGGCATCCACAGGGCAGGCTTCATAACCATGATCCGGGTCATGAGACGGGTACTCTGCCCGGGTTCAAGATCGGTCAGCTCTGAAAGTGATGAGGCCACCTCCAGGCCGGCAGCATCAAGCAGGATATTCCTCATGCGGAAAGACCTTGGCATACGGTCGTCATTGACCACATGGGCAGAGAGGGTCAGGGTGGCGGACTCACTGCTCACATCCCTCACACCCGTTATGATTCCTCCGCCGGGCGGCGCATTTGACTGGGGAGGGGTGGTAATGTGCAGCCTGTCAGTAACATAAAGGCTCACATTGCGGTAGAGGCCGCTGTACCACAGGAAATTGAGCTTATCAAGAGGCTTGCCGGGAGGAATATGAGGATTCTCCCTGTTATCAAGCCTGATGAGGATCTCGTTCTCTTTACCATATTCAAGATCATTGGTAAGGTTAACGTAAAAGGGCAGATAGCCTCCTGTGTGACGTGCTATCTCAGCGCCATTGAGATAGACAATGGCGTCATGCATTGCGCCGTCAAAGAGAAGGCCGGTATGCCTGTGCCTCTGACGCTTGCCGGGCCTGTAGATCTTCTTGTACCAGCAGATGCCAGTCCACTGAGTGCCTGATACCACCAGCGGTTCAATGAAGGCAGTATGTGGAAGGGAGACCTCGTCCCATTTGTGATTCGGGATGATCCCGGGCAGTATCTTATCAGCATTGGCTGAATCCTGCCTGATGAAGAACCATCCGTCATTGAATGAGACCGGAATGCTCTCCTTATCCCTCCTGCCACATGATGCAGTGATAAGCAGCCCTGTCATCAGCGTTACTGAGAGCAGTATGAAAGGAATCCTTCTCATATCTCGGTGAATCCTGATACGGGCCTGGCGTAGGCAATGACATCCTTTCCCGTAATCTGCTCAGGACAAAGGATAATAAGCCTTTCAAGCACATTCCTGAACTCCCTGATGTTGCCGGTCCATTTGATCTTCTGCAGCTCGGTGATTGCATCTGAGGTGATCTTTTTGAGGCTCATTCCATATTCGCTGCAGATGAGATTATTGAAATGTTCCGCAAGAAGAGGTATGTCATCACTTCTCTCGTTAAGGGTGGGCACATGTATCAGTATCACGCTCAGCCGGTGGTAGAGGTCCTCACGGAAGGTATTACGGTCGATCTCCTCCCTGATATTCTTGTTGGTGGCAGCAATCACCCTGACATCAACATGTATATCCTTGTCTGATCCAACTCGTGTGATCTTGTTCTCCTGGAGCGCCCTGAGAACCTTTGCCTGGGCTGCCAGGCTCATGTCTCCCACCTCATCGAGGAAGATGGTGCCGCCGTTGGCCTGTTCAAACTTGCCTATACGCTGTTTGATTGCGGAGGTGAATGATCCCTTCTCATGACCGAAGAGCTCACTTTCAATCAGCTCCGAGGGTATGGCCGCGCAATTGACCTCAACGAAAGGTCCGCGCGAGCGGGAGCTTTTTTCATGTATCTGGTGTGCCACCAGCTCCTTGCCTGTACCGTTGGCCCCGGTGATCAGCACCCGGGCTTCCGTGGGAGCCACCCTGTCAATCATCTCCTTCACCTGAACGATTGAAGGAGAGGCACCAACAATCTCATATTTTTTGCTTACCTGTTTCTTCAGTACCTTGGTCTGAGTGATCAGTGACCCCCTCTCCAGTGCATTGCGGATGGTGATGAGAAGCCTGTTGAGGTCAAGTGGCTTCTCAAGGAAGTCAAACGCTCCCTTCCTGATGGAGTCCACAGCCGTATCAATGTTGCCATGGCCGGAGATCATTATCACAGGCACATCGGCTGATTGTTCCTGCAGCTTCTGCAATACCTCTATGCCATCCATCTTGGCCATCTTGATATCACACAGGACGGCATCATAATGGTGCTGTGAGAAAAACTCTATGCCTGTTGTGCCCTCCTCGGCCAAGTCAACCTCATACTTTTCATATTCAAGCACATCCTTCAGGGTGTTCCTGATTGACCTTTCATCATCAATAACTAAAATTCTGGGCATATCTGTATTAAATTTATCCTTTGTATGTCAGCCACTTCCATAGCTCCCTGTAAGAGGTTTTCTTGCCATACATGAGTATACCGGTGCGGTAGATCTTTGCCGCCATCCATACGGCGCCGACGAGTGTAAGGAGCATAAGGGCCATTGAGAGGATTATCTCCCATGCAGGTACGTCAAATGGTATGCGTGCCATCATCACAATGGGAGAGGTGAAGGGGATAATTGAGAACCAGAAGGCCAGTGAGCTCTCCGGGTTCTGCATGACACCCATGGCAACAATCAGGGCAAGTATTATGGGTATGGTTACCGGCAGCATGAACTGCTGCGTCTCAGTCTCGTTGTCCACGGCTGAGCCGATAGCGGCGAAGAGTGAGGCATAGAGAAGGTATCCTGTCAGGAAGAAGAAGATAAAGCAGAAGATAATCAGGCCCCAGGGCTGATTCAATGCCCCGGCAAAAAGCTCCTGGAATTCCGAAAGCTGCTCCGCACTCATGGTTGCAGTGCCCGCGCCTGACATTGCCTGGTCTGCCTCGGCAAAGCTTCGGGGCAGCTGCTGTATCTGCTCCATGGCTGACTCGGGAAGCAGAACAGTCTTCATGACCAGTACCAGGGCGAAGGTAAGAAGGATCCACAGCGCGAACTGGGTAAGACCAACCAGGGCCACGCCAATGATCTTGCCAAGCATGAGCTGCACCGGTTTGACTGAGGAGACAATAACCTCAACAATGCGGTTTGTCTTCTCCTCAATGACACCACGCATAACCATTGAGCCAAACATGAATACCAGCATGTACATAAGGAATCCGCCTATATAGGCCAGGGCCATGGAGATGCCGGTGCTGGTCTCGCGTGCTCCCCCTGACTCATCGATCTTGAGGGTCTGTACCCTGACACTGGTGTTGATGGTCCGGAGGATCTCATCAAGATTCTCAATATTGTAGGCAAGAAGTTTCTGCTTCTCAATCTCCTTCTCCAGTGACCCTGAAATATGGTCAAGGAGCCCTATCGGAGGCTGTTTGATGGATATAAGTTGTACTGCATCAGGTGTTGTAATAATCTGGGGCGAGATGTAAAGCACACCGTAATAACCCAGATCGGAAAAATTCTTCTTAATGTCGTTGAGCCTTACCCCGGAGAGGTATTCAAAATCAGTATCCTTGGTGTCAGGTATGACATTGGTGAAGAGATCAGATCCGTCCTCAATCACGGCAATCTTCTTGAAATCCTTGTCTTCGCTGCCCATGACAAGCATAGGGATAATGAAAATAAGGGCAAAAAGGAGAGGAGTAAGAAGGGTCATTATGAGGAATGATTTCTTCCGTACCCTGGTGATGTATTCCCTGCGGATGATAAGTGATATCTTGTTCATGGCTCAGTTTATTACGGCTTCCCTGTTCTTTGTTTCCACAACCCTAATGAAAATCTCATTCATTGACGGCAGTGCCGGATTGAAAGAGATAACCTGCCCTGCCGAGGTCATAGCTCTTATGATCTCATTGTTGTCAGATTGTTCTGAGGCTTTTATGCGCACCTTGCTTTTACCATCTT
>JAAZBN010000059.1 GCA_012513795.1 Bacteroidales bacterium | reverse complement strand
GGAGTGTGTGTCTCAGTCCCTCATCAAAAACAGACAGACCGAACTTCTGTACAGTCAGCCGGGTGACGAAGTCCTTGAATGCCCTTGCCAGTCGTGCCAGCAGCGCAACACCAACTGCCAGGGCAAGGAGTCTGAGCGCTCCCCTGATAAGTTCGCTTTCAGTTCGTCCGTCGGTATTGACGGCATAGAGGTCTATTATCTTACCGAAGATGATCGGGTCAATGAGCTCCAGCACCTGGGCGATGGCAGCGAGACCCATAGAGATAAACAGCAGGCCCTTGAACGGTTTGAGATACTTCCAGATTATTTTCATCAGAAAGGATTTGCCACTCCTTTCTGTGCTAAGGAGAAGCGATTTTAAAAAAGATATGAATAAAAGGCTGATCCCTCCATACGGGTTCAGCCGTTAACTTTCATTTTCAGGTTCTGCCTGTCAGATCGCAGCCGAGAATGTATCACCCTGGTTCAGGTCGCCTGTCTCCCATCCCTTGCGGAGCCATCCGGAGCGCTGTGCAGCGGTGCCATGGGTGAAGCTGTCAGGCACAACCCTGCCCTGATATTTCTTCTGCAAAACGTCGTCACCGATTGAAGCAGCGGCATTCAGAGCCTCATCGATGTCACCCTCCTCAATGGAGTTGAACATCTTCTGCGCATAATGCGCCCACACCCCCGCAAGGAAGTCGGCCTGCAACTCAAGCCTGACGGTGAGCTGGTTGCCCCTGACCTCGCTGAGACGCATTCGCTGTGCCTGCACCTCCTCAAGTATTCCCATCTGGTTCTGTACATGATGCCCTATCTCATGCGCAACAACATATGCTATGGCAAAGTCGCCGTAGACACCGTACCGTGCACGCAGATCATCAAAGAAACTGAGATCAAGGTAAACCTTTTCGTCTGCCGGGCAGTAGAAAGGTCCGCTGGCAGCAGTGGCATAGCCGCAGGCCGACTGCACCTGGTCCCTGAAGAGCACAAGTGTTGGCTTGCGGTAGGTAGCTCCCGCCTCCGCGAAGATCTTACCCCAGACCTCCTCGGTATCAGCCAGCACCACTGACACGAACTGTGCCATCTGTTCCTCTGCCTCGGTTGATTGCACCGGGCCTGCAGACTGCTGGGAACCTGATTGTTCAATAATGCCCGAGGGATCACCCCCGAGCAGATATACAAGAAGTACTATCACCAGAGTTCCGATGCCACCTCCGACAACCTTTGTGCCTGTGCTCATTCCCCTGCGGTCTTCAACATTGTCGCTTCCGCGACGTCCCTGCCATTTCATAGCATTTTGATATTTATTTATTCATTCTTACCAGGGCGAAAATACTAAATAGTAGTAAATTTATAAAAGTTTAGTTGTGAACATTTCCGGGGACTCTGTGTTTAATAAATAAAAAACAAGAAAATGAAGACGAAAGCATTTCTGATTTTCAGCATTGTTTTAGGAATATTAACCGTAAACAACAAAACTATGGCACAGAACTATATTTTTCCGGAGCTCCCCTATGCGTATGATGCACTGGAGCCCTACATTGACGCCCAGACCATGGAGATCCATTACACAAAGCACCACAGGGCATACTATGATAATTTTGTTAAAGCCGCTGGGGAAGCGAAGATTGACAACCTGCCTCTTGAAGACATCTTCAGCAGGGTGAGCATCTACTCTTCGGCTATACGCAACAACGGAGGAGGGTATTATAACCACATGCTCTTCTGGAAGGTAATGGGACCGAATGCAGGTGGCCAGCCTGAGGGCGAGCTGCTCAAGGCAATAGAAGAGACATTTGGCTCTTTTGACAAGTTCAAGGCTGACTTCGAGACCGCCGCAAAGACCCAGTTCGGAAGCGGTTGGGCATGGCTGGCGGTGGATGCCGAAGGCAAGCTCTTCGTGTCACAGACACCTAACCAGGATAACCCGCTGATGGATGTGGCTGCCAAGCGCGGACAGCCGATACTTGGTCTCGACGTATGGGAGCACGCCTATTATCTGAAGTACCAGAACCGCAGGCCCGAATACGTGGGCATCTTCTGGAACGTGGTCAACTGGAAGAAGGTGGCCGAGCTGTACAAGAAAGCAATGAAGTAATTCATCTGATCAGATAACCAATTGCAGAGAGGGGGTCCCGGCAAGTACGGAGCCCCCTCTTCTTATGGTTGCAGCCTGGCAGTCAGTTACCGCAATTAAAGCACACCTCATTCACCAGCTTGCGGCCGGCGAAGAAGTCGTCAATATTCTTCAGCGTGGTCTCTGCGATGTTGCGTATGGCCTCGCGGGTGAAGAACCCCTGGTGAGATGTGATTATCACATTGTTGAATGTCAGCAGCCGCGCCAGCACGTCATCAGCCAGCACCCTGTCCGAGAGATCCTCGAAGAAGAACTGGCTCTCCTCCTCGTACACATCCAGCCCCGCCGATCCGATTTGCCCGCTCTTCAGCCCCTCAATCAGGTCTGCAGTTCTGATCAGCTTGCCACGGCCGGTGTTGATGAGCATCACCCCCTTCTTCATCATGGCAATGGTTGAAGAATTGATCATGTACTCCGTTTCGCGCGTCAGCGGACAGTTCAGCGAAATGATGTCTGATGCCCTGTAAACCTCTTCCAGCGTGGTATACCTGCAACCCGTCTCCGCGGCAAACGCCTCATCAGGGTACATGTCGTTGAGCAGCACCTCCATCCCGAATCCGCGTAGAATCCCCACCAGCACCTTCCCTATCCGTCCCGTGCCGATCACCCCGGCCGTCTTGCCGTACATGTCAAATCCCAGCAGCCCGTTCAGGGCGAAATTGGTATCGCGCGTGCGGAAGTAAGCCCTGTGCACCTTCCGGTTGAGCGTCAGCATAAGCGCCACCGTGTGCTCCGCGATGGCATGGGGCGAATATGCCGGCACACGCACAACACTTATATTGTTGAGAGCAGCCTTCAGGTCCACATTATTGAATCCCGCAGAGCGAAGAGCAATAAGCTTCACCCCGTATTCCTTCAGCTTCATTATCATCTCTGCATCCACGGTGTCATTCACGAAGATGATCACGGCGTCATACCCTTGCGCCAGGACAACATTGTCAGGCGTCAGATGGAACTTAAAGTATTTTATTGTAAACCGTTGATCACGATTCAGCTCATTGAACGATTCAATGTCATACGGTTTAGCATCGAAAAAAGCAACTTTCACAGTACTCATAGGTTCCATCATTTGATTCATTATCCGGATAACAATGCCCGCCGCCAATTGTTCTTGCCGGACCCTTTGACGGTAAAAGATGATTTAGTAATTTCATGTTCTTCAAATCATCATAAAAGCTTATAGCCGGTCAATCAAACACTCTCCAAGAATATGAAAACAAGATCACTCATGGCAATTATCCTGCTGACAGCATTCTTTGCCTCGCATGCCCTTTGTGCCCAGGAAACCAAACCGTGGTATTTCGGCGACCCGACGGCCAGGCCCGACCCTGACCCTAAGGCAAAGACGCTGCCCCTGATCATGGTGCAGGGCAACAAATTTATCAACGACAAGGGCCAGGCAGTACTCTTCCGTGGACTGTCAATCTCCGACCCTGACAAGATAGAGCGGCAGGGCCACTGGAACAGGACGCATTTTGAGCAGGTTAAAAAGGCCGGTGCCATGATAGTGCGCATTCCTGTACACCCTGTGGCATGGCGTGAACGGACACCCGAAAAGTACGTAGAGCTGCTGCGCGAGGCGGTAGAATGGTGCACGGACCTCGGCATGTATGTAATAATCGACTGGCACTCTATCGGGAACCTCTGGATGGAGCTCTTCCAGGATCCGATGTACAACACCACGAAGACAG
>JAAZBN010000006.1 GCA_012513795.1 Bacteroidales bacterium | reverse complement strand
TCCCAGGTTCCATGCCCATCCGTCGTTCAGTCTGAACTTGATCTCTCCGTCAACCAGGTCAATGGTTATGCTCCATGTTCCGGAAGCAGGATCGTATTCCATCTTTTGGTCTGGTGAATCCCATCCGTTGGGTGTTGCTGACCCTACAAGCCCGATCATGTAAGAGGAGATCTCAAATGTGCCTGCATTGACATCCACATCCAGCTTGTGCCATCCGGCGGCTGAGGGAACGATGGCTGCACCATTGACTGTAAGCACACCGCCTGCTCCGCCGTAGTTCGTTCCGGCGTCAGGATCAGTGAGTGTAAACGCATTGGCAGGGTCAAGCTTGACCAGTCCTGTGTACTTGCCGTCACCAAGAGCTGACTCAATTTTCTGGGTCATGCCCGAGTTGACAAGATCAAGTCTCGGCAGGCCGTAGAGAGCCACCGTAGCACCCTTTAAAGCCGAGGAGTACGAGAAGGGGTTGGTACCCGTTCCCGGGGCGCCGGTGCCGGCGTCAACCACAAGCACAGCCCTTAGACGGAAGTCCAGTGGTGTGGATGCATCAGCGGGGAACTTTTTAACCAGTATGCCATTGAGATCACTTACAGTAATCTTCATTGACTTGCACTGCGTTCCAGACCAGATGGTCACTGGATCAGTAAAATTTGTCCCCTGTTCGCAAGCTTCAAGATAATATGTGGCTGAAGCCTGGAATCCGGGATCAACCGGGGTGCCGACAAATTCCAGCATCTGTGTCCCGTTACTCCTCTCAAGTGTAAGATCAGGGATGGTGGTGAGCGTCGGGGCAACCGGATTGGAAAGCATGATGACCTTGTCACCATCCTCTTCACAGGCTGTGAATACGCCCGCCAGTCCGATGAATATCAGGTATATTAATAGATTCTTCTTCATTTTTCTTCGCTTTAAGGATTAGTAACCCGGGTTATTCTGATCGTTGTAGTTCGGGTTGGACGACAGCTCATCACCCGGTATCGGGAAGAGATTCAGGTGTTCTGAGGTACTGGTGCCGGCATATGCGCCGCCCTTCCACTGCCACAGGTAATCGCCTCCGGTAAATTTGCCGAAGCGAACCAGGTCAGTGCGTCTCTGTGCCTCATAGTAGAACTCGCGAGCGCGCTCATCGATAATGAAATCGAGAGTAAGGTCTGCAACTTCTATGTTGCCGCTGTCATCTCCATAGGCACGCTGCCTGATAAGGTTGATATCATTAACAGCAGCCTGGATATTTTCTGCGCCGCCAAGTCTGAAGAGTGCTTCTGCTCTCATCATGTAGGCGTCGGCCAGACGGAATACCGGGAAATCAGTACATGCATACGCAGTGTTATAGTTTGCAGGCAGTGTGCCGTTTGCGTTACGTGCAGTGAATTTGTAAACGCCTATACCATAGTCGCCGCTGGCTGAAGGTGACGGGATATTCCTGTCCTTCTTCATCTTCAGGAAGACCCTCTGGTCAGGACACTCAGAAAAGGTCGGGTCACTTGCCGGTATCGGTACATTACCATAAGTGGCAATAGTGTCAACCATAACATCAAGAAACTGTATCCTTGCACGGTTACCGTTCCAGTTGGTGTTTGAGGTCAGACCGTGGAAATCTTCGGCCCTGATATATTGGGCATCACTGGATGATTCAATGATAAAGGTGGTGCCAACATATCCCTGTACATTCATTCCATCCTGCTCCCAAGCAAAGATCATCTCCGGATTGCTGCGGCCGTCATTGTCGGCGCTGAAGTTCTGCCTGTAGTCGGGGGCCAGTGAGTAACCGGCGCCAATAACTCTGCCGGTGTATGTTACCACATCACTCCACCGGGGTGTTCCGGTGTAAACCTCGGCATTAAGGTAAAGCCTCGAAAGAAGCATCCATGCAGCAGCCTGGTCAGCCTGCGGGTAGGAAAACCTCGGGGCACCTAGACTGTTCTCAATAGCCAGAAGCTCAGACTCGATATAGTTGAATATCTCCTGCCTGGTACCTATCTCCGGGAAGAACTTACCCACACCATCTTCTTCAGTGGTAAAGGGGAACTGTCCGAACAGGTCAATTGCCCAGTAATAGGCAAGAGCCCTCAGGAAACGAGCCTCAGCCACGTATCTGTCTACATTCTCTGTGCCATAGAGCTGAGCATTGTTGATAAAGTCATTGGCGTAGGTGATGCTCAGAGCCAGACGCTGGTACAGTGCCGTAAGGAACGGGTTGCTCGGACTCCATGTCTGGGTGTTCAGGTCAGCGATACCGACATCACCCCAGGCGCATATAGCCTCGTCAGTAGTAATCTCCTGAAGGTTCCAGAGAGCTCTCATGGTAGTAAAGAAGTTACCGTCAGAGGCTGCTATGTCATCGCCTCCGTTGGCACCCTGACCCGAGATTATAAAGCTGGCATAGATCTTTCCCAGGGCCTGATTCATATAGGCAGGATCGTCACCCAGGTTACCAGCAAGGATTTTTGTCGGGTCCTGCGGAATGACATCCAGATCCTTCACGCATGATGAGATCATCAGCGCTGAAAGTATAATTCCGAATATTAAAATCTTCTTATTCATATCTGCTTATCTTTATTTTATTAGTAGGTAAGCCCTATACCGAGCATGAAGGTGCGGGGTCTGGGGTAGAAGTTGTTGTCAACACCACCCGGGACCTCCGGGTCAAGGCCGCTGTAGTTGGTAAGTATCAGTGCATTCTGCACGGTGAAGCTCACGCGGGCGCCAACAGCACCGAAGAGGTTGTCAAACCTGTAGCCTGCACTCACGTTGTCAAGCTTCAGGAATGATGCATTCTCAACGAAGTAATCACTGGTGAACTGGCGTTTAACGAAGTTGGTCTCGCTGAGCGCCCTGGTGAAGTTCTTCCAGTAGCCAATCTGTTGCATCTGGTCAAAGGATGCACCGGCCAGTACCTGGTTGTACACATAGTTACCTATGCTGGCACGGGCAGAGGCTGACAGATCAAAGTTCTTATACTCAAACCTTCCTGAGAGGCCAAGCAGATAGTCGGCCACAGGATTATGATAGATGTACTTGTCATTATTGTCACCGTTGACAACACCCCCCTCGCCGGACTCGTCAACATAAAGTCCTTCAATTGGATTGCCATTGCTATCATAAACCTGGCGGTTGACGAAGAAGGAGTAAGCCGGGTAACCCACCCTGGTGACCTGCTTCTGACCTGTGAAGGCATCCCCGTAGAGTATACCTATATAGTTGGGATCGTCAGTGATCAGCAGCTTCGTGATCTCATTCACATTGTATGTGGCATTGAATCCTATTGAAAGAAGCATGTCAGTGGTTGAGACCGGAATAAAGTTAAGCGCAAGCTCAACACCATTATTCTTAAGGCTGCCCACGTTGGTAAGGAGCGTGTTGGAGAAGTTGCTTCCGCTGGGGATGGTGACTGAGTTCAGAAGGTCATCGGTGACCCTGTTATAAAGATCAACAGAACCGGTGATACGGTCATTGACGAACCCGAAATCGAGACCGATATTCATCGTTGTTGTCTCTTCCCATTTTATGTCCGGGTCATAGGCATCAGGCCTGAGTGTCGGAATGAACTCCCCGTTAATATAATAGTATGAACCTTCAGATGCCTGGCGGTAGAGAGCCATGGCAGGATAATCATTACCGATATCCTGCTGACCGGTTATACCCCATCCAAGCCTGAGCTTCAGATCAGTCACGGCTTTGATATTTCTGAGGAACGATTCGTCCTTGATCTTCCATGCAAGAGCCACTGACGGGAAAGTGCCCCAGCGGTTATCTTTTGCAAAGCGTGATGATCCGTCCTCACGAAGGGTGAAAGTAAGGAGATACCTGTCTGCCAGGGTATAGTTGACACGGCCAAAGAATGAAACCAGGTAGTTCTCAGTCACGAAGGATGAGCTGTCTGACATCTGGTAGATAGGATGCTCGGCATCAACCCTGCCCCTGGTATATGATTCTCCTTCTCTCTTGAAGTGCTGCCATGAATAACCGGCTGTCACATCAATGGCACTGTTGATGCTCTCCAGTCCCTTGTTGTAGTTCAGATAGAAATCAAGCAGGTTATTGTAGTTGGTGCCGCTGTAGTCAGAAAGCCTGCCGTAAAGCGGGGCGGTGATGACTGATGGTGATGTTTTGGGACGGTTGTTATGACCGTCACTTACAGCATAGTCGGTTGCCATGTTAAGATTTGCCCTCAGTTCCGGAAGGAAGGGAAGAGCGTAATCAAACTGAATATTACCGATCACCCTGTTGACCACTGACCTGTTGTCAGCTGCCAGAGCCTGCTCAACGGGGTTGGCCGTGCCAAGGTTGGCGCCATAATTGCCCCACTGGAAATAACCATCAGAATTGGAGTTGCCGTCACGGATAACCTGGGTGGGATCCATATTGACTGCTGATCCGATAGCTCCTGCATCACCGTAATTATGATGGGTATTCATTCCCTTGAGGTTCATATTAACCTTAAGCCGGTCATTGAAGAAGGTGGGGTTAAGGCTCAGTGACCCTGTGAAGCGCTGCATGTCAGTGTTCTTCAGGATACCGTTCTGGTCAGTATATCCGACTGAGAAGCGGTAGGGAAGAGTACTCACTGAACCGGAGAGGCTCAGGTTATGGTCATGAGAGACGGCTGCGCGGAAGATCTCCCTCTGCCAGTTTGTGTTCTGGGTGCCAAGGAGATCAAGGTTGTCTATCCCGAAAAGATCAGACTTCTGCAGGGCAAGCTGCCTGATCTCATCACCCGAGTAAACATCAACAAAGGCGATGGCATTGGCAACCGATACGTTACCGTCATAGGAGACTGTCAGGGGGCTGCCTGCCGTTCCCTTCTTGGTGGTGATGAGAATGACGCCGTTTGATGCCCTTGAGCCGTAGATGGCGGTTGCGGAAGCGTCCTTCAGCACCGTGAAGGTCTCAATGTCATTCGGGTTTACAAATGACAGTATGTTTGAGCTTCCTGAAACATTATTGTTATCAATGGGAACACCGTCAATGATTATGAGCGGGTCATTGGAGGCGTTCAGCGAGGAGCCTCCGCGCACGCGGATGGTGGCTCCGCTTCCGGGTGCACCGCCGGCGGTGGTGATGACCACACCGGCACTCTTGCCCACCAGCAGATCCTGCGGTGAGGTGATGGCGCCCTTGTTAAAGTCCTTTGAGCTTACAGCTGCCACTGAACCCGTGGCATCACTCTTCTTGACTGTTCCGTAGCCGATGACCACCACCTCCTCGAGGGCCTGGACATCAGTACGCATAGCCACGTTGATGATTGTTGCTTCACCAACGGTTACCTCCTGCGGCAGGTAACCAATAAAGGTGAACACAAGAACATCCCCTGGCTTTGCCATCAGGGAGTATTCTCCGTCAATGCCGGTAATAGTTCCCGTAAGCGTGCCCTTGACAACAACGTTCACTCCGGGTAACGTCTGTCTGTCGGCCGCATCGGTAACTGTACCTGACACTCTCACCTGTTGCCCTAAGACAACAAGACTCATCATTAAGCCGAAGGTCAGCATGAAGAGCCGTTTTCCAGTTAGTTTCTCCATAAATAGATCAGTTTAATTGCAGTTTTCAGAATTACTATTATTGCTAAAGATATTTGTTCAGGTTTTGGGATGATAAAATTCGGCCTTTTTTCAGAGTTAACCAACTCTTTTTCAGGTTTTTTACGCAATCGATACCGCAAACGTTTGAATTGGGCCTCAGGTAAATTTTCAGATCACATAAAAGTTAAATTTTTGTTTATCTTTACATGTACCTGATTCCTAATATGGGTAAAGAAAACGTAACCATAAAAGATATTGCCAGGGAGCTGGGGATATCACCATCAACCGTTTCAAGGGCTCTGAAGGATCATCCTGACATCAGCCAGGCCACCCGTGATGCGGTCAATGAGCTTGCCGAAAGATGGAACTACAGGCCCAACCCTATTGCACTGAGCCTGAAGAGCGGCTCTTCCAAAACCATCGGAGTAATAATCCCGGATGTTGTGCACTATTTCTTCTCCACGGTGATCAGCGGCATAGAGGATGTTGTTTACCAGCGTGACTACAACATGATACTCTGCCAGAGCAACGAGATGTGGGAGCATGAGGTGAAAAATATCAGGACACTCCTTGCAAGCCGGGTTGACGGCATCCTTGCATCGGTGGCAAAGACAACCACTGATTACAGGCATTACCGCAGTATCCTGGACAAGGATATTCCGCTCGTCTTTTTTGACAGGGCTGTGGAGGAGATCAGAACTGACAGTGTTGTCATTGACGATGAAGAAGGTGCGTACAAGGCTGTCAACCATCTTCTCCGTTCCGGGAAGAAGCGCATTGTTCATCTGTCGGGACCGCCTCAGCTGGCTATTGCCAGCAACAGGCGCAAAGGCTATCTGAGGGCAATGAGAGAGTACAGGCTCACCCCTTCTGAAGAAGATATAGTTAAATGCGATGACATAGAGAGTGCCGAGAGAATGATTCCCGGAATACTGCGCCGGACACCCAGGCCAGAAGCTTTCTTTGCCGTCAATGACCTTACCGCGGCCCAGACACTGATGATCATCAAGCGGCACGGACTGCGGATCCCCGAGGATATTGCCGTGGTAGGGTTTACTAACAGCCAGATAGCCAAACTGACTGACCCTGGCCTTACATCTGTTGATCAGAAAGGCTTTGAAATGGGCCAGGAAGCCGCCAGGATACTTATTGAAAGAATAGAAAAACCCCGCGGACCGGTTCAGAACAGGGTTATTACCTCAGACCTGGTAGTAAGGGGATCTTCGTCGGCAAAATAATACTCTGCTTCTTCAGACAAAATCTGAAAGCTTTCCCTTCCTTCCGCCACGGATGCCTTTAGGCGTTTCCGTTAACTCACAGCATTCGGCAAGGGGATCATGCTGAAACAACAGCAGGTGATCATTCCGCAGTGCCTCATCAAGGATCTCCTGCTTTTCGGCTATGGTAACCAGCGGCAACAGGTCATATGCCATGTTCCATAGTAACGGAATATGCGCGGCCGTCGGTATCAGGTCCCCGGCATAAAAGAGCGTCCTTCCCCGGTAACTTATCTCCGGCAGCATCAGGCCGGGTGTATGACCGTAAAAGATCCTTAATCTCACGCCGGGGCAGAGCTCACCGTTCTCCTCAACCAGGTTCAGCTTGCCGCTCTCACCGAAGGGTTTGATGTTCTCCGGCAGGAAGGCATCCTCCTCACGGAGGTTTGATTCATTGGCCCATTCCCACTGTGGACGGCTGATATGGTAAACAGCGTTGGGAAAGAGAGCTTCCACTCCTCCGCCGGGGGCATTCACAAAACAACCCCCGCAATGATCGGCATGCAGGTGAGTAATGATCACGTCAGTGATATTATCCGGGCTGTAGCCGCATCCGGCCAGACCGCCAACAAGACCTGAGCCTCCATGAAGATAAACATGGCGGAAAAATTTCTCATCCTGCTTATCACCCCACCCTGCATCAACGAGTATGACCCTCCCGCCAGTCTCCACTACCAGGGATGTAAGGGAGAGATCAATGGTGTTCTTCTCATCAGCCTCTGCCTGTCTGCTCCAGAGAGCTTTGGGAATGACACCGAACATCGCTCCGCCGTCAACCCTGAAATTTGATATATTGAAAAGGGATATCTTCATTTTATCTTCTCTTAAAGGCTGCAAGATAACCAAATTTGGTATTTTTGGCAGGTGAAGCTGAACTGCTAGAGAGCGAATGAATCCTGATTTCAATACAATACTTTTCGCGTTCCTGCTGACACTCTTCGCCGGCCTCTCCACCGGTGTCGGCAGTACAATTGCCTTCTTCGCCAAAAAGACCAATACCAGGTTCCTCACAATCAGCCTGGGCTTCTCAGCCGGGGTGATGATCTATGTCTCTTTCGTAGAGATATTCGTTAAGGGACAGGCGGTTCTCTCCGAGGCAATGGGTATGCGTCAGGGCTGGTGGGCAGCGGTGATAGCTTTTTTTGCAGGCATAGCCCTTATCGGTATCATAGACAGGCTTATCCCCTCTCAGGAGAACCCACATGAATTCAAAAAGATCGAAGGAGGAGAGGAGGAAGCCCGCAGTGGCAGGCTGCTGCGCATGGGAGCCATGACAGCCCTGGCTATTGGTATACACAACTTCCCGGAGGGACTGGCAACCTTCACTGCAGCACTCTCTGATCCGCAGATAGGTATTGCCATTGCCGTGGCAGTGGCCATTCACAACATCCCCGAAGGCATTGCAGTATCTGTCCCGGTCTTTTACGCCACCGG
This sequence comes from Bacteroidales bacterium, assembly GCA_012513795.1. Lineage (GTDB taxonomy): Bacteria > Bacteroidota > Bacteroidia > Bacteroidales > VadinHA17 > SR-FBR-E99. The sequence goes on along the minus strand of JAAZBN010000006.1, from coordinate 991 downwards.
AAGCAAAAAGAAAGCATTCAGACTATCCTTTCTCAGTGGCATCTCGGAGCCTGTGGGCGCAATCGTCGGCTACCTGCTGCTGATGCCGATAATGACAGAAAACGTCATGGGGCTGCTCTTCTGTTTCGTTGCCGGGATCATGGTTTTCATATCACTTGACGAGTTGCTGCCGGCAGCAGAAAAATATGGTGAGCATCACCTCTCAATTTACGGGCTGGTGTCAGGAATGGGCGTAATGGCCCTCAGTCTGTTACTCTTTAAATAAACAAAAACTGCATTTTTCGGTTAGTAAATAATATCTTTGTTAGTCATACAAAACTTAAATCTGAAAAATAATGAAAAGAACATTGACTGTCATTCTGGTACTGATTGCCCTGACATTCGGCGTCCAGGCTCAGAGCTACAAATCAGCCATTGGTCTCAGAGGCGGTGATCCTTCAGGAATCACTTTCAAGACTTTCATATCAAGCACCAATGCCCTTGAACTGATTGCCGGAACCGGTTACTGGGGACATAACTTCGTCATCACAGGATTCTACCAGTGGCAGAATCCCACTGAGTGGACTCCCAACCTCGACTGGTTTGTCGGGCCCGGAGCTCATGTTGGATTCTGGAACGACTATTACAAGGACGAATATGAGACAGGTATTCTTGTGGGTGTTGATGGTATAATCGGACTGGAATATACCTTTGATGAGGTACCCATCAACATCGGACTGGGTATCGGCCCTGCTCTGCAGCTCACCAGCGGACCAGGCTTCATCTACTGGAACGGCGGTTTCACGGTAAGGTACGTCTTCTAGACGCTGCCAATCCGTTACCCGCAGGCGGATGAAGGGAAGGCATATTTTTTTACATAATATTTTGCAGATATAAAAAAAGATGCCATCTTTGCATCCGCTTTTTTAAGTTCTTTAAGGTCCATTCGTCTAGTGGTTAGGACGTCAGGTTTTCATCCTGGTAACAGGGGTTCGATTCCCCTATGGACTAC
>JAAZBN010000058.1 GCA_012513795.1 Bacteroidales bacterium | reverse complement strand
GAGCTGGAGCAGAAGCTTGCACAGTTCTTCGGTACAGAAGACACAATCCTTTATGCTGCCTGTTTCGATGCCAATGGCGGAGTCTTCGAGCCGCTGCTGTCAGAGCAGGATGCCATCATCTCCGATGCCCTCAACCATGCTTCCATCATTGACGGCGTCCGTCTCTGCAAGGCTCAGCGCTACCGTTATGCCAACGCTGACATGAATGACCTCGAGGAGAAGCTGAAAGAGGCACAGGCGCAGCGATTCAGGCTGATAGTCACTGACGGCGTCTTTTCAATGGATGGCAATGTGGCACCGCTTGACAAAATCTATGAGCTGGCCAATAAATACAATGCCATGGTAATGGTAGACGAATCACATTCAGCGGGCGTGGTCGGTGATACCGGTCGCGGAGTCACAGAGCTTTATGACCTCAAGGGAAAGATAGAGATCATCACCGGCACCCTGGGCAAAGCCTTTGGTGGAGCAATAGGAGGATTCACTACCGGGAAGAAGGAGATAATTGATATGCTGCGTCAGCGTTCCAGACCCTATCTCTTCAGCAACTCTATCCCGCCACTGGTGGCCGCTGCAGGAATTAAGATGGTAGAGATGATGACGGAAACCAACGAGCTGCAGGATAAGCTGCACTTCAACACGAAATATTTCATGGACAAGATGATGAAGGCAGGCTTTGATATCAAACCCACCCAGTCAGCCATCTGCGCCGTAATGCTCTATGACGCCAAATTGTCACAGGAGATGGCTGCGAAACTGCTGAATGAAGGGATCTATGTCACAGGCTTCTATTATCCCGTAGTACCAAAAGGCCAGGCACGCATCAGAGTACAACTCTCGGCAGCACACGAAACCGAACACCTTGACAAAGCCATAGCCTCATTCACAAAAGTCGGAAAGGAACTGGGCGTTTTAAAATAATTAAATTTTTTCGCCCTGTCTATTATTAAATAGGTAAGGGAAGGTTTAAAAAATTAATTTTTTTTGAACTTTCCCTTGTTTTTTTAAAATAATGATTAATTTTGTCATCCATAAATGAGACCATGAACTATACGTCACTGTTTATTATTGCCCTCTTTCTTCTCATCGCCATAAGCGGATGACCGGGGAGTGATATATAGTGACCATAAATGTATACAGAAGCTTCCCGGGAAACCGGGGAGCTTTTTTTTTACAAATGTCAAGCAATGAAAAGGGAACTCAGGAGTAAACGTACAATGACCGGCAGGACAATGGCCGGCGCCAGGAGCCTCTGGCGCGCCAACGGGATGAAGGAGGAACAGTTCGGCCGGCCGGTGATAGCTGTCGTCAACTCATTCTCGCAGTTCGTCCCGGGTCATGTACATCTGCATCAGGCTGGGCAGCTGATAAAAGCAGAGCTGGCGGAGAGGGGACTCTTTGCTGCGGAGTTCAATACAATAGCCATTGATGATGGCATTGCAATGGGGCACGGGGGAATGCTCTATTCCCTTCCCTCGCGTGACCTGATTGCCGACAGCGTGGAGTATGTATGCAATGCCCATTGCGCTGACGCGATGATATGCATCAGCAACTGCGACAAGATCACTCCCGGCATGCTTATGGCAGCCATGCGCCTCAACATACCCGCCATTATTGTCTCGGGCGGACCCATGGAGGCTGGTATGGCCGGGGGCAGGCCTGTTGACCTGATTGATGCAATGGTGGCCTCTGCTGATGACAGCGTCACGGACAATGATCTGCTTGAACTGGAAAGATCAGCGTGCCCTACCTGTGGTTCCTGCTCCGGGATGTTCACAGCCAACTCCATGAACTGCCTGGCAGAAGCACTCGGGATGGCGCTCCCGGGAAACGGGACCGTGCCGGCCACACACTCGGCCAGGAATAACCTCTTCATAAGAGCTGCCCGCCTGATTGCAGATATGTCAGAGAGATACTACAATGAAGGTGACGATTCCGTTCTGCCCCGTTCGATAGCCACCAGGGAGGCTTTCATGAACGCCATGAGCGTTGACATAGCCATGGGAGGATCAACCAACACCGTTCTCCATCTCCCGGCCATAGCCCATGAAGCCGGGGTTGATTTTACCATGAGAGACACAGACGGACTCTCACGCCACGTACCCAATATCTGCAGGGTCTCCCCCTCCTCGTCATATCACATGGAAGATATTAATCGCGCCGGTGGAGTATTTGCAATCATGGGAGAACTGAGCAGAGGCGGTATGCTTGACACAGGGGTTGGGAGAGTAGATTATCCAACTCTTGGGGATGCACTCGCAGACTGGGACATCAACAGTGCCTCCGCACTGCCGGAGGCACTGGATCTGTTCCTCTGCGCACCCGGGGGCACGGTACGGACTGAACCATTCACATCTGTTGCAAAGTACCACTCGCATGACACAGACAGGGTCAACGGTGCTATAAGAGACCCCGGTCACCCCTACAGCAATGACGGGGGACTGGCCGTGCTGTATGGCAACCTCGCCCCGGATGGGTGTATTGTAAAGACAGCGGCCATTGACAGCTCAATGCTTAAGTTCAGCGGACCGGCCGTGGTGTTTGACTCGCAGGAGGCAGCCGTTGAAGACATCCTCGGCGGGAGAGTAAAGGAGGGAGATGTGGTTGTGATACGGTATGAGGGTCCCCGCGGCGGCCCGGGGATGCAGGAGATGCTCTACCCCACCTCATTCCTGAAGTCAAAGGGACTGGAGCGCCACTGTGCACTCATTACAGACGGCCGCTTCTCGGGAGGATCCGCGGGACTGTCGCTGGGACATGTCTCCCCTGAGGCCGCCGCAGGGGGAACAATAGCCCTGGTACGTGACGGTGACAGGGTGGAGATTGACATCCCTGCCCGCACCATCAGGCTTGCACTGGACAATTCAATACTTGTAAAGCGACGAATGGCCGAGGAGGTCAGGGGCACAGCAGCATACACTCCCGCTGCCAGAAACCGTTTCGTCTCGCCGGCACTAAGGATCTACGCGGCACACGTCAGCTCGGCAGACAGGGGAGCAATAAGACTTATCTGAGACAATACACTGACAATGAAAGTGAGTAACAATATCCAAGCAGCCCTGAAGGACGGGGCAGAAGTAACAGAGACTTCGGAAGCAGGCAATGCCGGAGCGCAAGCCCGGGAATCCGGGCATGGCGCAACTGTATCCGCAGACACGGTGATCACCGGTGCCGAGGCTCTGCTCAAAGCACTCATCGAAGAGGGTGTCGATACCATCTTCGGCTACCCTGGCGGCGCAATCATGCCCGTCTATGACAGACTGCTCGATTACACTGACAGGCTAAGACATATACTCACAAGGCATGAGCAGGGAGCTGCCCATGCAGCACAGGCCTACGCCATGGTGACAGGGAAACCCGGGGTATGCTTTGCCACATCAGGTCCCGGAGCAACCAACCTGGTGACAGGCATGGCCAATGCCTTCCTTGACTCGGTGCCGGTGGTATTCATCACGGCACAGGTGACAGCAGGACTGATAGGCACCGATGCATTCCAGGAGACGGACATACTCGGCATCTCGATGCCGGTGACCAAATGGAACGCCCAGGTAAAGAGAGCAGAGGAGATTCCTGACACTGTGGCGCGTGCCTTTTATATCGCCCGCACAGGGCGACCGGGACCCGTACTGATTGATATCGCAAAGGACGCCCAGTTCGAAAACCTGACCTACAGGTACTCCCGGTGCACCTATATACGAAGCTATAACCCGGTCAATCCTCTGATCAGCAGGGATATTGAGTCGGCTGCGGTGATGATCAACTATGCCGAGAGGCCTATGATCCTGGCCGGCCACGGAGTCATCATCTCCGGAGCCATGGCAGAGCTGAGGGCCCTGGCTGAAAAGGCAGCTATCCCCGTGGCAGTGACCCTGCTCGGCTTACCGGCCTTCAGCCATGATCACAGGCTGTACGCCGGGATGCTGGGCATGCATGGCAACTATGCTCCCAACGTCCTGACCAACAAGGCAGACCTGATCATTGCCGCAGGTATGCGGTTTGATGACAGGGTAACCGGTAACCTGAAGAAATACGCTCCGGGCGCACGTGTGATACATATCGAGATTGACCGGGCAGAGATAAACAAGAATGTAAGAGCAGACCTCGGCATAAACAGTGATGCACGCGAAGCAATCACTGCCCTTCTCCCACTGGTAAGGGAAAGAAGCAGGGAGGAGTGGATCAGGGAGTTCCGCATCCTTGACCGGACGGAGCATGAAAAAGTGGTTAAACCGGAGACGGAACCTGAGGTGGGTGATCTGACAATGGGCGAGGTTGTGAAGACAGTCTCTGAAATGGCAGGCAGGGATGCCGTGGTGGTGACCGATGTGGGACAACACCAGATGGCCGTAGCTCGCTATTACCACTTCACTGACAGCAACAGGCTGGTCACTTCGGGAGGAATGGGCACAATGGGCTTCGGGCTGCCGGCAGCACTGGGGGCAGCCGTGGGTGGCGAAGGCAGACAGACAGTAGTCTTCACCGGCGACGGCGGACTACAGATGACCGTACAGGAACTGGGAACAATAATGCAGTACCGCATCCCCGTGAAGATCGTCCTTCTGAACAACAGCTTCCTCGGGATGGTGCGCCAGTGGCAGGAGATGTTCTTCAACAGCCGCTATGCCTCAACAGAGTTGGTCAACCCTGATTTCGTGATGCTGGCGTCAGCCTACGGCATCTCAGCACGAAAGGTAACCTCACGCCAGGAGCTGAGAGAGACCGTGGAAGAGATGTTCTCCGCCAACGGCCCCTTCCTGCTGCAGGCAGAGGTGAGCCGTAAGGCCAATATCCTCCCGATGATTGAACCGGGAGCATCAGTATCTGAAGTAACACTTACTTATAACGGAAAGTCATGAAACAGGAATTTACTATCTCGCTATTCAGCGAGAGCCACATCGGTATACTCAGCAGGATCACCCTCATCCTGACCCGAAGGCAGATAAACATTGAGAGCATCACGGCCTCAGAATCGGCGGTGCCCGGCGTGCAGATGCTGACAATGGTGGTCCGCACCACACCTGAGATGGTGGAGAAGGTGGCCCGCCAGATAGAAAAACTGGTTGACGTCCTTAAAGTATTCGTGCACACCTCCACGGAAATCATTTGCCAGGAGGTAGCTCTCTACAAGGTAACCACCCGCGGGCTGATGTCTGGCAGCATGTCAGCCGATATCGTCAGGAAGTACCACGCAAGGATCCTCGAGGTGACGTCCGAATATACGGTGGTGGAGAAAAGCGGCACCAGGACGGAGATCAAGGAGCTGCTCACACTGCTTGAACCCTGCGGGGTGCTGCAGTTCGTCAGCTCAGGACGTATAGCCGTCACCCGGCAGGTAAAGGAGCTGAACACCTATCTGAAGGAGATGGACGAAGCCCGGAGGAACATGCAGGAAGCAGTTGAATTGTACAGTTGAACAGAAACACTAACCTAACAGTAATTTATTATGGCACAGATTGATTTCGGAGGAGTAGTTGAGAAGGTTGTCACCAGACAGGAATTTCCGCTGTCAAAGGCACGCGAAGTACTTAATGACGAGGTTGTAGCCGTCATCGGTTACGGCGTCCAGGGGCCGGCACAGGCCATGAACATGCGTGACAACGGCGTCAATGTGATAATAGGCCAGGCGCCGGAGTTCAGGGCTGACTGGGACAGGGCAGTGGCAGACGGATTTGTCCCGGGGGTTTCACTCTTCACGGTTGAGGAGGCGGCTGTCCGCGGTACCGTGATACAGTACCTGGTCTCTGACGCCGCCCAGCGGATACTGTGGCCGTTCATCAGGCCGCATCTAACACCAGGTAAGGCACTATATTTTTCACACGGCTTCTCGGTAACATACAAGGAACATACAGGGGTGATACCTCCTGACGATATTGATGTTATCCTCTGTGCCCCGAAGGGATCGGGCACAAGTGTCAGACGCAACTTCCT
>JAAZBN010000005.1 GCA_012513795.1 Bacteroidales bacterium | reverse complement strand
TCTCCCTTCCTTCTCAAGGGTGGAGAGATAATAACTGAGGCTGGCTGTGCCGTCAAGGGTAGGCTCATTGGTGCTGTAATCACCTATATCATCATGATAGACAATCCTGCCTCCCTGGAAAGCTGCATACGGATCAGGCCTGAGGAGCGCCAGCCCCTTGAGATTATCATGAATGGTCTTGTTAATAGGTCCGTCAACCAGTCCTCCGGTGGTTGTCTGCCCCAGGTATACCGTCACTGCCGAGTGGGGATAGAGCGGATAATCACCCCCGGCAGGAAGGCCGCATATCATCGATGTACCCCACGGGTTGCACCCGAAGAGCCAGTCGCGCATTGCAGCTTCCATATGATCAAACCGGCTGTCGCCGGTGGCCTCACGGTAAAGCCTGCACTGTGTCAGGGCAGCAGCTACATAGTTGTTTGAGCACCATACAAAGGGGATCTTGACCTGGAAAACATCATCGCGGTCCCTGGAATCAATGATCTCAAGCCCCCTGCGCATAAAGCCGATATACTTTTCAGAATATTCCGTACCTGACATCCCGATATGTGCATGACCCAGATTAACAAAGGGATAGAACTGGTAATGGCGCGCCGTGTCCTTCTCAATCCATGGGGTATGGGGCTCAAGAACCCCCCAGTAGTCGGCCTGCTCAAGGTATTTTTTATCCCCGGTAAGTGTATAAAGCTCCCAGGCTCCAAGCTGCATGTCGTCAACATAGTTGTCTTCTTCATAGAAGTACGGCGACACGTTGCATGCTGTCTGTGTGGAGCCCGGGTCTGTCAGACCGAACTCAAAGGCATCAACAGCCCTTGCAGCCATAATCTCAGCCATATCAGGATCACTGCCGGCGAACATCTTCGCTCCCATGGCAAAGACTGACGCAAACTTGCCTGCCGTGGAGGCAACACCCTCTGTCCTGTTCTTGAATGCCGCCAGCCCCTGTGGCCTTCCGGTCACGAAATAGACGGGTCTGTAAGGACCGAGACCGTAGTCAGCACTGTCAAGGTTAGGGAGGCGAAACCCCAAATGGTCACGGTCATCAGCCACCTGGTTATACATCACCCCGCTGTCAGGATTCATCTTCAGGAGCCACTCCAATCCCCACTTAACTTCATCAAGGATGTCAGGGATGCCGTTGCTGCCGGCAGAGCCGGATGCATCATAACTGTCGCCGAAGATCTCAGGCGACTTCATATATGCAAACATCATCTGGTAGACGGAGTTGGCTGTGGTGGCTGTATACCTCAGGTGATCACTGGCATCGTGGTAGCCGCCGCGCACATCTATGGGCTTCCCTGCCAGGACCGGGTGATCCACTATCATACCGTCATGCTGATGGCATGAATCGGCAAGGAAGGGATTATACCCGCAACGCTGCTGCCGTATGTAGTTCAGGATAAAGTCAGCCGTGCCGTCATAGACGCCCGTACCGATGCGGAATGTCTCTGACCGGGCGGAGCCATATAATATATAGTATCCTCCGGGTGCCTTCAGCCCGGAGAAGTCTAGCCGCGCGGCTGCAGCCATGCCCCACAGCGCACCGTCATAGACTGTGGCGCTCCCCCTGAAGACAGACCTGCCGGTAAGAGCATCATACACTGCAAATGATTTTGGTGTACCCGGCTCCGTGGAGATATAAACTGCCACCTTGACAGATCCGGGAAGATATCCCAGCTGGTTGATCCTTATCCATGAATCGGCCTTTGTGCCTGCCAGTGCAAGTAAAGCCAGAATAACTGTAAGGACGGCTCTTTTCATCTCAATAAAGCTTTTTTATCTCAGCATCAACGAAATAGTGATTGAGTATCTTCCTGTACGTGTACCCGGCAGCGCCCATTACGGCAGCGCCTATCTGGCACAGCCCTACACCATGGCCCCATCCTGCTCCATGAAGTACAAAAGAGGCCTGATCGCTCTCCTCCACTCTCTCCACCCGGAATGCAGAACTGTAGAGGTGTGATTTTGAGAGAGCCTTTCTGATCTCCAGCTCCTTGCCTATGACCATGCTCCTTTTGTCACCTGTGATCCTGAGTCTGAAGATACGCCCCGAGGTACCCCTGTCAAGAGGTTCCAGGGCAGTAATGCGTCCAAAGTCAATGCCCGTTCTCTCCCTGACAAGGTCACTCAGTTCATCCTGCCGGTAGGTAACCCTCCACCTGAAGAAATCATTGGTCTCCTGGTCATAGTTGTTGAGTACCTGTGAGAGTATATGCCTGTCAGAGGTGTTGCAGAAGGCGTGGTGGTTCGCATTTATCCATTCAACAGCATTCTCTTCATTGGTCAGGTCAGTATCAGGAGTGCCTGAATCGTCAGCTCCATCAATCACCTTGCGCAGGTAAGGGTGGTTTACCGGCTCCCAGGTATTTTCAAACAGCTCGGTAGCGCCGCCACAGCACTTTGAATAGCGGGCGTCACAAATGAAGTCATTGTACATCAGCACCTCGCCCCGGGTCTCATGTACTGCTTCCTCAACCGCCGCTGTGGAGGCTCTTGTTATCCCCTGGTAACGCTGGCAGTGGTCATCAGCACATACATCGAAATCCCTGTGATCCTCCCTGTCATACCACCTTGTGATCTCATCCTCCGTGACAAAGCTGGTGCGGTACTTCTCTCCCGCGTCACTCAGCCGCAGGGTCTTGTCAATCTGGGCCAGCAACCAGCTCCGGGAGATGACAGCATGGGCACTGAGAAGCTCACGCGAAGAAGTGGCGCTCATCTCCGAAGAGATGACGCTGACCAGGTAAGCCTCCAGCGGCAGAATGTTTATCGCGGTCACCTCATCTCCACGCAATATGAACTTAAGGTTTCCCCTGAAGGTCTGGTCCTCATTACGCTGCCAGTGGAAATTGACTCCTATGGTCACTGCGTGAAGGGTGAAGCTGCAGATATCAAAAGCAGACGGGGTCAGGATAACCTCCTCTCCCGGCCTTATCACCTCAGCCTCATTCCTGAACACCAGCGTGCCATTTTCCGCCACGGCAGTGTACATGCCTGAGAGTTTCCTCTTACCGTCACCGCCAAGAAAGTCGCCATGAAGGGTGAAGGTCAGTCCCCTCCCGGAGACAATACCCACGCTGATTTCGGGTTCGCGTTTGTCAGTCATAATAAGTCTTTTGCAAGGGTGTTCAGTTCCTCCTCTCCAAGACATACCTCACCGAGGATATCAAGTATGTCATATGCGGTGATCCTGTTGAAATCCTCCTGCCTGGGCGTAATAAACACGCCACCGATATCCACGGAAGCAGGACTAAGCAGTATTTTGTTTTCGCCTTCGGCGAAGTAACAGGCAGGTCTGTGAACCCTCCGGGGTATGATATGTACGGTCCAGAGATCATCAGTGCAATAAGCCAGCATGTTCAGCATAGGCTCGGGCCTGTCCGGCTGCATAAGAGCGAAGCGTTCGCGAAACCTGATGAAAACATTCTCAAGGGCTTCGGGATCAGTTCCCCTGAGAGTCATGATGCCACGATCATAATTCTTCCACAGCCACAGTTCTGTCTCTCCGGCCTTTGATACCATGTAGCACAAATCCGGGTTGCCATAATCTTTCTCTATGGGAAGAAATCCCCTGTTGCCTGCCTGGAAATGCAGGTGGTCAGGGGCTGATGCTCCGCACTGAGGGCCGTTGTAGAAGAGTACGAATTCAGGAAGCGACTGTGCAAGGCGAAGCATGGTATCAAAGCTGCCGTCAATGCGTTGCGGTGTATGTAACTGGGAAACAATTGTAAGATGGCGCGGAAAAATCGGGAAGGGATTGATGAGCATAATATAGTCTATCCCGTACGGGACGCCCTGCTGCTCCGGAGGTCTGTTTTTTTCACACAGAAAACAGGGCCTCGCTTCTATTGACCTGGCATCAACCCTGGCAGCCGATGAGGTGATCCTCCCGGGATTGAACTGAACGGAGATTTCATAACCATGAAAAAAGATGGTTCGCACCAGTACACTTTCAAGCTGGTGATAATTGTCGCGTGCCAGCTTCCACTCCCCAAGCTGGCTCTCAAACAGCTTATTAACCCTGTAAGTATAATCAATCATATAAATCTGTCAATGAATGCCTTTGTTCATCCTTATCCGCGCCATCAGCTCAATTGTACGTATCCTGTCCTTGTACAGGTTGTGAGCATTGGCTTTTGCCACGTCGAGCACCGCATCGGAATTCTCATCCCACCTCCTGCAGAGATAGAGTGGCTCATAGATGCGTCCTATCCGGTAATGACGACTGACCGCCAGCCCTGCCGCATAATCCTCTCCGTAACTGACATTGGGAACCCGTATCTGGCGAAGGAGAGGTGTATAAAAGGCCCTTGGGGCTCCGAGTCCGTTGATCCTCAAAGCATTGTTGCGTCCGTTGTCGGGCGTCCATTCCCTGTGGTCTATCAATCCGGGCTGTATCTCGTCCAGATCAAAATTAACCATCCTGTATGAGCCCACGACCATTGCACATTTTTGCTCATGAAAAGCATCAACAATCTTCGTGATGACACCATCATCAATATAGAGATCATCACTGTCAAGCTGTATAGCGAACCGTCCGCACCTCTCACTGAAGAGAGCCTCATTCCAGCACCCGCCGATACCGAGGTCCTTCCGTTCCGGAATGATATGCACTAACCGGCTGTCTGAAGAGAATGATTTTATTATATCAGTGGTGCCGTCAGTTGAATAATTATCAACAATTATGAGGTTAAACCTGTACTTTGTCTTCTGGCTCAGCACTGACCTTATGGCATCACCAATTGTCTTCACCCTGTTCCTCACAGGTATGACAACCGATGCATCAAACTCAAAGGCGCCATCATCTAGCGCCACCTCCCTGAAATCAGGAGCCAGCCATCCGTTGATACATTTGAGATGATGAGTGCATGCTCTTTCCATCTCCACCTGCACAGCCCTGTTCCGGGGATCAACATAGTCAAACTGCTTCTCTCCCGTTTTGCGGGTATCAGTCTCAACCTCAGTGTATAACAGCTCCTGTATATGGACCAGCGGATATTTCTGTGAGATCTTGAGCCTAAGGTCGTATAAGCCCGCATAGCTGTATTCCTGGTCCATACGGCTGCAGGCATCCCTGAATGCTATTGCATCATACAGTGTCACCGACCCGAAGTTGAAGTCGTCCCGCAGACTCCCCTGCTGGTAATCTATCACCGGATGAGGCGCCAGGGTATCGTTTTTCTTCTCGTAATAGTCAGCATAGACCATCCCTGCACCACTGTCCTTACATATCTGCGTCAGCCTCGCAACAGCATGGCTGCCCATATCAAGAGGAAAACCCTTGCTATAGATCAGGATATATGGCGTATCAGCCAGCGACGCCATCCTCCTCATGGCATCGGTCGAGGAAAATCCGGTTGAGGTGATGTAACCGTCAATGCTTCCGGACATGCTTCCGTCACCGGCAGAGACAGCTTCCTTCGCCTCTGGCGATAATCGCTCAATCTCCTCATTAACAATCACATATATACCTCCTGCCAGCCCGGAATGTTTCAATGAATCAGCTGTGGCTGCCACAGATCCGGTATCGGAAAAAGGCAGGAAACAGGTTACGGCTTTATCCATCTCAGTTTTGTTTATTCAGTAAAAAATCAAGTATCTGTCTCATCAGGGCATCTCTTTCCATCTGTGAGCATATTGTCTCAAAGGGGAATCCCATTACAAAGCTCCTCACACCACCCATGCTCATCACTGCTGCGGAGGTGTTGTTCTCAGTGTACCTGAATGCTGTTACCGATTGCCTGTCAGCCGGTTCAATGGCATCCGGGGCCTCGGCGGCATAGATCTCATCACTTTTCCCGGCATTGAATTCAAGTTTGCCGTAGAAAGCCGGTGAGGCCAGGTCCGTGGCAGTTACTCCGCCCGTCCTGACAGCATGCCCTGTTCGGGGAATGAAATGAAGCGTTCTCTTCACAACACCTGAGATACCGGTATCTGCAGCCATCACCAGGTCTGTTCCCACATAGGCTCCGGACATGAAAACGGGCAGTGCAGCATCATGCAGTTTAATAAGTGCATGGATGAATGCAGGGGTGTAGATGGCAAAGTCACTCTTTCCCGGATCATACGCTGACGGCGTCTTCTTTTCCTCACCAAAGATAAGGTCAACGGCACACCAGGGCTTGAGATCGAATTCCCCGGCGGTGAAGACCTCATCACTTACTGAGAAGAATGATTTTCCGGCAGCCATTACAGAATGGCCGTGGAGCCGTGCGAAGTCAAAACTGTTACCCGGGATGATCCTGCCTTCGTCATCTGACCACGATGCACCCCATCCGGCATTGTCATCATCAGTCCACGGCGATCTGCGCTCAAAATCATACTGGTCACCCGTGCTGATAAAATTATAATGATCAGCCACCCCGCGGTCATCCCACCAGGCCACCCCGGCCATGCCGTCGCGGTCAAACCATGCAGGACCGGAGATACGGTCAAAACCACTGACAATCAGCACTGTACCATCAGCGTCCGGGTTTATTCCAACGGCAAGCTCTTCCGACGGGAAACTCTCGCCACCGTCATTTAAGGCAGTCACCCTGAAACTGTAAACCGTATTGTATGCGGGCAGCTCAGTCACGAAAGAGGTGGTAGAAACCGGGGTACCGTTATCATACCCGTCATTGCCCCTGCGCGTATAAACCCTGTAGGATACTGCTTCAGCTGTTGACTCAAGCGGGTCAGACACTGGTTGCCAGCTGAGCCTTACCTTTTTGCCCTCAACAGGCTCAACAGCGAAATGTGTTACCGGCAGGGGATGAACCACATAATCGGTTCCTGAGGCGTCTGCCAGGTAGCGGAGCATACCCTTGTAAACGGCGCGACTGACATGAAACCTGAACCGGGGATCAAAACCGTAGCGCTGATCGGCCAGGTTCTGATGAGATAGCAGTTCCAGGAGCATTGCAGGCACATCGGGTTTGCGGGCCTCATAGTATGACCTGTCCCACATGCCTCTGCGGGTCCACTCGGGATTGAACAGAACCCTGACGTCTTCAACTATCTGGGTCTGGACTATGTCAGTGAGATCCCTGCTTGCAAGCCTGTTGGTGCCGTCAGGGAACCTTCCATCATTGGTGATGGTTGAATAGATGCCCAGGGTACCAATAATTGAATCATCCGGTGTGACACCGGCATCAGTATGAAATGCAAAGGAGAGATCAACGGGTATGCCCATGCCTGTCATGCCCGTGCTGTCAGGCTTGCGCACCAGGTAATTGACCCATTCGGCACGCGACATATAATCATCATTGTAGTCATTCCTCCCACGGTTTGGGGTGTAGACCAGGGTGTCAGGCATGCCTGCATACTGTAGCCAGTACCTTGCAGCCTCCAGGAAGCGGGGTTTACCGCTCATCTTCCAGCTGTGCGTGAGGGTCACTGCTGCCGTATCCCGGGCAGGTTGCTGACCTCCTGCGTTCAGGCTCCACTGGTTGGAGGTGACCCTGCCTGAAGGCCTGCGTGCCACAGTGCCCATCCCTCCTCCGAAACGGACCGCATCAACCAGGGCTGAGGAACCATCATATCCCGTGATGGTCACGGAACCCCTGACGGCATCAGCGCCACTGTCGAAAAGAAAGGAACCCAGCCAGAGCCATGTGCCACCACCCAGCGACTGGTCAACAGTGAACTCGGTATCTCCACCTGTGTGGGTCACACGAACCTTCACCTTACCGCTCCGGCCGGCAAAGCGGGGATATGATATTGTCACACCGTACCACCCCCTCTCAGGTATATCCGGAACATATTGAGCTGACCCGCCTGTGATCCTGAACGATGTGCCCATCATAAAAGGATTGTCGCCTGTAAAAAGGGTGTCACTGAAAAGAAATCCCGGGCCTGAACCGGTCACCTCTGCAGGTGCCTGCAACGTGAATGAAGAGGCTCCGGTGGAACGATCATTGTCAACAATGACCTCGTTAACCTGCAGGTCACGCTCCCGGGGCAGAAATACCGTGGCCCCCGAATTTTCAAGCATAGGCACCAGGTAAGGAACCACATAGGCCATCACAGACATATCCTCCACACTGCCAAAAAGCTTTGCCCTCTGCCACTCCCATCTGTCAAGCGGCTGATCAAAATAGTACCCGTGACTGTGCCATAACGCTATGTACCTGCTCTCAAGCCCCTTGCTGAATGATTCCGAACCTGTCCTGTTCACCAGTACAGGCCTTTCAATGCCCTCCGGCATGATGCGAGTGGCATCTTCCGGCAGAATATGCCTGAAATAGTTGGGGATCAGACTCTCAAGGCTGAACCCATTACTGTACATATTTATAGTGTACCCGGCAAACTTCCTGCCCAGACTGTTTCTTAAAGAGTTAACAAGAAGTGTATGTGTATCCTCCCTTACCGGGTTATATGACGATGCTACAGGGAGATATACATTAACCTCCCTCTTCTCTTCACTGACACTGATTGAGTCTATCCGGAACTGTTCCGGCAATGTGCCTTCGCTGAAGGGACTGGTCCATCTCTCCAGCCTCGTCTCAGCCAGGCGTTGCGCCCTGCCCGTCTTCTGTGATGAGGCTGGCTGAGCGGCGACCAGCATCATCGTTACAATTAACAGTAAATAAGGGGGATGTGATATTCGCATTTCCGGAAAGATTTTGCTGAATATAGTAATAATGACTCAAAAGTAGAAAGTTTTTTAAAATATGTCATACATCTGACAAAAAACTGATTATTTCAATTTAATTATTTACATTTGTTATGGCGTAGAAGTCATAAGGAAGTTGCATTCAGCGAATCTTCCTTATAACCTATTGATCCAAAGATAATAAGTCATTTTTCAACGCAGATGATACTGATTGCTGACAGTGGCTCGACGAAGACCGAATGGAGAGTAGTGGATGGCGGCAAGGCGGGGAAGTCATACATCTCCTCAGGCATAAATCCTTTTTTTGTTACAGGTGAGGAGATAGTTGCTCTACTGGGCAAAGAGATGCCAGAAATGAAAGGCAGCCGGGTCAACCGCATTTATTTCTATGGTACCGGAGTGAGCAATGCTTCGAAGGCTGAGATAGTCAGGGGAGCTCTTTCAGCCTATTTCCGGACTGATGACCTCTTCATAGGCAGCGACCTGCTGGGGGCTGCGCGGTCACTCTGCCAGAGTGAACCGGGAATAGCGTGTATAATAGGCACAGGGTCAAACTCCTGTTATTATGACGGGAAAAGCATAGTATCAAACGTGTCGCCCCTGGGGTACATACTTGGTGATGAAGGCGGAGGAGCCGTAATAGGCAGGAAGCTGGTGGCCGGCGTTCTGAAGAAGCAGCTTCCGGGAATAGTGATAGAGAATTTTTTCAAGACCTGGTCATACACTCCCGCCGAGATTCTTGACAACGTATATAATATGCCTTTTCCGAACCGGTTCCTGGGACAGTTCACCAGGTTCATCGCAGATAATATCCATGTGCCTGAACTGCAGGGGATGATCACATCGAGCTTTGACGAGTTCATCACCCGCAATGTGCTCTCTTACCCTGAAGCAAGGAAATATCCGGTTCACTTCACGGGCAGTATCGCATATCACTTCAGACCATTCCTTGAGGAACTGCTGCTTAAATACAGGCTGCAGCCCGGGATATTCACCCTCACCCCGATGGAGAACCTTGTGCGGTATCATATTCAGAATCCAGACATTTAACAGAATGAACAAACAGGTTTATACAAAACATGACATTAGCATAACAGAATTGCCATCCAATTTTGAGGATCTTGACAAGATGACTGTCAATGAGTTGCTGACCAATATAAATCATGAGGATGCGAAGGTGCATGTTGCGGTCAGAAAAGCAATTCCCCAGGTAGAGACCCTCATCAACCAGATACTGGTCAGGATGCAGAAGGGAGGAAGGCTCTTTTACCTCGGGGCTGGTACCAGCGGCAGGCTGGGAGTGCTTGATGCTTCAGAGATACCCCCGACATTTGGCGTCCCGGATACAGTGGTCATTGGCCTTATCGCCGGAGGCGAAACGGCACTGCGCAAGGCAGTGGAATCGGCAGAAGACGATACCACCAAGGCCTGGAACGAGCTGGAGATATTCAATATCAACACGAAAGATTCAGTTATTGGCATAGCAGCATCAGGCACAACGCCTTATGTCATAGGAGGATTGCAAAAAGCGAGAGAGAACGGCATCCTCACAGGATGCATCACCTGTAACCCCAAAGGACCTATTGTGCAGGCCGCCGAGTACCCTATAGTTGTAGTGGTGGGCCCAGAGTTCGTTACCGGCAGCAGCAGGCTGAAAGCAGGAACAGCCCAGAAGATGGTCCTCAATATGATCACCACTACCTTAATGATCAAAATGGGAAGGGTGAAGGGGAACAAGATGGTTAACATGCAGCTGACAAACAAGAAGCTGATAGAGCGGGGTACCAGAATGATTGTGGAGGAGCTGAATATCCAGAGAGAAGCTGCACGTATTCTGCTGATGGAGCAGGGCTCGGTAAAAAAAGCCCTTGAATTCTACAGGGAAAACTATAAATAACATCATACATCATAGTTCATAACTATTATGATCTGAAATAAAACGCCCGCCATGACCAACGATGTCTTCAGTAAAATAGGCTCAGGACTCACTCTCAGCCAGAAGATTGAGAGAAGGATAGAGGAAGCTATCAGGCAGAAAAAGTTGTTACCCGGCTCAAAACTGCCAACGGAGAAGGAGCTCTGCGCCCAGTTCGCAGTCAGCCGCACTGCCCTCAGGGAAGCCCTCAGGCGCCTCAGCGCCCGTGGACTGATTGATATCCGAAAGGGAAGCGGTATGTATATCTCCGAACTGAAGATAGAGGATGCCATCAACTCACTCCATCTCTTCTATGACCTGCGCTTCAACTCAGATCTCATACTGCAGATAATAGAAGTACGCCGACTCTTTGAGCCCGAGGTGGCAAGGCTGGCAGCACGTAACCGCACCGAGGAGGATATACGGACACTGCAGAAAAACCAGCACGACCTGGAGAAATGCAACCCTGACAATACGCAGCTGGAGGTTGACCTTATCAACCGGTTCCACATGAACCTCTCAAAAGCTACGGGAAACCCGATTGTGATAATAAGCCTCGAACCGGTTTACTCTCTTCTGCCGCGCATGAGGAATCTCATCTACGGCAATATAGAAGGAGAAAAGGATTATACGATGAAGTACCAGAGCGAACTGCTTGAGGCATTGAGAGATAAAGACAGCCAGAAGGCTTACGAGGTTTCCGTGACTCTCCTTGAGCGTAATATGGAGATCTATAAGAAATACTTCAAGGCTACCTGAACCTCTTTCCCGCCAAATGCATGCCTAGCAGGATACCAGTTACCATACTCCTTTTCCTTCTGAGCTGCCGTTGGACGCCAGCCCAGGTGAAGGAACCACAGGTGGTTGGAATACATCAGGCTGAAAGCGAATACTATTCCAGTATTTACCGTAACAGCATGCCTCCGGGAGAGATTTCCCCCGAGAAGCCGGTGATGCTCAAAAGCAGAAAAGACGGGGAACCGGCATTCATGGTTTACGGATGGCACCCCTACTGGGCTACCTCAACGGCATATATCTACTATGACTATGATGTTCTGACCCATATTGCTCACTTCAGCTATGAGGTTGACACTGCCACGGGTTCATATACCACCATCAGGGGATGGGACACCACTCCACTGATAAGCTACGCCCACCAGAGGGGAGTGAAGGTGATGCTTACCGTCACCAACTTCGGATCAGAACGAAATACCAGTATCCTGACTGACACCATAAAGCAGTGGACCCTTATCAATACGGTTACCTCACTCCTGAAATCGCGCAGCGGCGACGGCGTCAACTTCGACTTTGAGGTCGTGCCTGCCTCAATGAAGGCCAATATGGTGGACTTCTGCAGGCGGGCTGTCAGAGGAATAAAGACAGAGTTACCTCAGGCAGAGATCTCGCTGGCCACCCCGGCCGTCAACTGGTCTGACGGGTGGGATCTGCAGGCGCTGGCAGAGATATGCGACTATCTCATCATGATGGGGTACAACTACTACTGGAGCGGTTCATCAACAGCCGGCCCCGTTGCACCGCTGGCGGGAGAAAACTATAATATCACCCGCAGCATCCGTGAGGATTACCTTGATGAAGGTGTGCCAGGATCAAAGCTGTTGCTCGGCATGCCATGGTACGGGTACGACTGGCCGGTGACAGGCAGTGCAAGAAAGGCAGCAACTACCGGAACAGGAACCTCCCGGACATATATCTCAACCATTAACCTGGTTGCCAGCCACGGGAAGACCTTTGACAGCCAGACCAGCGTCCCGTGGATGAGCTACCAGAGCGGCACGCAATGGAGACAGATGTGGTTTGAGGACAGCCTGAGCCTGCTGCTGAAGGCCAACTACGCCAAAACAGGCAACCTGGCCGGCGTGGGCATATGGGCTCTCAGCTATGAGGCAGGCAGACCTGAACTGTGGAACGGATTAAAGGCAGTGATAGCAGGAACGGTCTCTTCGGATGACAACCCTGCCTTGCCAGCATCAGTCGGTAACGAAATACTCTCCATCAATCCAAATCCTGTAACTGACAGGGCCCTGGTCAGCTACAGCACAGAGAGGCAGGGCAGGGTGACCATCTCCGTCATTGATGCAGGCGGAAGGCTGGCAAAGGTGATAACCGACGGCATCGCTCCGCCGGGAATACACACGGAAACCATTGTGAAAGACGGGCTGTTACCGGGGATATACTTCTGTGTTCTGAATACCCCGGGAGGAAGATCAGTGAAGAGATTCGCAGTAGCAGAAAATAAATAAAACAAGGTGTATGATAAAAAAAGCGGTGCTGGCAATGACACTTGTTATTGCCATGCAGACGGTTAATGCGCAGATCCAGCAGGTGGCGGGCGGACAGATCCAGCAGACGGCGGGCGGACAGATCCAGCAGGCGGTTGAAAGGATCAGCCTGGAGTATGATATGATGGGACTCTCAGTGATTGCCGTTTGCAACGGGAAGATAGCCGGTGAGTGGTACGCCGGGCTGAGAGATTACGAACGGAATCTGCCGGTCAATGAGAATACCAAATACCGCATCGCCTCCATCTCCAAGTTCGTAATGACCACAGCGATGATGAAGCTGTGTGATCAGAAGAGGCTGGACCTCGACGAAGATGCGGGCAACTACCTGGGATTTCCCCTGAGGAACCCGAACCATCCCGAAACGCCCATAACCGTCAGGATGCTCCTGCTCCACACAGGTTCAATAAATGAAGGTACCGGGTACGACGAGTTCCTGATGGCCACATACAACAACGTGGGTGATCCGGCTTCATTCAGTGAGCTGCTGGTCCCCGGAGGCAGATACTATACAGATAACATGTGGAGAAAAGAAGCTCCGGGCGAATATTACACATACTGCAATGCCAATTTCGGGCTGGCCGCAACAATCATTGAAAGGATCACGGGTCAGAGGTTCGAGACATTCATCCAGGAGAATCTCTTCATCCCCCTGAAAATAACCGGCTCATACATCTCCGAGGGTGTTGCTGACATAAATAACCTGGCTGTCATATACCGCAAGGAGGACGGCCGGTGGACTGCCCGGACTGATAACTACAAAGGAGTTATGTCGTCGCCCCGTGACTTTTCCGGTTATGTCACAGGAACCAACGCAGCAGTCTTTTCGCCTCAGGGCGGACTGAGAATCTCTGCAGCCGAACTGGCACGGATTATGATACTCCACATGAACAAAGGAAAATATGAAGGTAACCGTATCATCTCAAAGAAGAGTATCAGGCTGATGCACAGGGCACAGTTTATAAGCACCGGCACCAACAGTGACAATGAAGGGGTGCGAATAGGCAATCGGGGCCTGAGCGTACAGATCCTGCCCGAATCAGCCTCCGGCACCATCCTCCCGGAAGGATCTCATTTCCTGGGGCATTCGGGATCAGCATACGGGTTATTTTCCGACCTTTACTTCGATCCGAAAGGAAAATATGGCTTCATTTTTATTACAAATGGTCTGGGCAAAGCTCCGGAGAAGGGCTCTTCGGGCTCTTTCTATAACTTCGAGGAGGCCCTGATCAAGGCCCTGCGGGAAAAAAACCTTCTGCCATGTAAAAAGACAAAGCAATGAATACAGAACTGATTACAGCCGTAGCCATAGGCATCGGGCTGGCGGCCAGCGCCGGTTTCAGGGTGTTTGTGCCGATGCTTGTAGCTGCAATAGCAGCCAAAACCGGCGTGCTTCCACTCAACGAAAGCTTCCTGTGGCTCTCATCATGGACCGCCATAGCCATCCTTGGTACGGCAACGGTGGTGGAGATACTGGCCT
>JAAZBN010000057.1 GCA_012513795.1 Bacteroidales bacterium | reverse complement strand
TGTTGAAGGTTACAAGTATGAAGAGATAGCCGAAAAACTGAATCTCAAGCTTGGCACGGTGAAGAGCAGGATCTTCTTTGCCCGTCAGAAGCTGATGAGTGTTCTTAAAGATTACAATGGTTAGGTTAGGTTCCGGGAGATCCGGGATTATGCCGGGCCTTCCAGGTCCGGCATTTTTTTACGGCAGGGTTTTTGACGCTTGTAATAACAATAACACTTTTTGTCTACCTTTATAGAATACAGAACCACGGAAACAGCCATGGAAAAAATCTCGCAGGAAGATTTGATCATAAGGTTTCATCCGGGTTTTGAACTGTCAGTAAACACCTAATTCAGGAACGAATGAAAAAATATCTGTTTGTTGCTCTTTTCGCGATAGCGTTATCTTCTTCTACTCTTGAGGGGCAGGAGAAATATATACAATGTCCCGTCACCCATGTGACAGTTTTCAGGCAGGGAGCCCAGCTCTCAGGTGCTGCCGAATTCATGGTACAGCCGGGAACTTATGATTATGTTGCCGGGGGGCTCTCTCCCTACATTGATCCCAACAGTATCCAGGTGCGTGGTGAAGGCGATTTCACGGTTATGGGAGTCACCCATCGCAACAACTATCTTGAGAATCCTGCCGAGTCAGCTGATATAAGCAGTCTGCGGGAAAAGATAGAGGCGATTGACCTGAAGATAGAGGATGAGAGCACGGCCATGGAGGTATTGCTTGAGAAGGAGCGATTCCTGAAGGCCAACTATGATGTAGTAACCAACAAATCGGCGATCACTCCGGAGCAGCTCAGGGCCCTGATAGAGATATACGGCACCAATATGGAGACTGTAAAGAGCGCCCTTCTCAAAAAGACGCGTATATTGAAGGAGTTAAGGGAGGAGAAGGAGAAGCTGGAAAAGCAGCTGGCGGGCTCACTTGACCGTTCGAAGATGCCCACCGGGGAGATTGTTGTGACAATTGCCGGCAACAAGTCTGCCAATGGCAGGCTCAATCTCTCCTATGTGGTTATGAATGCCGGCTGGCGGCCCTCCTATGATATCAGGGTTGATGACATCTCCGATCCGGCTGTAATAGTTTACAAGGCTGACATCTGGCAGCACAGCGGCATTGACTGGAAGGATGTCAGAGTCAGTCTCTCCAACGCGGCGCCTATGACCTCCGGGTTCCTGCCTAATCTTGAGCCCTGGTTTATCGATTTTCATCAGACTTATGCTCTCAATGAGATGGTTGTTACCGCCTACGGCTCCAAAGGCAGGCCGGCAGCACGCCAGTCGAAGGCAGACGACGCAACGATGGTTGAGTTGGAGGAAAGCGCCCCTCTGCCTGTCACCGTCAGTGAATCGAACATCAGCTTCAGCTTCGATGTAAATGTACCCAAGACCATAGCCACCGGGGGTAAGCCGGAGAGTGTTGAGCTGCAGCGGCTGACCGTGCCTGCCACATACAGCTATGCAGCCATCCCCAAACTTGCTTCCACGGCGTACCTGATGGGATATATCACCGACTGGGAGAAATACAATCTCCTGCCGGGCCAGTCTAATATTTACTTCAGCAACACCTTTACAGGTAAAGGATACATCAATACCGCAGAGCTGACTGACACGCTCCGGGTATCACTGGGGGCAGACAACAGCATCACCGTGAAGCGCGACCGCCGTACAGATTTCACCTCCCAGAAGCTTATCGGCACCAACAGGGTGGAGACCCTCTCATTCCTTATCTCTGTACGCAATAATAAAAGCCGGAATGTTAACATCAGGCTCAGGGACCAGATCCCGCTGTCGCAGAACAGCAGTATCACAGTTGAGGCTGTTGAGCTTAGCGGCGGTAACCATAACAGGGTAACGGGGGAAGTTACCTGGGACCTCAGTGTGGCGCCCCGTGAAACAAAAGAGGTAATACTGACCTACAGTGTCAAATACCCCAAAAACCAGAAAGTAATACTTGAGTAACAGGCAGTTGCATCTTTCCGACATAAGAGGTTATCAACAGTTGTTGATAACCTCGCTTTTTAGTACCTATTTAGCTCTTTTTCTATGCCTTACAATTGTTAATAAACTTGTTCGTTTCGTGTTACTTTCTTAATGGAAGAAATGCACTGAAAAATTTGACGGTAAGCCACTGACTTATTATATTTGTTCTACCATGTGAGCGATAAAGAGTCGCTCTGAAGCATGAGAGTTCTTTCGAATGGTTTAATTATCACTCTGAATCAACATCAGACTTCAGAGTCTCACACTGAAGGGCTACGGTCCGGAAGTGTCCGTCACGGGTGCAGGCTGAGAAGCCTTCCCATCCTGGCGGTCTGACGGAGCAATTATCAAACGGTGTAACAGCCGGGAGACAAGAGCAACACAAATGCAGGGCTGAAGGCTAATAAGGCAGCAAATGTGTCCGTTCAGAGAGAGGGTCATCATGCCACCCAAACCGGCGAGGATAGGATGGAGATGATCTGGGCATGACAGCAGCTGTCCCTTCGGGGAGTGTCATGCTTCAAGGGTTCATAACTCCGCATCTCAGTATGCGCCCGGAAAGCCGCAAGGCCGGTACGGATAACAGAAGAGATACCGGAAAGGTCAGCAGTCAGCCTTCGGGCAGACACCGACAGACCAGGGAAGGGAGGAGTAAGAGAGATGAACCGACTGAAATAACAGTAGCATGGCGGCAGTGACGGTCATGGCTGTCATTCGCCGGAATGGGAACTATTACGTACAGTATGGTTCCCATTCGTGTTTTATACCC
>JAAZBN010000056.1 GCA_012513795.1 Bacteroidales bacterium | reverse complement strand
TTGTTGCCTTCCTCGGATGGTTCTTCCCCGGCCGTTCAGTCAGGGATGAGCTCTCCAACGAAGGGGTTCTCCCGGTGAGATACTTCCCGTTATATCGCTTCATCATACGCTTCATTGCACCTGTGGCTATTGCACTGGTCTTCCTGAACGGACTGGGTCTGCTTAAATTTTAAAATCCTGACATCCTCATGCACGGTTTAAACGATTTTCTTGTAAAGCTTGACGGTTACCTGGGCGGTCATCCATGGTTCATGGTGCTGCTTATCGGTACCGGGCTCTTCTTTACTATCTACCTGGGTTTCCCGCAGATAAGGTATTTCCGTCACGCCATAAGGATAACCACCGGCAAATATGACCATTCGCATGACATAGGTGATACCTCTCATTTTCAGTCGCTTGCCACCGCCCTCTCAGGCACCGTGGGTACAGGCAATATTGCCGGGGTGGCCCTGGCAATTCACCTTGGAGGGCCCGCTGCATTGTTCTGGATGCTGGTAACGGCGGCCATAGGTATGTGTACAAAGATGGTTGAAGTATCAATCTCGCACAAATACCGTGACATCCTTCCTGATGGTTCGGTATCCGGGGGCCCGATGTACTATATGAAGAAGCGTCTGAACATCAAGACCCGCAGCGGCAAGGTCATCAAGACAGGAGTGGTTCTGGGAGCCTTTTTCGCCGGGGCAACTATATTAAGCTCCTTCGGCACAGGCAACCTGCCACAGATAAACAGCATATCCAACTCCGTCTTCACCTCCTTTGGCATAAGGCATATAGTCACCGGAGCCATACTTGCGGTGCTGCTGGCACTGGTTATCATTGGTGGGATTAAGAGGATAGCCAAAGTGACCTCGGTCCTTGTGCCTTTTATGGCAATGCTTTACATTTTGGGCGCTCTGCTGGTCATCTTCACACATCCTGAGAACATCATCCCGTCGTTTGTCTCCATCTTTACTGATGCCTTTACAGGTTCGGCAGCTGCGGGAGGTTTTCTGGGCGCCTCCTTCGCCTTTGCGATGAACAGGGGAGTGAACAGGGGGCTCTTCTCCAACGAGTCAGGCCAGGGATCAGCCCCGATAGCACACTCGGCAGCCCGTGCCCCGGAGCCTGTATCAGAGGGTATGGTGGCATTGCTGGAGCCGTTCATTGATACCATATGCATATGCACACTGACAGGACTGGTTTTGCTGGCATCCGGGGCATGGAACACGAAGACGGATAACCAGTTCCAGCCTACTGATGTGCAGGTGCTGGCCGGAGTATATGACGACAGCAACAGGGAGGATGTTAAACGGCTTGGGAAACATATCAGGGGTAGCGAATTCCTTGATCTGTACAATGGCATGCTGGAAATAGATAATGGTGAGATTGCCACTGAGGGGATTTCTGTTATTCATGCAAGATCGCTGGCTGAGAATGTCAGGTTCCTCTCCGGAAAAGACCCCTTTAACGGAGAACTGGAGGTAATAGCCGGCAAACTGGCTCCCATGTCAACCCTCACCGTTGAAGGAGAGTCGCTTATCCACAGTGCACCTCTTACTACCTATGCTTTCAGCCATAGCATGCTGAAAGGATATGGATCATATATAGTTACCTTCTCTCTGCTGCTCTTTGCCTTTTCAACAGCCATATCATGGTCTTACTATGGCGACCGGGCAACCACCTACCTCTTCGGTCAGAAATATGTGATAATATACAGGATTGTCTATGTGGCGGGCTTTTTTGTTGCGTCGTTCACTGACACAACCATCATCTGGTCGCTCTCATACGTTGCCATCGTGCTGATGGCAGTGCCAAACCTGATCGGCATACTGCTGCTGCGCAGGGAGGTGAAAGAGAACGTTAAGGAGTACTGGCAGACTTTTGCAGATCAGTATCCCGATGAGAAAATATCGGGAAAGATGCGCAAACGGTTTGGCGAATGATAATGGCCGGATTTTTGTAGCATAAGATCAATAACTTTAGAGGGCAATATAATCAGGCAATGAAACTTACATGAACAGTGACCCTGCAAAGGGATATGATTGTTTATTTTCATGTAAGTGCCATTCCGCCAATGAAATAATAATAAGATAACCGAATGAAAAATCCCGGGTCTTTTTTTACTATTACAGCACTGCTGTTGCTGGGAGTCAATATAAATATTATGTCACAGGACCGCTGCGCTGTACTGATGAAGGATATCAGTGAGCGCTATGTGGGAGAATGCCGGAACGGGCTCGCCCATGGTGTGGGTGAGGCATGGGGTGTGGATCATTATGCCGGTGCCTTCAAAAAGGGCCTGCCACACGGCAAGGGCACCTACACCTATGCTGACAGCTCGGTTTACGTGGGTGCGTGGTCAAAAGGACAAAGGCACGGCAACGGGAAGTATACATTTAAGTATATGGGGACTGATTCCATCCAGGAGGGGATGTGGACCAGGGACATTTACAAGGGCCAGCAGAAGAGCAGCAAGGGTTATAGCATCATCTCCTCGAGGGCCATGGAGCGCTACCGTGTCTACCGGTACACTGACGGAGAGGAGATCCGCGTTCATCTGAAGCCGATCACCTCCGGCACCCTCGAAGTGTCAAACCTTCAGATCACAGGTTCATCAGGATACGAGTCGGAGTTCCTTAATTCGCAGATGGAGTTCAGAAATTGCCAGTTCCCGTTCAGACTTCGCGTCAGCTTCCTCAAATGGAGCAAGCTCAAGACGGTAAGGGTGGACACATACATTGAGCTGGAGATAACCGAGCCGGGTGTCTGGATAGTGGAGATCGGAGCCTGATCAGTTATTGTCTGCTACCGGAGGATAAAGATCCTCTACTCTCACAGTTCCGTCATTGTCTGTGGTTATCTCTGCCACAGCTTCCTCACTGCGGTTCCTGAAATAGAGCAGGAAGGCCAGAATGGGCATCAGAGGCGTCACAAGGGCTGTGGTGAGGGCGTTCAATCCGATGAAAAGGGGATTGCGATGCATCTCAAGCAATGAGGCAGCCTGCTCCGGATCGGCAAAAGAACGCATGAAAGTGCCGGTGAAAGGCAGCATAACCAGTGCACTCAGAAGCATTGATGCAATAACAATTATCAGCAAGACAACCACAACCCACCCCATGTTGGGCCATAGGTTCTTATGTGCCAGCCTGAACGAGCGCCCTATCACCTCAAATGGATTGCGGGTTTCGACAAGGGTGACAGGCATGGCAAACATTATTACCGTGGCCATGTAAAACAGGGCAAACAAGCCCGGCAGTACCAGCAGAACAACACCCACCGTTATAAGCAGAGTCATTATCACCGTTAGAATAACCATGGCAACGAGATATGGCAACAGCGCCACCAGGGTCATCTTCAACATTGATGGCATGGATCCCTGCTCCCCGGCGGGCCTCTCCAGTACCCATATATGCAGAACCACAACGAAGAGCAGTGACACGAGCATCATCAGCGTATATGGTCCGGCCCATGACTTCATAAGCTCAAATGCCGCCTCCGGATCACTGGAAACAGTCTGGAATGAAGCTAGATCAATATTTTTGGTGAAAAGAGATGTGAGCAGGGCGCTGACCACTGAGATGATGTAGAGCCCGATGAAATACTTTTTGTAAAAATACCACAGCTTGTTGAATGCACTGTCAAGGTCTGTTGCTCCGGCAAGAGGATGATTCTGATAATTGTTCATTGCAGCGTTTATTTGATAAGCATAAAGGAATCCATTGTAAAACTATAAAAAAAATCAGTTCAGTATTTCAAGCATCTCAGTGACGCCTATATCACCCAGAGGATTATTTGCATCAACGAATGTTCCGGCCAGTTTTGTCTTCTTCTCCTGGAGTCTCTGGATCTTTTCCTCAATTGTATTGCCGGAGATGTATCTGTGAACGAACACCCTCTTTTCCTGGCCTATCCTGTGGGCGCGGCTCAGGGCCTGTATCTCGGAAGCGGGATTCCACCACGGGTCAAGGATGAAGACATAGTCGGCTTCGGTAAGGTTGAGCCCCACGCCTCCGGCCTTCAGCGAGATCAGGAAGACCTTGATGCTGGCATCGTTCCTGAATGTTCCGATGACCTTTCCGCGTTCCCTGGTGGAGCCGGTCAGCATGGTGTAGCCTATGCCTTTTCGCTCCAGCCACGCCGGGAAGAGCTCGAGGTGCTTGACGAACGATGAGAAGATCAGTATCCTGTGCCCTTCTGAGATCACGCTCTCAATGTTATGGGTAACAGTATCAAACTTGCCTGATCCTCCCGTGTAATTATCGTCGGTCATCACCGGATGATTGGCCAGCTGTCTGAGCCTCATCAGCCCCTGGAGCACCACAATGGCAGACTTTTCTATGCCTAAAGACTCAATGTTCTCAAGGATTGTATTTCGCACTGCGGATTTTTCCCTTTCATAAATTGTCGCCTGTTCTTCGGCCATATCACAGTAAACTACCTGCTCCGTCACCGGGGGCAGCTCTCTCACTACCATCTCCTTTGTCCGTCTCATGATGAAGGGTTGGATGATCTTCCGGAGCCTGTCCTCCTTCTCCTCCTCATTGTTTCGTTCAATTGGCCGGGCAAACTCCCTCCTGAAGAAGGCCAGCGAGCCCAGCAGGCCTGGATTGACAAAGTTAAGCTGTGTCCAGAGATCGGTGAGTGAGTTCTCCACGGGCGTGCCTGTGAGCACCAGCCTGTTGTCAGCCCTGAGGCGCATGACCGATCTGTAGATGTGCGACGAGGGATTTTTGATATGCTGGCTCTCGTCAAGAACAACATAGAAGAAGTTCAGCTGGGTGAATATCTCTATGTCCTGGCGCACCGTGTGGTAACTGGAGATGATGATGTCATAGGCGGTGAACTGTGATGCTGACCTGTGTCGTGCGGGCCCGTAATGTATGAGTGTTCTCAGTGAGGGAGTGAACCGTTCAATCTCGTTATGCCAGTTATGGCACAGTGAGGCGGGTACAATGATCAGTGATGTGGCCGGGGGCATGTTCCTGCTGAAGAGAGAAAGCTGCCGCTCTTTCGTGTCTTCCCTTACCGCGTCACGCGCCCTGGCGGCATCCCTGCGTGCCTGCATCTGTTCCCTGTTCCACAGCAGCAGGGCCAGCGTCTGCAACGTCTTCCCCAGTCCCATGTCATCAGCCAGGCAACCACCCAGGTTATTCGACTGCAGGAAATGGAGCCAGCTGAACCCTTCCTTCTGGTAGGGCCTGAGTTCAGCCTTCAGTCCCTTTGGTGCAGGGAGCAACCTGAGCCTGGCAGGCATGACGAGATTCTTAAGCCGGGCACAGGTGTCACATTCCTCGCCAGAGACAACCTCGCTGAGTATCCCGAAGTGCTGCTTGTGAAGCATCATTTTTTCATCCCTCTCCTTGCCCAGCTCGAACAGGCCGCGGTAACGGGAGAACCACTCCTCCGGCAGCAGTGCTACGGTGCCGTCAGGCAACAGGTACTCGCGCTTCCCTTCCAGGATATTGCGCCTGAACCTGGTGAAGGGGATGCTGAAAGCGCCGATGGTCACAATGGCTTTAAGGTCGAACCAGTCGTTGATGACCTGATGGCTGATACTGATCTCAACAGGATCAAATGCATACTTACGGTCAAGACTGCCTGCACGGATAATGAGTCCTGCCTCCTCCAGCCTCTTCCTGTTGTACGAGACAGTCTCTATAAGGTCATAGAGGCCATCGTCCTCCTCTTCCCGTGTGCCGGCAGTGACAAAGTGAATGCCATCCTCCGAGAAAAGGCCTGCCTCATCCAGCGCTGCCAGACAGCTCTTCTCCCATGCCCTGTCACGCTCTTTCCTCAGGAAAGTGAACTGCCCGTCGTCATTGCGGAAAGAGGTGAAGTGCTTCATCTCATCATAGAGCCATACCTCCAGCCTGTCATAGCGGAACTTGAGGATGGCGGCTGGCATGCCTGTGACCGTCCTCTCAATGGTCAGAAAAGCCTTCTTTTCTGCCACGCCAT
Source organism: Bacteroidales bacterium (assembly GCA_012513795.1). Taxonomy (GTDB): domain Bacteria; phylum Bacteroidota; class Bacteroidia; order Bacteroidales; family VadinHA17; genus SR-FBR-E99. The sequence goes on along the minus strand of JAAZBN010000056.1, from coordinate 2,454 downwards.
CCTTCAGGGTAAATCCTGTTCCTGTGACCTGGTGATTGTTGATTACCTGCAACACAAAGGTAGAGAAGTATTTCTCGGCGGTGGCTTCAGGAATCATTATCCTGTCACGTGTCAGGAAAGGCTTGATCTTGGTGCCCTCTATGTCGGCAACGAAGTGGATGGTGTGATCAATCCTTATGACACAGGGTTTGTTCGAGAGTATCTCAACTGAAGGATTGCGCAGGTGGACGGGGTGGCCGTCCGACTCGATGACCAGGCTGTAGCTGGTTGACCCGGGAGTGCGATTGAACCTGAAGACCGGCTTCGACTCAACGCTATTGATAGTCAGACTGTCCTCAGGGTGAAGGGAGGTGATCTTTGTTTTCTGATGGAATAGAGGTAATTCCTCATGAAGGGCAATCTTAAGACATTGGCATATCCTTGACTCAATAAAGGGTTTGATGAGCTCCTCGAAATTCTTGTCAGTGACATTCTCCATGAACTCCTTCGCATTGCGGTGCTTTGAGAAGAGCTTGTGCAGATTGCGGTCTGAGTACTCGTTCACCAGGCGGACGGCCTCCCTCTCTTCATTGTCCAGCCCCGAAAGGATCACACTGTTCGGGAAGGGGGAGAGAGCCTCATTTAATGAATAGTATTCCCGTCCCGGCATCCTCTCCAGCATGTATGGCATCAGCACGGAGCCCCAGCGCCGGTGTTGCGTAAGAATAAGGGCAAAGAGCCTTTCTCGCTCTCTGGTGACGGGGGGCTGCATGATCGGGTCAAATTAACCTGCAATTTTGTTATTCCCGCGCTAAAATCAAAGTGACCAGGGCAAATATTTATTCAATAAAGGATTATTTATATATCTTTCCATGCTTGATTAAAACCGGAGAATGAGATGAAAAGGGCACTTATAATCAGTTTTTTGTCATGTATTACTCTGCTGGCGGCATCGCAGGAGACACCGCTCAATACCGGGTGGAGGGCAAAAAAAGCCTCGGAAGTGAGCCTTGACGGCTGCCAGCTGACGGCAGATGAACCCGACCTGACAGGATGGATAAACGCCACCGTGCCCGGTACAGTGCTTACAACCCTGGTTAATAATGGCAGGATGCCCGAACCCTGGTATGGCATGAATAACGAGGATATCCCCGATGTCTGGCAGGCAGGACGCGATTATTACACATACTGGTTCTTTACCCGCTTCTCCACCGGGAGTGTCGATTCGACAAGACAGGTATGGCTGAATTTCAGGGGTATCAACTACAGGGCCGAGATCTTTCTCAACGGTACACGCATAAGCGACAGCATCAATGAGGGCATGTTCCTTCGCCATAAATACAATGTTACTTCTCTTCTCAACCGCGAGGAGCACAACCGGCTCGCCATAAGGGTTGAACCTCCGCTGAACCCGGGCAATCCCAACGGAGGCCAGGGCGGTGACGGCACCATCGGACGGGATGTTACAATGCAGTTCACCCCCGGCTGGGACTGGATACCGCCCATAAGGGACAGGAATACAGGTATATGGGATAAGGTCACCATAGAGGTGACCGGAGATATTGACATAAGGAACGGCTTCGCACGTACCAGGGTGCCGGGCGAACGCCTGCCTGAGGAGCTCCAGGACCCGGCCTTTGTAACATTTTCCGCCGAGCTGGTGAACCCCACTGACAAGATTGTGGAGGGCGAGATCGCCGTGGCCTATATGGGCTCAACAGACAAGAAGAAGCTGAAGATTCCGCCAACCTCAACCGTGACCTTCACCTTCAGGGAGCAGAAACAGACCGATCCAAGGATATGGTGGCCCAACGGTATGGGCCAGCCATCATTATACCCTGCCGTGATCACTTTCCATGACAAGAAAGGCAATACGCTTGACCGCGAAGATCTGATGTTCGGATTCCGTGAGACGGGAAGCTACTTTGATGATTCTCTGGGCGCCAGGGTCTTTACAATCAACGGCCAGAAACTTTTTGTGCGGGGCGCCAACTGGATCGCCTCCGACGGCATGCTGCGGCTGAGCCCTGAACGATACGAGGCTGAGGTCAGGATGCATGCGGAGATGAACATGAACATGATCAGGGTCTGGGGCGGATCAATCACCGAGAGGCCTGAATTCTATGATGCCTGCGACAGGAACGGTATACTTGTGTGGCAGGATCTGTGGATCACAGGCGATTGCAACGGCAGGTGGCCCGATACGCTGAGGAAGGCCGACAGCCAGGAGGTCAGGCGGCAGTACCCTGATGACGACTCGCTGTTCCTGAGATCCGTTGAAGACCAAATCATTATGTTGCGCAATCACCCCTCCCTTTACCTGTTATGCGGGGGAAATGAGTTCCCGCTGCCGGAGGGGATCGACACGCTCATACAGAAGCGCCTGGAGGAGATTGACGGTACAAGGGTATGGCTTGATGAGTCCACCTCGGAGGATCTGCTGCGCAACACTATCGGCGGCACGGCTGACGGACC
>JAAZBN010000055.1 GCA_012513795.1 Bacteroidales bacterium | reverse complement strand
GGGTGGAGTTCCATCTGGGTGGCCATAGGATGCGTCTCCGGCATACTCTTCCTCTGGATATTCATGGCAGAACCCTTGAGAAGAGTTACAGAAAAAACAAGATCGCTGACCGTATCAGGACTCTTCTTCCGGTCATTCCCGGGGTCTGAAAGGAAAATAGGCATTCTATCATCACTGATCATCATCATCTTTTTTGTTCTTTACCTCGCGGCGCAGTTCAGCGGCGCCGGCAAAATATTCAATGACACCTTCCGGATAGAACCTTTCTGGGGCATGGTGATAGGCGCAGGCATAGTCACACTTTATTCAATGCTCGGCGGCTTCATCACTGTGGTAGCGGTTGATGCATTCCAGGCAATTCTGATGATTATCACCTGCGTTGTGCTGCCCATTGTTGCCCTCTTTATAGCCGCTGCCAACGGCATTGGCTTTGCCGAGGCACTGATGCATACAGATGTTGCTATGGCCGGCACCACTGCCACCCTTGCCAAAGGAGCCGGATTCCTCCTGGTTATCAACGGCCTGAGCTGGGCCTTCGGTTACACCGGACAGCCCCAGCTGCTGAACCGTATGATGGCCATGCGTGACCCTGCGTCAACAAAGCGTGCCCGGGGAGTGGCCATCACCTGGACTCTGCTGGCATATGTCGGGGCTTTCCTCATAGGAATAATAGGATTCAAATTTGTGCAGGCGGGCATGATGGGAGAGGGGGCAGCTGCAATAGCCTCCGACGCGGAAAAGGTAATGCCAATCATGGTCATGACCCTGCTCAATCCGCTGCTGGCTGGCATACTGCTCTCCGGTGCAGTCTCAGCCATGATGTCAACTGCCTCCTCACAGCTGATAGTGGTCTCATCATCTATCACCGAAGATCTCTGGTCAAACATTACCAGGCGGCCTGTCCCTGAAAAACGGATGCTGTTCCTGAACAAGTTCCTTACACTTATGGTGGGTGTGGTAGCATTCATCCTGGTCCTTACAATGGAGGATACCGTTTATGGTCTTGTTTCATATGCCTGGAGCGGCATAGGGGCCTCCTTCGGACCGGCAATGATACTCCTGCTTTTCTGGAAGAAATTCTCCAGGGCGGGTGTTTACGCTTCGCTTATTACCGGCACACTGTCAGCCATTATCTGGAAGACATGGCTGGCTGACCCGACAGGCATATCTGAACGACTGGCCAGCTACCTGATTGCATTAAGTGCAGCAGTGATCTTCAGCCTGCTGTTCCCGGAGAAAAAGTGATCAGCCTTATCTGGTTTTTGTCTTCAGCTGTTCCGTGATCTTTGCCCTGATCTCGTCTGCCAGCTCCGGGTTATCTTCCATGAGCTTCTTGACCGCATCACGGCCCTGGGCAAGCTTCGTCTCGCCGTAGGAGAACCATGAACCACTCTTCTTGATTATGTTGAACTCCGTGCCGAGATCAACAATCTCTCCTGTGCGGGAGATTCCTTCACCGAACATGATGTCAAACTCAGCTTTCCTGAAAGGAGGTGCAAGCTTGTTCTTTACCACCTTCACCTTGACGCGGTTACCCACGGCATCCTCACCCTCCTTTATCTGGCTGGTACGCCTGATGTCAAGACGTATTGAAGCATAGAACTTGAGCGCATTGCCCCCGGTGGTTGTCTCGGGATTGCCGAACATGACACCTATCTTCTCACGCAACTGGTTGATAAAGATGCAGGTGGTGTTCGTCTTGTTGATGTTTGCCGTTAGCTTTCGCAGTGCCTGCGACATCAGCCTGGCCTGGAGACCCATCTTGGAGTCGCCCATCTCACCCTCTATCTCTGCCTTCGGGGTAAGAGCCGCAACGGAGTCGATAACCACAATATCAACAGCTCCTGACCTTATCAGGTGATCAGCTATCTCCAGCGCCTGTTCGCCATTGTCAGGCTGAGATATGAGGAGGTTCTCAACATCTACACCAAGCTTTCCGGCATAGAACCGGTCAAAGGCATGCTCGGCATCAATGATGGCAGCTATGCCTCCGGCCTTCTGGGCCTCAGCGATAGCGTGAATAGCCAGCGTGGTCTTGCCGGACGACTCCGGGCCGTAGATCTCCACCACCCTTCCGCGGGGAAGACCTCCGATTCCAAGGGCGGAATCAAGGCCTATCGAGCCGGTGGATATGACCTGTACATTGTCAATGGCGTGGTCACCCAGTTTCATTATTGTCCCACGGCCAAAATCCTTTTCTATCTTGCCCAGAGTCACCTCCAGCGCCTTCAGCTTCTCCTTGTTGATCTCTTTTCTTTCCATTTACTTATTCTTTTGCAGTTAGACATTCTCGTACAATTTGAATATTTGCGGCGCATGAGCCCTGGTGTCGACCTTTTTGATCACCTTTTCTATTATTCCCTTCTCGTCTATGATAAAGGTGGTACGGATGACTCCTGTCACTTTTTTGCCATACATCGTCTTCTCCCCGTAGGCTCCGTATTCAGTGAGTATCTTCTTCTCAGGGTCAGCGATGAGCGGGAAGGGAAGCTCATACTTTGCAGCAAATTTATCGTGTGACGCCACGCTGTCAGGACTGACACCCAGCACCGCGAATCCCTTCTTCAGCAACTCATCATAATTATCTCTCAGACTGCATGCTTCGGCAGTACAGCCGGGGGTGTTGTCCTTGGGGTAAAAATAAAGCACTACCTTTTTTCCGAGGAAACTGCTGAGATTCACTCTGTTTCCATTCTGGTCGGTGCCCTCGAACGGTGGGGCCGGCATACCTGCTGTGGGCTGCGTCATGACTTTTTCGTATTTTTGTTAAGACTGGTAAAGGTATGAAGTTATCATCTTTCATAAAATATTTCAACCTCAGAGTTATTAACATCCGGCGAGCCCTGATGGTTGTGGCACTGGCATTCACATTGCTGTCTGCTGCAGCTCCTCTGGTCGCACAGGAGAGTTCCGGGAAACCCTCAAAAGCAGTGGCGCAGGCTGCCTGGCTAAGGGGCGATTATGAGACTGCATACAATCAGTACAGCGCTCTTCTGCTCATCTACCCGCGTGATCCGGTGTATCAGTATTATGCAGGGGCCTGTCTTGTGAAACTGAAGCACGGAACAGAGAGAGCAGTGAACCTGCTTGCATCGGCAATAAACTCATCTGTCAATATTAAGAGCGTGCCCGCTGACGTGTGGTTTTATTACGGTCGTGCCCTTCAGATGAACGGCAGTTTTAGTCAGGCCTGTGACGCCTACAACAGGTTTGCCAGGCAGGCGGGAAGGAGGATCTCTGCTGAATATGAAACACAGAAGTTCATTGATCAGTGTAATGCAGGCGAGGGTGCAGTTGCCAGGAGTGAACTGCCGCCTGAAGAATATCCGTCGCGCAATGCAGTTGATCCGACAGCAAACAGTGCTGGAGAGAAGAACCCATCCGTCAGAGGCGATGTAACCGGGGTGCCCGGAGAGAAGTACAGGATTCTTGGCGAAGCAGCCGAACTGCGTCACCAAGCAGATTCACTTGTTCGTACTGCTGATCGTGCTGCGAGGGAAGCTGAGGCAGCGCCTGCATCCAATAAAGAAAAGCTGGCAAAGGCTGCAGATAACGCATCCGCGAAGGCAGTTTCAAGGATTGCTGAAGCGGATTCAGTTCTGCTCGAGGCAGGGAAGGGCGGCGGTCGTCCGCTCAGCAGACCTGCCCTGGAACCTGTCAATGAGTCCGCTGCGATGCCGGACGTGGTGTATGCGGGAGATCCTGCCGCAGTGATGTCAGAAAAGACTGTTGTGGTGCCGGCAGAAGAGACGCCGCCGCAACAGTTAAGCGTTTTCGAGGTTCGGTCAGGACCTGCATACAGTGACACCAACCCGGTTCCGCTTGAGCCGGACATGCCGGAGGGTCTGATCTACACTGTTCAGATTGCGGCTTTCCGTAATAATGTGTCGCCATCGTTGTTCAGGGGACTCTATCCCGTTTTTGGCAACAGGAGGCAGGGAAGCGAAGTAATCTATTACTATACCGGTATCTTCCGCAGGCTTGATGACGCCAGGAAGGCCCTGCCGGAAGCACGGCGGGCAGGTTTTCCCGATGCCTTTATAATTGCACTGATGGATGGTGTCCGTGTCTCGCAGGAGAGGGCAACACAGCTTGAGAGAGAGTGGTCAGACAGGCCCCTTGCACACCACGGTGCCGGCACAGCCACAACTGCTGAATCGCCTGCCCGGCCCCCAATGGCCGGAACACTCTCATTCAGGGCTGAGGTGATGCGTACTGACAAGCCCCTGCAGCCCGATATCATCGGGAAACTTGAACAACTGGCCGGCACACGAGGCCTGGAGACAATTAAAAACAACGAGGGAGAAACAGTGTTTCTCATAGGGAAATTTATTACATTTGAGAGCGCTGACGAGTATGTCTCACTGCTGATACGTAACGGCTACAGCTCTGCCAGGGTTGCAGCATACGTAGGCATGCAGGAGATACCCGTAGGGGCTGCAAGAGAACTGATTAACAAACTGCCTGATGACTAAAAAGGCACCAAAACCGGAAAACAACAGACGACGCGAAGAGAATGAGCGGTCACTGATGCTCATCAATGATGACCTCAACAGCTTTGATCATGTCATTAAATCGCTGGTTGATGTTTGCGGTCATGATGAGATCCAGGCAGAACAGTGTGCAGTCCTGACCCATATCAAGGGAGGATGCATTATCAAGATGGCAGACGCCGCCACCCTTGAGAGAATGAGCTTGAAACTCAGGGAACTCAGTCTTGATACAGTAGTTATATAATAATAAACGGCATGTCAATCGGGCTGATAATTTTTCTGATAATAATAGGGCTTCTGCTCTTCATCATTGAGTTCATGCTCATTCCGGGAATTACCATTGCCGGTATCGGCGGTGCAGTCTGCCTGGTGACGGCAATTGTGTTTGCTTTTGCCAGTCACGGCATAACTGCAGGATTCCTGGTGCTCGGAATAACAGCACTGGTGATGGTGGTACTGACCGTTTTGATGCTGAAAGCGGGCACATGGAACAAACTCATGCTCAAGACAACCATTGACTCAAAGGTTGATACCGTTGGCACAGAGCAGGGCAGGGTGAAACCCGGAGACACGGGAGTCACTGTTACCCGCCTGGCTCCAGGGGGTAAGGTGCTGGTCAACGGCGACTATTACGAGGCAAAATCAATTGACATACTGATTGACCCCAGAAAGGATGTTGAGGTTATCAGGATTGAAGACAATAAGCTGATTGTAAAACCAATAAATAAATAGATATGGGCGGATTAGGCATTTATGTAATAATCATTGTAGGAGCAATTATCCTGCTGTGGATTCTTCTTTACTTCATACCGATAGGACTCTGGTTCCAGGCACTTGTGTCAGGCGTGCGGATAAGCCTGTTGCAGCTGATCTTCATGCGGTGGAGAAAGGTCCCGCCCTCAATAATAGTGGGGGCCATGATCGAAGCCGACAAGGCCGGGCTGAAGCTTAACCGTGACGAGCTGGAGGCACACTATCTTGCCGGAGGGCATGTGCCGCAGGTTGTTCATGCACTGGTCTCGGCGAACAAGGCAAATATTGACCTGTCGTTCAAAATGGCTACTGCCATTGACCTGGCTGGTCGCGATGTCTTTCAGGCCGTGCAGATGTCGGTTAATCCCAAGGTGATTGATACTCCGCCTGTTACGGCTGTTGCGCGTGATGGCATCCAGCTTATCGCGAAAGCAAGGGTGACCGTCAGGGCCAATATCAAGCAGCTGGTGGGCGGTGCCGGTGAAGAGACTGTGCTGGCCCGCGTTGGCGAGGGTATTGTTTCATCAATCGGTTCGGCGCACAGCCATAAGGAGGTGCTTGAGAACCCTGACAGGATAAGCAAGACGGTACTTGAGAAAGGGCTTGATGCCGGAACGGCTTTTGAGATTCTCTCAATTGATATTGCTGACATAGATATAGGCAAGAACATTGGCGCTGTGCTGCAGATGGATCAGGCTAACGCCGACAAGAACATCGCCCAGGCCAAGGCCGAGGAGCGGCGCGCAATGGCTGTTGCCCTCGAGCAGGAGATGAAAGCCAAGGCACAGGAGGCACGGGCCAAGGTCATTGAGGCCGAGGTGGAGATTCCTCTCGCCATGGCTCATGCTTTCAAGACGGGCAACCTCGGCATAATGGACTATTACAGGATGAAGAATATCGAGGCCGACACCGGCATGCGTGACTCTATTGCCAAACCACCCACCTCGGGAGGAGAGAAGAAGAAGTAGTCAGCCGTTGGCAGTACCAGTCAGCAGTAAATGGAATAAGTGTTCGACTGCGGACTGCAGATTGAATACTGCGGACTTTCGGCTACTTCAGGTAGAAAATTATCATTCTTTCAATGGCCTCCTGGCATACTTCGCAGAATGAGTCTGCCTGGTTGCTCTTCATGCGGCAGTCATAGGATGGCCTGTAAATGCCTTTGGCTGAGTAGCCTCCTCCCTCAAAGAGACCCGTAACGCCAATATACCTCTTGTCATTGGGCGTTGGAACAGGTACTGATCTGGCGATCAGATGCTTCCACTTGGAGTCAAAATCAACCCTTGTGGTGATATTTGGTTCCCAGGGTTCCACATCAAGAGGGTAGAACTCCTCGTAGGCAACCTCTGAAGAGTAATATTCATCAGCCAGCCCTGCAAATCCATGCCCGAACTCGTGGGTGAGCACCTGTGGCGTGAGAGCATGATCAGCTGTGACAGCGCTGTAGTAGTTATATACGCCGCCTCCACCGTACCTGGGACTGTTTATCAGCACTATGATCTGGTCACGGGGTGCTGCTGCTGCATAATCATTGACCCTGCGCATATCCTGGGTGGTCAGGTAACGGTCAACATCAAATGTATAATAGCTTGCACTGAGTGCAGTGTTGACATAGATACCCTCGCCAGGCACGTCGGTGCCCGACTCCTGCGAGGGAGCCTCAATGGCCCAGATGTTGATCCGGTCCTGGTATTTATCAAAAGGCTTCTCCGCAAAGAGGATATCAGCCATACGTTTGACGTCATTCCTGAACTTTTCCATCTCACCACGGGTATATCCCTCCGCGATAAACGCTATATCCAGCGAGGTATGAGGATCACCGGTACCGTGGATCCTGGTTGCCAGGGCCGCATCGGTTGTCTCCCTGGTTATAAAATAACTCGACGGATCAATGACTGTCTCATACAGTTTTGAAAATTTGCCATCGCGCTCCCTGATACTGAGCACGAAATTTACCTTGTTTTTCGGGAAGGGGAAGGTGGCAACCTCGTGGAACACCCTTTCCATCTTCTTCGCCTCCGCGGTTGTCTGCCACTCCTGGTAGAGAGTACAGAAGCCACGTGAGTATAACAACGTTCCGGTTGAGTCATCATAGACCTCATACCTGAAGTTGCCGTATCCGAACGGATCGGTGAGATTGATCAGCGAACCGCCCCAGAAGGGCTCTTCCCTGAATGATACCGGATAGACACTGGTAGTTGTGCTGTTGCCGGCCAGCATGAAGTCAAACCTCATGGTGCGGTCAGTGAAATAGTCATCAAACACCACCTGCGCCTGGAGTGACAATGAAAGTAACAGAAGCGAAAAAACAGTAACGGATCTCATGATTTGACAGTTTTATAACGTAAAGGTACTAAACTGACTGCCACAAAAAAAGATAATTTGTAATTTCACGGCCATAACAGACGGAAGTATGTTTCACTCATTTGATCCCGTAATTGCTGTCAGAGAGTTCCTGGCAAACCTTGGCATACCCCCCGGGGCTGTATCGTGGCTGAGCACGG
>JAAZBN010000054.1 GCA_012513795.1 Bacteroidales bacterium | reverse complement strand
GGTACGGTTATCGGTATGATCGCCGCATTTGATGCCATCGAACAGGCAGGAACAGTCTCCGCTACCATCGTCGCCGGAGGTATCAAGGTTGCTCTTATCACCACCGTGACCGGTCTTATCGTTGCAATTATCCTGCAGGTCTTCTACAATTACCTGCTCTCAAAGATTGACGGCATCTCCAACCAGATGGAAGACTCCTCAATCGCACTCATCGATATGCTGGCCAAATACAATCAAAAATAAGCTGCCATGTCAGAAAGAACGAAAAAGCTCACAAACTATCTCTCGTGGGCGCTGATGGCACTCACGCTCGTCTTCGCCATACTCTTCTATTTCGGGGGTGTGGTTGCAGGAACGGAGGGGACCAGATTTGAAGAGCCGAAGGTGACAAACTCTTTCATCTTTTATGCATATATCCTTATAGGCATCACCCTGGTTCTTACAATCCTCTTCACTATCAGAAACCTTATCCTTAATCCTAAAGGGCTCAGGCTCACTCTGATTGCACTTGGAGTGGGAGTAGTGCTGGTCATCATCGCCGCGCTGCTGGCAGATGACACCGTGCTTAACCTGCCTCACTACAAGGGTAAGGATAATGTTCCCAGAACACTGCTGTGGACTGACATAGGCCTGTATGTGGCTTACTTCCTGGCAGCACTGGCCGTGTTGGCAATACTCTATTCGGAGATTGCAAAGTACTTTAAGAAATAACTGAACGTCCGCCCCGTGGCGGAAATAAATTCTACCAAATGGCAAGAAGGTCAATACCGGAAATAAATGCAGGCTCAATGGCTGACATTGCATTCCTCCTTCTTATATTCTTCCTGGCTGCCACCACTATGGACTCCGATACGGGACTGATGCGTCAGCTGCCCGCAATCCCCGATCCAAACGTCCCGCAGGATATTAATAAGATCAATGACAGGAACATCCTTGAGGTAAAGGTCAATAAGGATAACCTCCTTCTGGTTGAAGGACAGCTGACTGAATTTAACCAGCTGAGGGATATCGCACATGATTTTATCCTTAACGCCAATGATGAGCCCAACAAACCGGAAAAAGAGGTTGTAAGCCTCCCTTATTTCGGGAATGTGCCAGTCACCAAGGCGGTTATCTCACTTCAGAACGACATCGGTACCAAATACGGAGTCTATATTGCCGTGCAGAACGAACTTATAGCAGCGAGGGCAAAACTGCGTGACAACCTTTCAAGACAGGAATTCGGAATACCTTATGAAAGACTCGACGAGGAGCGTAAGGGTGCCGTTGACGACTTCTTCAAGGTGCCTATATCGGAAGCTGAACCCAAAAGGATAGGAGGAGATCAGTAATGGCAAAGTTCGTAAAGACAGGAGGAAAGTCAGTCAAGGCACTGAATACCTCATCACTGCCTGATATAGTCTTCATGATACTCTTTTTCTTCATGGCCGTAACCACCATGCGCGAGACCGACGTGATGGTCACCGTCCGCATCCCTGACGCCACTGAAGGAAAGGTCCTTGAAAAGAAATCGCTCGCCAGCTTTATCTATATCGGCGAGCCTCTCGAAGCATTTCAGGCGCTGTACGGATCCGAACCGAAAATTCAGCTTAATGACACATTCAAGGAATTGGCTGATATCCAGGACTTTATTGCGCAGGAGCGCGAACAGCTCAATGAGGCTGACAAAACAAAGATGCTCGTTGTGCTCAAGATAGACCGTGATACCAAGATGGGTGTGGTGACTGATGTGAAGCAGGCGCTGCGACGCGCCAGCGCGCTTAAGATCATGTACGCCAACACCAACGTCGACAAGATCACACTATACTAGATAAACGGTTAGCGATTGAACTTATACAGAGGCTGTCTCAACATGAGCAGCCTCTTTTTTGTCAGTTATGTACATCTGAATCACTTCAGGGGGGGTGAGGGCAAACGTGAAAGGTGCCCTTTTGAGGCACCCTGCTGTGTGATCCCGGGGCTCGTCGCCCTTAACATTAATTTGTCTGGAGTCCCGTATATAAAAAAACGGCCCTTTAGCCGTTTTTCCTTGTGATCCCGGGGCGACTCGAACGCCCAACCAACAGAACCGGAATCTGTCATTCTATCCATTGAACTACGGGACCGTTCAGGGTGCAAAAGTAAAGTACCGCTACCGATTTTCAAAACTTAATCCTCCAAATCAGAACCGTCTGTCTTCTCCCGGGGTGATTTCTGCCAAAGTTTTCCTAATTTCGCACCCCATAAGCGCAAACCATTCAGGCATTATGAAGGAGTACAATTTTTCGGAGATAGAAAAGAAATGGCAGGATTACTGGGAGAAGAACAGGACCTTCAGAACCCATGATGATTTCTCAAATCCCAACAAGTATTATATTCTTGACATGTTCCCCTACCCCTCCGGCGCCGGACTGCACGTAGGCCATCCGGAAGGGTACACCGCCACTGACATCGTGGCACGCTACAAGCGCATGAAGGGATTCAACGTGCTTCACCCAATGGGATGGGACGCTTTCGGACTGCCTGCAGAGCAGTATGCCATCCAGACCGGCACACACCCGGCTGTAACCACCAACAAGAACTGTGACACCTTCCGCCGCCAGATAAAGGCACTCGGACTGAGCTACGACTGGGACCGCGAGATCAATACCACTGACCCGGCATACTTCAAATGGACACAGTGGATCTTCATAAAGCTCTACAATACCTGGTATGATCATAACACCAACCGCGGGCGTGACATAAACGAACTCCCCGTTCCTCTCGACGTGATCAAGGCCGGCGACGAGGCCCGGAAAAAATACATAGACTCAAAGAGGCTGGCATACTATGACGATGCCCAGATTTGGTACTGCCCCTCATGCCGCATTGTCTGTGCCAACGAGGAGGTGCTGACCGACGGCTCGCACGAGAAGTGCGGCAACAGGGTGGTGCGGAGGAACCTCAAGCAGTGGATGCTCCGTATACCCTACTACGCCGAGAGACTGCTCAACGGACTTGAACAGCTTGACTGGCCCGAGGGCATCAAGGAGATGCAACGTAACTGGATCGGTCGCTCCACCGGCGCCGAGGTAGATTTCCAAGTCGATGGCAGCGGGGAGATAATCACGGTTTATACCACCCGTCCGGATACGCTCTTCGGTGCAACATACATGGTGCTTTCGCCTGAGAACCCGCTGGTGGGCAACCTGACCAATCCGGAACAGGCCGGGGCAGTTGAAGAATATGTAAGGGCAGCATCACTAAAGTCTGATCTTGACCGTACTGACCTCGCCAGGGAGAAGACAGGCGTTTTCACCGGCTCATATGCCATTAACCCGGTCAACAACAAGAAAATACCGATCTGGGTGGCTGACTATGTGCTGATGGGCTATGGAACGGGAGCCATCATGGCTGTGCCGGCACATGATGAGCGCGACTTTGAGTTTGCGAAAAAGTTCGGAATAGAAATAGTGTGCATCCTCTCTCCCGCCGTCAATGACATGGAACAGAAACGCCGTATTATCTCAGGCGATGAGTGCTGGAGCGGTGACGGCATCTATATCAATTCATCAGACAGCAAGAGAGGAATAACCCTCGACGGGCTGAATGTTGAAGAAGGCATTGCCACCATCACCAGGTGGATAGAAAACCGTAACATAGGCATCTACAGGGTCAACTACAAGCTGCGCGACTGGCTCTTCAGTCGCCAGCGCTACTGGGGTGAGCCCTTCCCCGTAATCCACTGGGAAGACGGGAGTATCAGCCTTCTGGACGAAAAAGACCTGCCACTGACCCTTCCCGAGCTGGAGATATATGAGCCTGGGGCCAACGGTGAGTCGCCTCTCTCCAATGCAACCGACTGGCTATACGTGACAGACAATGAGGGGCGCAGGGGCAAGCGTGAGACCAACACCATGCCTCAGTGGGCCGGATCATGCTGGTACTACCTGAGGTTCATTGACCCGAAGAACGAAGAAAAAATATTTGACCCTGAGAAAGAGCGTTACTGGATGCCGGTTGATCTTTATATCGGCGGTGCGGAGCATGCCGTGCTTCATCTGCTCTATGCCCGGTTCTGGCACAAGGTGCTGTTTGACCTGGGAATAGTGTCAACAGACGAGCCCTTCATGAAGCTCTTCAACCAGGGAATGATACTGGCATTTGCCTATGAGACCGCCACCGGGGCCAAGGTATCGTCAGACCAGGTTACAGAAAAGGATGGGAAATACTATATTGCCGATACCGGCGAAGAGGTGCGCCAGATAGTGGCGAAGATGTCAAAGAGCCTCAAGAACGTTATCAACCCGGATGATGTTGTAAGGAATTATGGCGCCGACACACTGCGCCTCTTCGAGATGTTCCTGGGTCCCCTCGAGGCTACAAAGCCGTGGGATGAGAAGGGGATCAAGGGCCCTCACAACTTCCTGTCAAGAACCTACCGCCTCATCGCCAACGGCGAAAATATCACAGGCGGCGAAGAAGATCCCGAAATCCTCAAGGCACTTCACAAGACCATCAGGAAGGTTACGGAGGACATCGAGGGGCTTCGCTTCAATACGGCCATCTCAGCCATGATGATCTTCCTGAATACCGCACTGAAGAAGGAAAAGATTGCCCGTGAGACAGCCTCGTCATACATTAAGCTGCTGTCACCCTTTGCTCCTCACCTTGCTGAAGAGCTGTGGGAGCTGACAGGTCATGAAGGCACTATTGCGTACGAGCCCTGGCCACTGGCTGATGAGAGATATCTCAGGGAGGAGGTTTTTGAATGCCCGGTTTCGGTTAACGGCAAGATGAGGTTCAAAATTGAACTGCCTGTTGATCTGCCCGTTGAGGAGGTCAAAGAGATTGTTCTGGCCGATGAGCGTGCAAAGAAATGGATAGGTGATGCTTCGCCTAAGGTAATTGTGGTCCCCAATCGCATTGTAAACATCGTTGTATGAGGTTGCTTTCATTTTTCGCGGCATTGGCTGCCACATCCCTGCTTACGGTTTCCTCTTGCACCCGCAGCGGTGCGGCTGACAGTGCAGGCCTGAAACAATCAGCAGTAAAGGCTGACACCACCTCATTCCCCGGCACTCCTGACAGCTTATCAGACACAACCATGGCTGATTCCGCGGGCACTGTCACCATACCGTCTGAATCGGATGAATCATCTGCGCTCATCTCTGATACAGCATCAGGCTCTCCGGCAGGGAAAAACAGTGAGAACCTGCTTTTCGGCATCCCGGTGGACTCGTATATTATTGTAACTGGCAGGGTCAGACGAAACCAGTTCATTGCGTCAATACTTTCATCACACGGGGTGGAATGGAATGACATTGAGAAGCTGCTGCGCGATAACCGCGAAACCTTTGATCCGCGCCGGGTAAGGAGCGGCAGCAATTATTCGGTCCTTCTCAGCAGGGATACTCTCAGCAAGCCCGAATATTTCATCTATCAGCATGACCCGAGGGTGACATACGTCTTTTCTCTTAAGGACACGCTTGCCATTTACAGATATGATGCCGAGATCAGGAGAATGCTCCGCTACTCGTCAGGTGTCATAACCACCTCCCTCTGGGAGACGGCCAAGGAGAACAATCTAAATCCGAACCTCTCAGCTGAGTTGTCTGAGATATACGCGTGGACGATAGACTTCTTCGGCCTGCAGAAGTGCGACAGGTTCAAGGTAATATATGAGGAGGAGTTCATCGGGGAGGAGTCGGTTGGCATACGGAGAGTTCACGCTGCCCAGTTTGAGCATGCAGGAAGCACCATCTATGCCATTCCTTTCATCCAGGACAGCGTGATGTCATTTTATGACACCACCGGTGCCAGCCTGCGAAAGGCATTCCTGAAGGCGCCGCTGAGATACTCGCGCATCAGCTCACGCTTCTCGGGAGCAAGGCGTCATCCCATACTGAAGATCGTTCGTCCGCACCACGGGATTGACTATGCGGCCCCCATAGGCACTCCTGTTGTGGCCATCGGAGACGGCAGGGTCACCAGCACCACCTATGAAGGAGGGGCAGGAAGGATGGTGCGCATAACTCATAACAGCGTTTATTCCACTGCATACCTGCACCTCTCACGCTTCGGCCCGGGAATAGCGCCCGGCGTTTATGTCAAACAGGGGCAGGTAATAGGCTATGTGGGAAGCACTGGTCTGTCCACCGGACCACATCTTGATTTCAGGTTCTACCGCAACGGGTCTGCCGTGGACCCGCTGAAGGTGGAAGCCCCGCCTGTCAATCCCGTTGCACCGGAAGCAATGGAGGAATTCGGGAAGATAGCTGAGGGGTATATCAGCCTGCTGTCAACAATAAGCTATTAAGGATTTGCTATTTGCGATTTAGGATGTTCGATTTGTGATTTGATTGCCTGCTGCCTGTCCTGATTGCCAACTGAAGACCCCACTATTGCCCATTTATGCATTCGCCTGATGGAGTTGGGTGTCATTCCGGATTGTCTAACAACCGGCTGATTACCTCAGGATAGTGTTTATATTCCAGGGCATGGACCCTTTCCGCCAGGGTGTTCACGTCATCGTCCGGCAACACCGGACACCTCGCCTGGAAGATAATGTCGCCGGAGTCATATTTCTCATTGACGTAATGAATGGTTATGCCACTCTCCTTGCAGCCTGCCTCCAATACCGCCCTGTGTACCCTGTCACCATACATCCCCTTCCCCCCGAAACGGGGCAGAAGAGCCGGATGAATATTGACAATACGCCCGCGAAATGCTTCAAGGACATCCTCCGGAACAAGCCACAGAAACCCGGCCAGAACCACAAGGTCGGTCTCTCTGCGTCTCAGTATCATCAGTACCTCACCAGTATCATAAAATTGAGACCGGTCGAAAAAAAATGCATCAATCCCGAGTGTCGCAGCCCTTTCCAGTACCTTAGCCTGAGGCTTGTTCGACAAAACAAGGGTTACTTTCGCTTTTTTTTCGTTCGAAAAGTATCTGATGATGTTTTCTGCATTGGTTCCATTGCCTGAGGCAAGTATAGATATGTTCTTCATTATCATCTATTTAGGTCGCTTACGGCCACAAGCCGCCGGAACACATAATAGAGTCGTATCCTATTGATTTTCTTTGTATTACGTCTATCATGTAAATTTCCGGCAAATTGTTTGAATAATAAGGTACAAATATATTTCTTTGCAGAGTTTTTAAAACGAGTATTAACGTAAAACTGATTAGTATGTCGGACATTTCTACAAGAGTAAAGAAGATCATCGTTGAGAAGCTCGGCGTTGATGAGGCAGAGGTTACTCCCGAAGCACATTTCACCAATGACCTTGGCGCTGACTCTCTTGACACTGTTGAACTGATCATGGAGTTCGAGAAAGAATTCAACATCGGAATTCCTGATGATCAGGCAGAAAGCATTAGCACTGTAGGCGAAGCCATAAAGTATATTGAAGAGAACGCCAAGTAGTTATCATTAGATAACCATGAGATGAGGCGTGTAGTAGTTACCGGGATGGGGGCGCTGACCCCCATCGGCAACAATCTGCAAGAGTACTGGAAAGGACTTGTTGAAGGTGCCAGTGGTGCAGCATTGATCACTCACTTTGACACCAGCAAGTTCAAGACCAGGTTTGCCTGTGAGATCAAGAACTATAATCCTGCCGACTATTTTGACAGGAAGGAGTCGCGCAAGATGGACCGTTACACACAGTACGCCCATATTGCTGCTGACGAAGCTGTCAAAGACGCGGGTCTTGATCCGGAGGCAACTGACAAGGACCGTTCCGGTATCATCTGGGCCTCAGGCATCGGTGGCATAGAGACTTTTCTTGAAGAAGTCAAAGGGTTTGTAATGGGTGATGGCACTCCCCGTTTCAGCCCTTTTTTCATTCCCAAGATGATCAGTGACATTGCTGCCGGAATGCTTTCGATCAAGTACGGGTTCCGCGGGCCCAATTTCGCAACCGTGTCAGCCTGTTCATCTTCAACCAATGCCATCATTGATGCATATTACTACATCCTTCTGGGCAAGGCTGATCTCTTCATTGCCGGAGGCTCGGAAGCATC
>JAAZBN010000004.1 GCA_012513795.1 Bacteroidales bacterium | reverse complement strand
TTAAAATCTGTGATACCTCTGAAGGTTTAATATTAGTCATATCTCTGAATCTTATTATCTTCTATTCGGCATAACCTGCCAGTGAAAACTCCTTTCTGAATCTGTTGAGCCTGTTCCTCACGCTTGCGTCAATGTAGGAATCATCAACCCTGAGAATGAATCCGCCGATGATTGAACCGTCAATCTGTTCATTGAACTCAATTGTGTCCGGATCACGGTCGTCAAGCAGCGCTGCCATCTCTTTCTTCATCTCCCCGCTGACAGGCACTGCTGTAGTGAGTGTGACCTGTCTGATGCCCCTGTGCCTGCGGGTGAGGTCCATGAAATTCCTTGCCGCAGAGGCAAGGTACTCCCCCCGTCCGTTACTGAATATCAGTTCAATGAAGTTTATTGTGAGCTTATCGGCTCCATCTCCTGCCAGGGCAATTATTGCATCTTTTCTTTTCTGAAGTGGAATAACCGGGTTACTGATGACCGATTTCACCTCATCCATTGCGCATAGCAGGCTGATATTCTTCATGTCCCCGTAGACACCGTTAACGCTGTTTTTTTCAAGGGCAAGGTCGAAGAGTGCCTTTGCATATCTGACAGCTATCCTGGCTGTGTTCATGAGGTCAGTTCCTGTTTGCTTCGATCTCGTTAATATATCTCTCTATCAGCTTCTGCTGCTCGGAATCGCTTTTCAGCGTCTCACCCACAACCTTTGAAGCCACCTCTATGGCCAGCCTGGCCACCTCGCGTTTTACCTCGGCGATAGCGCCCACCTTTTCACGATCTATGAGTTCCCTGGCCCTGCGCACCAGCGCGTCGGACTCCGACTGGCTTTTTTCCTTGGCTTCGGCCATCATCCGGTCATAGGCCACGCGGGCATCACGCAGGATCTTGTCACGCTCCTCGCGCGCCTTGCGGAGGATCTTTTCATTGTCAGCCTGCAGCACCTTCATCTCCTCACGGGCTTTTTCGGCTGAATCGAGAGCATTGTGGATCATGTCCTCACGCGCCTTGACTGCCTTCATGATGGGCCCCCATGCAAACTTCCATAGCAGGAAGAGCAACATGAGGAAGATCAGTGTTGTCCAGAAAACGGTCCCGATGGCGGGACTGGCGAGACTGCTTTGTAGTAACATAATATGCTGTTTTGTGTGATTCGTTTAATAAAGCCTGCAACCAACCGTTACAGGCTTTTTTGTTTGTTAGCCCTTGATCATAGCCACAACGATAGCGAAGAGGGCTGCCCCTTCGATAAGCGCGGCAGAGATGATCATTGCAAGCTGAATCTTCGAGTAGGCTTCAGGCTGGCGTGCGATGGCGTCCATCGCCGAGCCGCCGATACGGCCGATGCCGATGCCGGCACCGATAACCGCAAGACCTGCTCCTACTGCTGCTAATGACATTACTGCTTCTTCCATGAATTTTTGTTTAATAAATTAAAATATAACTGTTTAGTGATGTTCAGGTTCAGCTACCGCCATCCCTATGAAAAGGGCTGACAGCAGGGTAAAGACATATGCCTGCAGGAAGGCCACCAGCAACTCTATGCAATCCATGAAGAGCACAAAGAAGATGGAGACCGGCGCTACAGCTACTGACTTGAAGATAAATATCAGTGTCACCAGGCTCAGCACAATGATGTGACCAGCCGTGATATTCGCAAAGAGACGGATCATGAGGGCAAAAGGCTTTGAGAAAAGCCCTATGATCTCTATGGGTATCATTATTGGCAGCAGCCAGAAAGGCACCCCGGGAGCAGCAAAAACATGCCTCCAGTGTGATTTGTTGGCGCTGAACTGGGTTATCAGAAAAGTGAATAGCGCCAGCACAAAGGTCACGTTGACATTGCCCGTCACATTGGCGCCAAATGGAAAAATTGGAATGAGCCCCAGCAGATTGTTTATCAGGATAAAGAAGAAAACAGTAAGCAGGTAGGGCATGAATCTCGAATACTTGTTCTCCCCAATATTGGGAATGGCAACATCATCCCTGATAAAAAGGATTACCGGCTCAAGCACTCCCTGGATGCCCCTGGGGGCGCTGATGCCGGTCTTTTTGTAGGATCTTGCCAGGGCCAGCATGAGCCATAGCATGATCAATGAAGCCACTATCATCCCGAAGATGGCCTTGGTAATGGAAAAATCAAGCGGAGGTTTGGAACCGTCATGATGACCATGCCCGTCAACCCTCACAATCTTTCCTGCATACTTGCCTTCATGGGCAATCGCAAATCCTTTGTAACTCTGCCCGTGAGCAAGCCTGCGGGAAGAGAAAAGATGCAAACCCGACTCCCTGTCATAGATGATTACAGGCAGATAGACGGCAACATGAGTGCCATCCTTCTTCGTCAGAATATGCCACTCATGTGAGTCAGCCACATGCTCCATAATGAAGGAGGAAGCATCAAACTCCTCCTCTGTCCCGTGTGATTTTCCCTCCTCTTCAGCAGTAACGGCAGAACGGGCCGGGAAGGTTCCCGCCAGTAAAGCCAATACCAGTATCAGAGGATATAAATACCTGTTTTTCAAGCTAAATTTCTTTAATCTGACTTTTTCTTCAGGACACTTGTGAATGTAAGAATTACATAAACAGTGATGGCCAAATATATGACAAAAAACAATATTAATGAACCGGTT
>JAAZBN010000053.1 GCA_012513795.1 Bacteroidales bacterium | reverse complement strand
CGTTGCCGGTTCTGAGACCCTCAGGCAATGATACCTCCATCTGAGGAGGCAATGTTATTGGCTTGATTATAAGTACTGAGGGGTTCCAGAAGGGTACTGCAACAACGGAAACTCTGAAGAAAGGGGCTGGTGTGAAAGTTATTTCGCCCAGCAGGTTGCCCAGTTCGGCATCCTCGAAATCTGGTGTCCGGAAGGTATAGTCAACCGGATTGAATCTGGACAGTGGCGTAAAGATGTCAGTCTTTCCCCATTTGATGATCTTTTTTCCGGCGCTAATGCTCATGAAGCTGTTGTAGTACATGCCCCATGCTTCGCGTAGTGTAAGGGAGTTGACATTCTCGCCAAACTGCTGTCCCATACGTACGCGCAGATCGCCGAATCCCTTGAAGCTCAGGTTGTCTGTTGCTGTCAGTGTAAGAGCTGCATCGCCAAAGGCAGCATTGGTACTGTGTGCGTAATCACCGGTGCTGTAATAGAAGCCTCCCCGCACAAATCCGCCTGGAGTGAAGCTCTTTTCCTGGGCTGAAAGCGGGAAACAAAGAAATACAAGTAGTATAACAAATAAAGGAATCCTTGCCATATCCTTCTTTTTAGAACAAAGGTGGCCGTTGTACAGAAAGGGATCGACCGATCCATGAAGCCCGGACCTGTTGCCCAGGTTGGGATGGTATGAACCGAGCGGTTCAGACCATCATCAGTTCATTTCCATATCCTTCCTGTATGCGCTGGGTGTTTTGCCGGTATAGGCCTTAAAGAAGGTATTGAAGGTTGATTTTGAGTTAAATCCCGAATCAAAGGCGATTGCCAGCAGAGTGTAGTGGTTATATTTAGGGTCTTTGATGCGGGTCATTACTTCTCTGATACGGTACTCATTGACAAATGAGAAAAAGTTACGGCCGTGTTTCTCGTTCAGGATTTCGGTGATGTAATGCCTGGGGATACCTGTTCTCCGGGAAAGATCACTGATGGTCAGGTCACCGTTGAGATAGGGTTTCTCCTCTTCCATGTGCGTAATAAGGCGGGCCAGGTACTCTTCGGCCTGTTCTTCCCTCAGTCCGCTCCTGGCATATTTCTCAGGTTCGCCGGGTTCTGAGTTATTGTTATCCGGGCGTTTTTCTTCAATAAACTGAAGTATCTCAGGCTGACGGATGGCATAGAAGCTGTAGGCAAAGGAGAAGAAGGCAATAAAGACGAATGTCAGCACATAAGGATCACCGGGAAAAATGCCCCCAAGGATCTTTATTCCTCCCAGGATGAAGATCACAAAATAACCGGTATAAAAGGTTATTGAAATTATCTTCAACCAGTTCAGGGTCAGTCTGCCAGAGGTAAACGAGATCTCATCCTGCAGACGGTGCTGGTGTTTGCGTATTTCCATGAAAGATAGAATGCTGTACGCTGTAATTGAAAGGAAGAAGCATACGCTGTATACTATCCTCAGCGGAATGAACCTGTCTATTACAAAAAATCCTCTCAGGTCATCAAAAAGCGGTTCTTCCCGAAAGATTACCGAGACTGCAAAGAAGACGAGGAAAGGAATGAAGTGAAGTGCATTCCATGGTGAGAATCTTAGTCGGGGTTTCGTCATATGCCTGATGTACAGGTAGAGCAACGGACCATAAGTAAAGGTGATGAATGGGAAGGAGTATACATCAAGCATCGTCCTGTTAATCAGTGCAAAGATCATCTCAATGCAAAAAAGAAAGACCCATGCTGTCATTATCTTTTGCGGAGTACCGTATGGTTTTTTTGTAGCAATGAGAAGGCCCGCAAAGAAAGACTGGGTGATACCTATGTATAGTACAGGTTCAATGAAATCCATAACACTCATTATATTCAGCTAAATTAACCAAAAGGAATAAAAAATAAGTTACATTTGAGTAATCAGGCTCACAAATAAGATCATATAATGAGTATTTTGCTTAACTCGGAATCAAGAGTAATAGTTCAGGGTTTCACCGGCAGCGAAGGCACATTCCATGCTGGTCAGATGATTGAATACGGAACGAAGGTGGTGGGAGGAGTGACTCCGGGCAAAGGTGGTCAGACTCACCTTGG
>JAAZBN010000052.1 GCA_012513795.1 Bacteroidales bacterium | reverse complement strand
TAACAAGGTACCGTCTCTTCAGCTTCAGCAAAAGCCACACCCCGGCGGCTGTGGCCAGGGCGGCTATGGCAAGCATTATTAAGGTTGACTGCATGACGTCAGAGAGAAATCCCAGTATGGCTGCAAGCACCCCGAACAAAATCAGGGAGATTCCCGGCCAGGGCTTGGAGACCTCCTTGCTGGAAGTGCCCGTTACATCCTGAAGACTGACTATCTTTTTTCCCCTTGTTACCCTGAGACCCCCGCCGTGAATATGCAGGCGTGACTCATACAGCTTTCCAACCTGGTAAACCCTCTTGTCTGAAACAATGATAGCCGAATCTGACAGATCGTCATCAACCAGGAGTGATGAAAAGTAATCCTGGCCCAATATCGCTGTAAATTTCTCGTGCTGCGACGCGAAGAGGTTTTTGTAGTTGTATTTCATTGATACTGTCAGTTTGCCAGGTGGCTGAAACAGCCTGCAATTTTACCTCGCCTGCCCAAATTTCGCGAATAAACCTCATAAAATGTGCGTTGCAGCTCACAAATGCAGGATATTTTTGACAAACAATGGGGTTCAGTGGACAAATGGTCAGAGTTCATAGACTATACCCCTCCCGCATAGTCATTCAGGGCTGCACGGGAGTTCTGTCACTGCCGGAATAGTAATACATCGTCTTCCGGAAGCAGATCACAATGCTGATTGTCAATGTGTAAAGAAGCGTTAAACGGTGGCTGAACAAAAGACGGGAAGAGTCATCATCCGTTTCCCGGGTTATTCAAAATGGAGTGAAAGCACCCACATGCGCGATTTCAGCTGTTCAATTGCATTGCAGTATTCCGGGTACTCCGGATGCGGATCATGAGCCAGGACATCCTTTAATCCGTTTGATATCTTGATCTCTGCTGACATTTTAATATTTGAGAGATAGAATCTTACACCTGCCCCGGCCTCGTAGTAGAGGTCAGGTTTGTTGAGCCGCAGGTATACGGGTCTTTCAATCCGGTATTTGTCCTGCGCATAAAAATCAAACCTGTAGTTTATACCCCCGATGATATACGGTTTGATGTTCCGCATCCTCCATCCGTATCTCAGCTGAAGAGGTACTTCAAGAAAGCTCGATTCTATCTTCTGTGGGCTGAAGACCGTATCTGTCAAACTCGTGGTTGAAAAACCGATATTCCTTTGTCCGAATGACATCCCTGGCAGGAGCCTGATATCGAAGAACTGGTTCAGTCTGAAATTTAGTGTGAGATGGATATTGATTCCGGGCAAAACACCCCCCATGGAGGGGTAGAGTGAGTCGGAAACCTGAAACTGTTCTGACGGATCAATTTTGAAAGTCATTGCATTCAGCCCGATACTGTACCCCACATTGAAGAATTTCTCATCTTCCCAGGGGCCGTCAAAAGGCAACTGTTTCTGTGCTGACAGGCCTGACCCGAGCATTAAAATAACCGCTGCAACACTTATTCTTTTTAAAGTGGCTTTCATAGCCTGGGGCTGCTTATTAATTAGGGGGTACAAGATACAAATTATGATTGATTCATGACATGATTGGCCATCGTGTCAAAATCGAAGCATCTTATTATACCGATTATTCTTTACTTTAGCTTTTAATTGCAGGTAAAGAATATTTGTGCCGGCAGTTAATAATCCCGTATTAATCAAAACCTTGAAAACATGAATGCATCACGAAAGAACAGCAGATTCCACCTTGGATGGATAGTGCTGATACTCATTCTGGCCCTGCTCTATGCAACCAATCCTTCCGAAGGGCAGTTTACGACCTTTTTGAAGGAGGAGATTGCGGAGCAGGCCGAGGGTGACGAGACCCTGGCGGGAGCCCTGAAAAGGGTAGCAGCCGGGCCCGCTGCAGTTATCGCAGGCTCAGGAGCCGAACGAAATAACTACTTCTTCTTTTCAACCTACCGGTTCACGGTGCTTGAAAAGGATTACCTCTATCTTGGTGTTCTCGACAATTTCTTACGCATTAAAAAAGAATAATTAAAACCTGGCACTAATGGACCGGAACGAAGTATCCCGGTTCCTTAAGGGTGTAGAGCTCTTCAGGAACCTTACGGATAAAGAGCTGGATGAGCTGGCGGAATACATCAGTGAGAAGAGATGCATCCCGGGTGATATCCTGTTCAGTGAAAACAGTCCGCGTGAAGACATCTTCGTTATCTACGAAGGAGAGGTGGAACTGTTTAAGATGAACCCGTATGGTCTGGAAGTAAGGCTTGCCCTCTTTGGCAAGGGCGACTTTATAGGAGAAGGCATATGGGAGGAAGATTCGCTGCATACCACCTCTGCCAGGGCTGTCAAAACGGCAATTCTCTTTGACATCAACAGGGAGTTCTTTCACAGGAGCCCCTCAACCACCCTCAAGATCCTTCTCAATATTACACGAATCATCTCCAGGCGGATGAGGAATGCCAATACCCGTATCCCCGGATACAGTGCCCAGTATGACCAGGGTACGACGCGGCTGGAGAGCGACCTGCTGGGGGAGCGGGAGGTGCCCGGTGATGCATATTATGGGGTTCAGACCCTTCGTGCCGTGGAAAACTTCAATATATCGGGCGTCACACTTAATTTCTTCCCCTCGCTGATAGAGGCCCTTTCAATGGTGAAGGAGTCAGCGGCAGAGGCGAACTTTGAGCTGGGACTGCTTGAAAAGGATGTCAGGGACGCCATCGTTACGGCATGCCGGGAGATACAGAACGGTAAGTATCATAACCAGTTCGTGGTTGACATGATCCAGGGCGGGGCGGGCACCTCAACCAATATGAATGCCAACGAGGTAATAGCCAACAGGGCACTGGAGATACTGGGAGAGGAGAAAGGCAACTATGCCCGGTGCCACCCAAATAACCACGTGAACCTTTCACAGTCAACCAATGACGCCTATCCCACCGCCGTCAAGATAGCACTGTATAATTCCAACAGGAAGCTGGTGTCAGTTCTGAAGACACTGGCCGGAGAATTCCGCAGGAAGGGGAAGGAATTTTCACATATACTGAAGATGGGAAGGACACAGCTGCAGGATGCTGTTCCGATGACTCTCGGGCAGGAGTTTGAAGCTTACGCTGTTACTCTTAATGAGGAGATAGAGAGGCTCAACCAGAATGCCAGCCTCTTTCTGGAGATAAATATGGGTGCAACGGCTATCGGCACGGGCATCAACTCTGAGCCGGGCTATTCAGCCAAAGTGATAAAGCACCTGGGCAGGATCACGGGGCTGGAGCTGGTACTGGCCTCCGATCTGGTAGAGGCTACCCAGGATACCGGAGCCTTTGTAATGTATTCCTCAGCAGTTAAGAGACTTGCCATCAAGCTCTCCAAGATATGCAATGATCTGCGGCTGCTCTCTTCCGGACCGCGGGCCGGCATCAATGAAATCAACCTGCCTCCCATGCAGCCGGGATCATCCATTATGCCAGGCAAGGTCAACCCCGTCATACCAGAGGTGGTCAACCAGATTGCCTTTAAGGTCATCGGGAATGATCTGACGGTCACCATCGCCTCGGAGGGAGGACAACTGGAGCTAAATGTATTCGAACCCATTATCGTGCAGAGCGTTTTTGAGTCCGTTGAGATGCTTATTAACGGTATGGATACACTGAGATACCGCTGCGTGGAAGGTATAACAGCCAACGAGGAGCGTTGCAGATCAATGGTGGAGAGCAGTATTGGCCTGGTGACAGCCCTGGTGCCGTGGATAGGATACAAGGCAGCAAATGAGCTGGCCAGCGAGGCGCTGCGGTCAGGAGAGAGCGTTTATACCCTGGTGTTGAACAAAAACCTTATGACTAAGGAGAAGCTTGATGAGATACTGGTCCCGGAGAATATGATCAGACCCGGGAAGATGAAAACTGACTGACAGAATCGGACAGGAAAATAATCTGAGTGCAGGGTCAGTAAGGAGTGCAGACCCAGCCATATGATTCAAGCTTGGTCTTGGACATGGCATTGCATACATACTGCCACTCACTTGTATTACGGGGATTCTCACAGTACCAGCAGATCTCAACCGTGTCACATGAGGTGAAGCTCAGCATATAAAGCATGAGAAGGATCCCTGCCATACGCAAACCTACTTTCTTCTTCCCTGTTTCCATACTGACTGACTGTTAGTCACTGCAAAAATACAATAAGTAGCATTAGAATTCAAAACCATTTTGCCGCACTGGCTTACACCAGGCTGGCACTCTCAGATTACCCCCGGATCTTCATCTTCGGGGGAGGTACACCAGTTTGGTCATGTATGTACCACCCCTGTGTTCGGCAACAACGGTATATACTCCTGTCTCAAGCCCGCTATCTGACAGGTCCAGCACAGTTGTGCCATCAATATCTTTCACCATAACAGTTGTTCCCGTCATGGAGATGAAACGCAGTTTTATTGTGCCTTCACACTCTTCGCCAGTGCTCACCACTACAACGCCGCTTGTCGGGTTGGGGTAGATGTTTAGCCTGCCCTGCTTCTCCATGAAAACCTCTCCTGCAGATGTGGATACCGGATCGTCAGCAAATGGTGAGCCCCCGACGTTGGCAGATCGTCGCCAGTAAGCTGCCAGGTCAGGATCACCTGTGGGATCGGCTATCTGTGGAACGAGAGAGTAACCGTCACCGTCAGCCTCAGCCGGCCACGGCGAAGCATCAGAATAGGTAAAGGAGAGTATCCTGTTCATGTTCCTGTCATTGATCAGGACAAATTCGCCGGCGTTGGAGAGATTACCGCTGAAGTTACCACTGGGACTTCTACCGTAATATGAATAGAATTCCTCCGGTTTTGAGGCAATAACATAAAATCCCTTTGGCGGCAGCATCACACCGGCAGGCACTGTGTGTCTGACAGCGGTATCAATTGTCACTCCGGAAATATCCACTGCGTTCGTACCGGTATTTTTCAGTTCGAGGAACTCCAGGTCCTTGCCATCAACGGTACGGTCACCAACAACCAGGTCTTCTGGATGATAATGCACCTCAGATATTTTCAGGAATGAGTAGTCCTCATTGGCCATGGTGAATCTTACCTCTTTGAGTGCGCTCCATGTCTGACCGTCAAGGATGCGTGACCTGAAAATTGTTGACCCCTGAATATCAAGATTTGCCCCGTTTGTTACCCTGACTGCCTTTGCGGACACTGCTCCTCCCGTCTGACGCGGGTCACTGCCGTCAGTGGTGTAGTAAATGTATCCCCTCCCGTTTGGGTTCTCCAGTGTCACGGTCACCGGGTATGAGATGGTTCGCTCATCAGCGAGGATCATTCCGGACTCTTTGACCACCGTGGCCGCCAGAGTCGGGAAGAGTCCTGCTGACCTCAGCTGGCTGATCACAATGTCTGACCTTGCCGGGAAATAGTTATCCTCAATATCATTTACCTCTGGCAGCCAGTCGTCAATCCTGTCCCTGGGATTGGAGCTCTTCGCATCACCCCATCTGGCCGACTCAGCAATTATTGCCATGTCTATCTGCTGTCTCCTGGACCTGAACCGGTTGATGCACTTGCCGGGCGAGAGGGAGCCACCAATATCGAAATGCTTCCTGGCCCTGTCTGCAAAGCGAAGCCGGTACTCAGCATTGGATACGAGTCTGTGGTGAAGCCACTGTGGCTGGAAATTGTTCACTCCCGATACTGACATCGAAGGATCATTGATGGTGACCCTGTTCTCAGTGATGCCATCGGTGAGAGAGTACCGGTTAACGAACATTGAATGCTCCGAATCATGAGTCAGAAAGACAAAGCCTTCACCTTTGTTTTTCCTGTTCAGTATGGCGAAGTAGTTGTTGGCCATGGAGTTGGACGCGAAGGCAGATACCGGTGCGTCGAAGTTGCCGGTATAGAATATTACAAGCAGGTAATCTATCAGGTTGTCAATATTTACCCAGACCCGGGTATTTTTCACCGGATTGCCGTACTGGTCCCTTCCCTCCAGGGCGAAGTAGTCTGCATTGGATGCAAAACCGCGGTTGCACCTGTTCCACATCTCCTGCCATGACGCCATTGTTCCGTCAGTTGCTTCATTGAAATATGGCCATGCTTCGGTGGACACCTTTATGACATCATAGTCATCCTCGCTGTCGCCAAAATAAGTTTCGGCATAGTCGGCATCAGGCCGTTCCTCAGTCTGATATAGTCCCCAATACATGCCGTTGAGGTACAGATGATAATATCGTCCTCTTGTATAGGGTTGTCCCATGTCGCGCTGCGTGTCCCTGGAGAAAATATCCCTCAGGAAGGTGTTGTGAGGATCGCCCTCCAGGCTCCATGAGTAGTTCTGCTCAGTACGGAGGTCGACCTTGTCGAATTCGTCAGCCCCCTCATCCCCGAATAGCGGATAGCGCAACTTGCCCGGCCCATACTCTTTCCTGAAGAAGAGGCGAAAGGCATGCTTGGGGTTCTCCGGTCTGCGGCTCGCACCTCCACGTATACGAACACCGGCATTCACGCTGAACTCTACCGAGTTGTCGGTATCAATGAGCTCAAGTGAGCACTGCCGTTCCCACTCCTCGCCGTGCATGTATGCGTTAACATATATTCCCTGTGAGGGGCTGAACATATCAGCATTATCCGTTACCAGTGAAATCGAAGGAATATCCCTCAGGCTTGTGCCCATATATGGACTGTAGCGAGGATCATTAACCACATCGGGATCCATATCCAGGTCTATCACCTGTCCGTTGACTGATGATGTGGGCCAATCCCCGCCGGGGTGGCCCTGGGCAAGGACCTTGTCAGTGAAGATGAATGATCTTGTTACCGGCTTCGAGGGTGAATAGCCGTCCATTGCGAGTGAGGCTCTTACAATGAATACCGGCGTCCGTGGACGCCCGATGGATATATCAGGATCAATCCGTACGGTTACAGCAGTGCCGCTCCTGATGGCAGTAGAGGATGTCTGCGGATTACTGCCGTCAATTGTATAAACAACATCATATCCCGGCTCACCGGAAGTGATCACCAGGTCAAAGGGAGCATCACAGAATCCGGCATCGCGACTGATGTTCAGGGGGAGGCTGTCAGGCACTTCGGGGAGCGACAGTGAAGCATTGATACCGAGGTCAAAATAAAAGTCTGAACTGTTGAGTGAAAGATTGAATGCCTGTATGCAAAGCAGGTTCGTGCCCTCAACAAGAGGCACGTCAGCAGAGTCGAGGGTATAGAGCTCAAAGATGCCCGACTCGTGGTTCACCGGGGCAAAGGCGGTGGATGAGAGCGTAGCCGGGGCATTTCTGCTCATGACACGCGTGCCGTTGACCCAGATCACAAATCCGTCGTCATAATTGACATTGAACAATATGTTTTTTATCCTGTCAACAGAAAAAGCATTGAAAGTACTCCTGAGATAGAGGGTAGAGTAGTTGTTAATCATATCATTAAGCACCAAGCCTCCGGTGCCGTCACCATAACGGAAAGGAGCATTGCCCAGGCTCCAGCCTGAATCATTGAAGGTGTCAGTCATCCAGTCTGCCGGCAGGCTGCCGGCACCCGAACCCTTAAGGTACCTGTAGGAGGAACCTGTGCTGAAGTCAACCTGGCCCCGGGTGACAGAGCACAGAGTGAACATGAGAAGAACAATGGGCAGTCGGAAACGCATCTTTCTGTATAAATCACGGATATCGCAGGTCAGTCTTAAGAGAACGTAGTTCCCGGATATCCAAAAATAGCTTTTTTTATCTTATACGTCCGGAAAAGGAACAGGTTGCCGTATGTTGCACAATTATACGAGCGGAAATCTGAAGGTGTATACAGTGAGGGCCGGCCGGCATTGACCGGTAAACATCTGCCATTGGCTCCTGGTGTGCGTTCGTTTTGCACGCCATGCCCGGGGAATGAACCGCGTGCGGGTCAGAAGAGCGAATATTCCACCCTCGTGATCTTCCTTGCTGTCTTGAGCGTGTCATGCAGCAGGTCACTCAGGTGGTGCAGTTCATACTCTTTCCCGCCTCTCTCCTTGGCGTAAAACCTGCTTGTCTTGCCGGGTGATGATCTGATCACAACATCCCTCGAGGTATTCAGCAGGTACGTTCTTCCATGAGGCAGACTCATAATATGAAAATTGTAGTCCATATAGTTTGAAACACCTGTTTTTCTTCCTGAGCAGGGCCCTTTTTCCCCGTATGCCAGCATACTGAATGATGGAAGACCCATTATCCGTTTATATTAAACGTTGATTCATGCAAAAGATTGCTGACAATAAGACATTTGCGCAATATTTATGCAGGCATGACCGGCAAAGCCCGGTCCGCTGACTGCCGGTCCCGGTTCTGACAGTTGCGGAGAGATAATTTATTATTCCTGCAACAGATCCCGGATACGAATATTCCTCCCTGAGAGTTATATAGAGTATTGGTTGCATTACCTTCAAAAAACAAGGAAGCAAAAGATGATGATAAAAGGGAAATATGGCCGACGGATAATCCCGCTTATGGCCACGATATTCATGCTGGCCCTGCCGGCACTGATCACGGCACAGGACGTTCCAGGGACGGCCAACACATACGGGCATAGCGGTGACACCCTGAAATGCCGGGAAAACATCATGCTCAGCAGTGCTGCGAGGCTTAATGGCTACCCGGACGCTGCAATCGGATACCTGCGTGATGTAATATTGTGGTGCCCTGCCATATCTGAAGCTGTATACACTGATGGAGAATCATTGTACAGGGAGCTCTTCGACCGGTACGGCCTGCAGGAATATGTTGACACAATCCTGATGGTTCTGACTCAACGGACTTATTATTTCGGCAATAAACCTGCAAATGACCTGCATAAGGCTGAACTCCTGCTTGACCTGGCAGGAGACGACCCGGAATACCTCGGGCTGTGCTACAACATACTGCTGGAGGCGGCCGAGAGTTACCCGGATCAGATGGGATGTGCAGATTTTGTGCGTATGGCAACCGTTGCTGCCAGCCTCTATGCAATGGGTATTATAGATTCAGAAGAGATGGCAAATGCATTCATTACATCTATCGGTACTGTTGATGACAGAATTGATAACGGCCAGGCTGAGTGCAATAATTCTGAAGATCTGGAGAACATGGAGACATTCTACAGGACCAGCGGCGCCATGACCTGCGAGGGGCTGACGACCCTTTATGCCGCGAAAGTCGACCGTAACTTTCGTGACACTCTCTTCATAGGAAAGGTGTATGATATGCTTACCATGGCTGACTGTAACGGTTCAGACCTTTATTATAACGTTGCTGTAAAAATGTACACCAACAAACGCTCGGTGGAAAACGCTCTCAGGCTGGCAGAGCTGAATATCTTACGCAATGACAATGATCGGGCCATATCATACTTCACTGAAGCCTATAACCGTGACACCAGCAGCATCTCCCGCTCCGGGGTCCTCAACAGGATCGCACTGTCAGACCTGCAACAGGGCAGGAGGCAGGAGGCAAGGAACCGTGCTGAACATGCATGGCAACTGAATAGCCGCAATGCCAGGGCCCTGATGATTCTGGCTGAATGCTATGCGGGGGCAGAGCTGGGAAACGACTTCGACAATCATGCAGCATACTGGGTTGCGGTTGATTACCTTGAGGCTGCCATTAAAGTTGATCCCTCGCTGAGGCAGGAGGCGGAACCCAAAATGAAAGTCTGGTCCGGGCTCTTTCCAACCAAAGAAGAGTGTTTTTACCGCCGTATCCTCGACGAGGGCACAGTCATCACCGTCGGCGGCTGGGTCAATGAGGTAACCCGGGTCAGGTTCAGAAGGGATCAGTCAGGAAGGATCTTGTAGCAGTATCACTGCGGGTCAAAATGGACGCCGAAGTCAACTGAGATCTAATCATTGATTATTTTCCGTTAGTCAAAAACCGGGATAACATTATCTTAGGTGTGAGAATTTTATAACTGCTATATAATTAGACATATATGCCGGCGTAAGATACAGTTCCGGCATCTAAAAGCCTGTCTTGTCGTAAAATTCAATCTCTTTTTGACCAAGTGTATATTTTCGGTTGCCAGATGGTCTTCCGGGGCAGTGAATTACCGTAAAAAATTGATGAGCGGCATCCGTAACTGACACAATATCATGTAATTCCAAGCCTGACCCCCTTGCCCGGCAAGGGTATGTGGTGTAACTTTGTACCGAAGGTCAAAACGAACAGCCATGAAGACAATCAAACAAATATCGTCAGGTCTGCGTTTTGCTTCCGGGTACATGGAGGCAATACGTAAGGTATGGCAGGAACAGCTTCCAAATCGCTCTGCGATACGTGCCATACTGTTGGGTGTGATCTTTCTCCTGAACTCTTACCTTGTTCCCGGAGGGAGTCTTGTGATGACAGAAGAGATGAAGATCCATGCTGAGAGGTCACTCTTTTATTTTGATATCCGATATCAGTCATTCAGCGAAGACCTGCTGAAAAAATGCCTTGAATTCGAAGGAGTGAAATACCAGGATATAGTTATCCTTCAGTCGCAACTTGAAACCGGATATTACACTTCCGATATTTTCCTCAACGCAAATAATCTCTTTGGAATGAGATATCCGAAATACAGGCCAACCGTTGCTGCGGGGATCTATAAGGAACATGCCCGATATGCCCACTGGTCTGACTCGGTGATTGATTATGCACTGTGGCAGAAGTGGTATCTGTCACAGGGTTACAGGATAGAGGGGAATGATGACAATGATTTTTACCTTGTATTCCTGAAGTGCATCCCTTATGCCGAGGACAAAAATTATATCCCGAAGCTTGTGAAGCTTTCAAAAGGCGATCTCGCATAAGAAGTTAAGGGGTCATATTCCCGGTAAACAGGATCTGTAATCGACCGGATCAAACCTGTGTCTGTTAATCAGCCGGATTGACCACCTTTTTCAGCAGCTTGAAATACAATGCTGCAAACAGCAGGAGTGAGGCAAGCCACAGGATCATCAGGTTGAACCACAGAGTGTCAATTTCCGCTCCGTCTATTTTTTTGTAGGGGGCATAAAAATGGGCACGGCCGTTGGCCGAAACAGGTTTCTTGTAAGCGGGCTCATACTTCTGGATATACCTTCCCCTGGCTTCCACAATCTTATCGGTTCCGAACTCATCAAGCACTATCTCCCTGAGCCTGTTGTTTGTATGGCGCTCCTTCAGTTCAATGAATGCAGGCTTACCCATTGATGCTACCAGGGCTGAGGTGACAGAATCTTTTATCAGGGTATTGATCTTTCTGACAGTCTTGAAATGGCCGGCAAGAGAGTCGAGATAATTTTCGGCATATTCCACAGTGGCCGCATTAAAACTCCCCGGGCTGAGAGAAGATATCAGCTCACCCGGAGGCGGGTCAAAACCTGCAATCTCAGAGAGCTCAAAGAAATACCTTTTAAGCCTGTCAAGGTTACCGGCAACGAAGTCGGCATACCGTGAGCTGTCAATATAAGTTGAGCACTCCCACAGGTCTCTGCGCAGCGCTTCGGCCAAAAATGCAGCATACCAGTTGTTCTGGCTGATCTCCATATCGTACCCGAAAAAGTTCTCCTGGTATCTGTTGTTTGCGTACTGTTCAACGGCCAGCGCCTCGTACGCCCAGCGCGTGGGCATCAGTTCGCCGAGCAGAGGAACATATTCATTATGCGCCTCCTCGCCGCGGTGCAGACTGTCAAACTTTATCAGCACCCCGCTGAAAAGCAATTGTGGAATAATGATGAATGGGATCAGTATGTAGATGGTTACAACTGAATTGAAGGCAGAAGAGATATTAAGGCCCGTCAGGCTGGCAAGGGCGGAGGTGCTGAACAGTATGATCCAGTAGGTGATGGTCATGCCCTTGATCCCCAGGATGAGGTTGCCTGCGAGAACAAACGTCCCTGTCTGTACGGCAGAGAACAGCAACATCATCAGTATTTTTGAATTGATATAACTCATCCAGCTGAGGTTAAGAAAGGATTCCCTCTTAAGTATCTTCCGGTCCCTCACTATTTCTTCGGCACTGAGGATCAAGCCCATGAAAAAAGCCGTTATGACGCACATAAACATATATGCCGGCAGGTTTTCATTGTCACTCAGCCGGTATGCCTGACCTGAAACGTTCCTTGTGAAAAATGCAAGCAGAACCGCAAGCAGTGGAGCGCCCAACAGTGATATCAGCATGTACTGCCTGTCTGCTATCTTGGAGAGGAGATCCCTCCTGAAAAATAGCGCCGCCTGTTTCATCAGGCCCGGTATTGAATAGTTGCTGTCAGGCAGGGGCTCCCTGACAATCACCCTGTCAGTATCCTTTTTGCCCTTTTCTTCAATGAAACTTGAAGCCCACTCCGCGGGAGATATTCGTCTTACAGGTGTAGGCTTGCCGAACTCATCCACCACCTTGGTTTCTATGATACGGAGAAGCTGGTCAGTATCTACATGACCGCAGGCGATGCACTGATCCTCAAAAGCATTGGCCAGGCTGGCCCGTTTCTTGAACCAGACTACTGTCTCTGTGGGATTGCCATGGTAAACAAGATAGCCTCCCTTATCAAGGATCATAATACGGTCAAACATCTTGTAGATATCGGAACCGGGCTGGTGGATAGAAGCAATGACAAGCCTGCCCCTGTAAGCCTGTTCCTTCAGCATGTTCATCACAGTCTCGGCATCCACCGAAGAGAGCCCTGAAGTGGGCTCATCCACAAAGAGTATTGTTGGTTCACGAATCAGCTCCAGTGCAATATTCAGCCTTTTGCGCTGGCCCCCGCTGATGACCTTGTTCACCGGGCTGCCAACCTTCAGGTCCTTTACACTGTACAGGTCAAGGTCTCTGAGTATCCTCTTCACCTCTTCACATATTCTTTCCCTGCCCAGGCTGTTGAGACACATCCGCGCGTTATAGTACAGGTTCTGGAATACGGTAAGCTCTTCAAACAGCAGGTCATCCTGGGGGACGAACCCTATTACTCCCCTCAGATGCTCTTTGCCTTCGGCGGTGTTCAGGTTAAATCCGTTTATGCAGACGCTGCCGGTATCTGGCCTGACTATTCCGCTAAGGATATTCAGCAGCGTTGATTTGCCCACGCCGCTGCCACCCATTATACCGACCAGCTTTCCCGATTCTTCATGAACGGAAAGCTTCTGTATGCCGTGTTCACTGTTACTGTATCTGAGACTGATATCCCTGGCGTCAAGCGAAATCCTCAGCTTGAACGCCTCCCCGACATATACCTCTTCTACATCATTGTAATAAACAGGGCTGATGCCGGCCCCTCTAACAGATGAACCGTGCTCAAATACATATGTCTGCCCGGAGAAGATATTCTGTCCGTTGAGAAGAAGGTTTTCCCTTCCTTCGTAACGCATCAGAAGGGTGTTGGTGCTGGCAACATAGAGGAACAGCAGCCTGTCCCTCAGGTTTTCGTTATAAAGATGCTTAATCCCTTGCAGGTCATAGGCAGAATCACTGCTGATGACCAGCATCCTCTCCTTCCTGAGACTTCCTTCGCCGGTCCCGAGGATAAAGGCCAGCATGTCACGGTATTCGTCTGTATCCAGGTTAAAGGCTTCAGCAACAGTTTCAAGGAATTCCAGTTCCTTTTCTGCGGTGCCGGTGCTGAACGAGATGAAGTCCATCAGCTGCACCAGAACGTAAATCTTCTGTTTCTGATGAAGTTCCTCATTTATCTTTTCACATATGGCCAGTATCCGCATTGCCGTGAGTGATGTACGCTTCCTTTCACGGATACTGTCTTTGGACAAGTCATCAGGGTGGTAGAGCCTGATATATTCATCGAACATGGCCATATACTTTTCCACCTGTTCATTGTTCAGGTGTTTTGAGAGAAAGAGCCTGACAATGTCTCTGCTCCTGCCTGATCTTTCAGCGTCATCAGGCACATCACTTATCAGCGCAAAAAGCTGAATCAAAGCCTTCAGTATGGGTTCGCTCATGCCTGATGATTTATTTTAATGATTAGCCCCTTCTTTTAGCCCCCCTGCAACCCCAGATCCGTACAGAATCTTACCTTTGTTCAAGATATTCAAGTTACTAATAAAAAAATACATGGAGATATAAATCCGGGTTAATAGTGCAGCAATGACTGCCAGAGCTGCAGATCCGGATTTTTGTCCTTAATCTCAGGAGGCACTCCGATGGACAAGCTGATTCTCAGTCCCACTGTCTTCACTCCCAGGGTCATTCTTGATCATGAAAAGCATTTTCTTGAGTTCTCAGGTGAGTCAAGGCCTGACGACGTAAGAGAGTTCTTTGGCCCTATCATACAGTGGATGAATGATTACAGTGAGACTCTCCTGAGATCAGGTGACAATATAAAACCGGTTATCTCCCATTTTAATTTCAATTACTTCAATTCCGCATCCGCGAAGTGCATTCTTGACATTTGCAAGATACTTGCAAGAATCAGGTCAAAAGGCACTGATGTCTCGGTAAGATGGTATTATGTCAGGGGTGACGATGATATGATGGAAACCGGCAGGGAGATGGAGATGATAGTAAACATACCCTTTGAGCTCATAGAACTTGAGGATCAATGACAACAAACGGCGGACCGGCTGACCCGGCCTGGTTCATTAAGCAACTGGCCGGACCGGTTGCTGACAGCCTTCAGAGAAATTTCAGAAGGATCACCAGGCTGTCAGGAGAGAGAACTCCCCTGAAAAAAGCCTTGAAAAGTCTGCCGGAGCCCGCGGAGAGGTTCTGGCTCCGTTATTCTGAGGGCATTCCCGTGAAATACAGCGCTCTCGGCCTGTTGTTACAGCCTTATGAACACTTCTGCAGGACATGCATAATCACCGAAGAAGAGATTGATTCTCTTGTATCAATGGATATTGACAGGTACACTGATGAGCCTGATTCCGCAGAGCGAAGAGAATTCTTCCGTACTCTGAACTATCTTATCCCGGCATGCCTGAAAGAATCAGGATATGAGATCGTCAGAACAGAGGAGACAGAAGGTGTTACCATCTCAATGGCAGGAAAGATCGCCCGGGCAATACATGCAGGTTATCTCCGGGAGGTCAGCAGGCAGGGTTCGCGAAAATACGCGACGAAAAATAAAAATGCTGCAGAGTATGATGACCTGCCTGATGAGATCCGCCAGTCAAACATAAGCAATGCTTTACATATTCCAACCAAGCTGCTTTCCATCGGTTACAGGATCAGACCGGTTATAAAGGGACATAAGCCAAAGGCTCTTCATCTTGATGATGAGGAGGTTGAGACAATGGCCAGGGTAGAACATCTCAGGTGGAGCTGGGAGAAGAGACTTAACGGGTGGACATCCGGCAGGACCAGGGATGACCGGCACAGGATACATCCCAACCTGGTGCCCTACGAGGAGCTTACTGAAGATGAGAAGGAGAAGGACCGTGAGCTGGTGCGCATGGTGCCTGCCATTCTGCGCGATATAAGATACGAAGCATACCCTGTCTCTTCAGACTATACAGCAAAACTGTCATATGCCCTCAAACCCCGGAGCAGCATACAGAAGCTCCTGCTGGGCACACATAACCTGAGTGCAGGTATAAGCCTCCTTGCTGGAAATTCCCCTGCGATTATGGAGAAACTGCTGTCGATAGACGAAAAAATCAGACTCACCATGAGTGAGGTTGAGGGAAGCTATAACTATGCCAGGCACATCCAGGAAGCTTTTCTTCCCGGTGATCTTGAAATCAGGGAATGTTTCACCGACAGTTTTATCCTCTTCGAACCCCGGGACATTGTAAGCGGTGATTTCTACCTGTTCAGCAGGCATGACGGTAAGATAACCTTTGGTCTGGCAGACTGTACCGGACATGGCATTCCGGCTGCGCTGATCAGCACCATTGGATACGGAATCCTTGACCAGGCAGTCAATATCCTGAAGATTGACGATCCTTCTGAAGCACTGGTCCATCTCTACTCAGGCATTCACAGGTTCCTGAGAAAGAATGACCGTGAGTCGGGCATATCTGATGATATGACTATTGTGTTGTGCAGATATGATCCGGCAATAAGGAGACTGGACTATTCAGGTGCGGGCAATGCAATTTTTCATGTCGCCGGCGGAAAGATTTCGGGTAATCTATCAGGCAGACTCGCCGAAGGACAGTTCTGCAACGGAAGCTATGGTTTTACAACAAAAACACTGCAGCTGAACACCCATGACGTGCTCTACCTTTGTTCTGACGGATTTGCAGACCAGTTCGGAGGAGACACTCACAGGAGGTACGGCTGGACACGGCTCCGTAATTTCCTGCTGGAGATAAGTGATCACCCAATGCCTGAACAGGGTGATATTCTGTACGAGGAACTTGAACGATGGCGCGGTGATAGGGAAGAGGACCAGACTGATGATATTACCATCATAGGCATCAGGGTATGATTCTTTTGCAGTACTGGTACTGCCAGAGACCTGCCGGTCTGATTAGTTGAAATACTTTATTTGACATGGCCTGATTAGTTTCCTAACTTTGATAAAATGAAATAATTACATGGCCAGCCTTATTCCGGGATATGAGT
The DNA here is from genome assembly GCA_012513795.1 of Bacteroidales bacterium. Classification (GTDB taxonomy): domain Bacteria; phylum Bacteroidota; class Bacteroidia; order Bacteroidales; family VadinHA17; genus SR-FBR-E99. The sequence goes on along the minus strand of JAAZBN010000052.1, from coordinate 8,164 downwards.
ATGACATTTTCATCAGCTACCGGCAGAAAGACAACAAGTATGACAGCTGGGTGACCGAATTTGTACAGCACCTTGAGAGTGAACTTGAGGCCACCTTCAAGGAGGAGGTCACCGTTTACTTCGACCTTAATCCCCATGACGGGCTTCTTGATACACATGATGTTGACGAATCGCTGAAGGAAAAACTCAAATGCCTGATCTTCATCCCCATTATATCTCGCACCTACTGTGACCCGCGATCATTTGCCTGGGAGCATGAGTTCAGGGCGTTTGTGGAGATGGCTTCCGGTGACAGGTTCGGGCTGAAAGTGAAACTCCCTGCCGGGAATGTTGCATCAAGAGTGCTTCCGGTTCAGATTCATGAACTCAAGCCTGAAGACAGGTCACTCGTTGAAGAAACCCTGGGAGGATTTCTCAGATCAATTGAGTTTGTCTACTCCGAACCGGGTGTGAACCGCCCCCTTACACCCGGAGATTCCGCGGAAACAAACATGCATAGGATAAGCTACCGCAATCAGATCAACAAAGTCGCCAATTCGGTTGATGAAGTGATCTCAGGCCTTGTAAGGGCGGTGGCAGCTCAATCTGATGATCATCCGGCCGGAAGCGACTCCCCTTCTGATATCCCTGCCGGGGACCAGGTCAGGACTAAACTCTCCGGAGCCCGGAAGAAGTGGTTGGCAATAGCATCAGGGTCCATGATTATCATCCTGGCACTTATCTCTCTCTATCTGTTTACCGGCGGAACCACACTGCCATTCTCCAAACGTGACTGGGTGCTTATAACAGACTTTGAGAACCACACCGGTAATCCTGTGTTTGATAAATCTTTGTATACCGCTTTTTCTATCTCCGCCGGCCAGTCGAGATATGTGAATGTTTTTACCAGGTCAAGGATGATTGAGGTGATGTCAAGGATGAAGATCGGAGATAAAACCTATGTCGACGAGAATACCGGGCGTGAGATAGCCCGGCGTGAGGGGATCAGCCTCCTGATTGTGCCCGGCATTAGTAAAGCCGGGAACCAGTACGCCATCACCGCAAAAATTATTGAAACCAAAACGGGCAACCCTTTGAAATCAGAGATACTATATGCCGGTACCGAGGAGGAGATCCTTCCTGTAATAGACAGACTAAGTCAGAAAATCCGTAAGGATCTCGGAGAATCAAGATATGATATTTCACTTCAGGATAAGCCTCTGACAAGGGTAACCACCTCATCGCTTCCTGCCCTGCAGCAGTATTCACTGGGCCATGAGTGCCATCTCCTTTCCGATTTCAACAGAGCGAGGGAATACTACCGGAATGCACTTATGATAGATACCGGATTTGTGGCAGCAAAAGCGTCATTGGGGAATATCCTGATCCAGAAATTCAATGATACATCCGGCAGGGACCTGGTGCGGCAGGCAGCCAGGGATGCCGGAAGCCTGACTGACAGGGAACGTTACAGTATACTTGCCTTCTATGCTGAGAATATTGAACGCGATTACAACAGGGCAATTGCCACTATGGAGATATTGAAGAAAATGTACCCGGATGACCCTGTGGTTCATAATAATCTCGGCTGGTATTATCAACAAAACGGTCAGTATGAAATGGCGCTGCCGGAATATAAACAGGCTGTCAGACTGAATCCTCACCTGGCCCTTACATACTCCGGCATTCTATGGATATACGGAGAGTTCATAGGCAACGCCGATTCGGTTTTTGTCTGGGCAGAGAGAATGATAAAAGATATTCCAGATAATCCCTGGGGATACTTTTATATGGGATCAGCCTGGTTGTTCCGTGACAGTATAGAGAAAAGCATACTGTGCTTTCAAAAGGCCATGGAATTATCTCCGGATTTGATGATTAACAGTTACAGGCTGGCTCACACTTATATGAATGCCGGGAATTTTGGTGAGGCAATAAAGGTCCTTGAAAAAATCCCTGCTATCAATCCCCGGGAGTACTCCGCATATTATAACCTTGGTTGCTGCCATGAAGCCCTGGGAGATCACCAGGCAGCAAGGACCTGTTTCCTGAAGTTCAGGGAAGGTGCTGAAGAGTTTTGGCTTAAAAATTACCCTGATCACTACGCAACCTATACAACGCTTGCCTCAGTGGCTGCCCGTCTTGGTGAGATGGATTTATCAGGACAGTTACTGAATAAAGCTGTTGAACTTGATTCTACACAGTACTTTGCCTTCGCAGAAGTGCTGTGCGTACAGGGCAATATCCATGAAGCCCTTGATTATATTGAACTTGCCCTTGACCACGGGTTCAGGAACCTGTATGCTTTGAAAGCCAATCCCGACCTCTCATCCCTCCGCTTTGATGTTCGTCTTCAAAATCTGCTGGACAAATATTTCAGGCAGGATTGACTGCTGCGAAACAGTTATGCGGCAATCTGATACTCTTCGTGCAGGGCGGGGGTCTGGTTGAAATTATACTTGACTTGCCTCTCACGCTTTCGTAACTTTATAAAATTGAACGGATAACATGGCCTCTCTCATTGCGGGATACGAGTATGATATCTTTATCAGCTACCGCCAGAACGATAACAGGCATGACGGATGGGTCACCCGGTTTGTTGACCATCTGAAAGCGGAACTTGAATCAACGTTCAAGGAAGAGCTTTCTCTTTACTTCGATCTTAATCCTCATAACGGACTTCTTGATACACATGACGTTGACGAATCACTGAAGGAAAAGCTCAAATGCCTGATCTTTATTCCGGTCATCTCCCGTACCTATTGTGACCCTAAATCCTTTGCCTGGGAACATGAGTTCAAAGCGTTTGCAGAGATGGCCTCCAATGACAACCTCGGGCTGAAGGTCACCCTGCATAGCGGTAACGTGGCCAGCCGGATACTCCCTGTGCGGATACATGAGCTTGATGATGAAGATAAAGAATTGATTGAGAGTGAGATCGGCGGCGTGCTCAGGGCTATCGATTTTGTCTACAGGGAACCAGGCGTCAACAGGCCCCTGACTCCCGATGACGATGAACACGGAAACCTGTCCGGCACCAGGTACCGCAATCAGATCAACAAGACGGCAAATGCAGTAAGGGAGATCATACTGGCACTGCTGTCTGATAATCACCCTGCAACAAAAGGAAAAAGAGACGGGAAAGAACCATGGGAGGAGCCGGGGAAAAAACCTGCCGCCTATCGGAAGTACCAGGTAAGTAAATCCTCTCACAGGACCCTCATGCTTGCCATCCTGTTGCCACTTATTGTGATCGCTGCACTACTGTTCGGACTGTCACGAACACCGGGCAAACTCCGGGGAACAACAGGACTCAACGAGAAGTCCATAGCAGTGCTGCCATTCGAACTAATCGGGACCGGTGACGGGAACAGGTGGATTGGAGATGCACTGACCGACGAGATTATTTCACAGCTGTGCAAGATAAATGACCTTGTGGTACGGCCCCGCACCTCGGTAATGAAGTACAGGGAAGCAGAAAAGTCAATACCCGATATCGGGCACGAACTGGGGACAAACTATATCATTGAAGGTAACTGCCAGATCTTCAATGATATTGTCAGGATAACCGTAAAGCTCATTAATGTCCGGAAAAATCAGCAGTTATGGAGCAGTGTCTTCGAAGGAACATGGGATGATCTTCATGGTATGCAGACAGATATAGCCATAAAGACTGCATCAACCCTTCAGGCGGTACTCACCCCGGAAGAAAAGGCGCGGCTGGTGAAAAACCCTACAGGCAATCCGGGTGCCTACCGCGACTTTCTGAAAGCGAATGTTCTTTCTGATAATGCCCTCTATTACCTGCTGGCCGGAAATAAGTTTATTGACTCCATAAGCTTTGCTGCTGCCATTTCAATGTATGACAGGGCAATAGATGAGGACCCCGGCTTCGCCCTGGCTTATGCCCGGCGCGCTGTTGCACGTTCATGGGGATACTATTCGGGACAGCTTGATGAAACACATGTAGATGAATGTAAAGCTGATGCTGACAGGGCGTTCGAGCTCGATAATAACCTTGCTGAAGCGTTTATTGCACGCGGATTCTACAACTATTATTGTGTTGGCGATTTTAATGAGGCACTCTCGCAGTTCAGCCGGGCAGCAGAGACAGATCCGGCAAACTTCCAGCCCCTGTTCTACATGGCAATGGTCTGCCGCAAGAAGGGCGAATGGCAGAGATCACAGGAGCTGATCAGGAAAGTAATCAGCAAAGAACCCCGGGATGCCCTTGTACTTATCAATATTGGGACATCATATGCCCTGATGCACAGCTTCGATTCCGCCCTGATTTTTTTCCGGAAGTCCATTGATGCTCTCCCTGAATGGCCCGGACCCTACCTGAATACCATGGAAGCTTATATGCTAAGGGACGGGAATACTGCCCGGGCACGCGGGGTGTTTGACACACTTAAAGCAAGAACAGGACATACAGACGCTTATTACAGCAGTATGCTTGATATCTGTGATGGCAGATACCATGACGCACTGGCTCTTCTGCAATCATCTGCCAATGACGGCTTCGAATCACCGGGTCTGAGATATCTCATGGCAGGACTGGCATATAGCCTGATCAACAATAAACAGATGGCTGCGTCATACTATGACTCCGCCCTGGTAATGTATAAAATGATGATACTGGATAACCCGGATGACTTCTATTCATACAGCTGCAGCGGGCTGGCCTATGCAGGCCTCGGAAATGCCACCGATGCCGTCATTGCAGGAAAAACAGCCGTGCAACTTGCCGGAGATAACAGCCTTATGAAACAGGATATGATTTTGAATCTGGCAAAGATCTATGCCATGACAGGAAATTATACAGAAGCGCTACGTCAGGTTGAACACCTGCTGACCCAACCCTCATGGTTCTCACTGAAACTCTTCAATACTGATCCTGTGTGGAAAAAAGTGTCAGAAACCCCTGAATTCAGGGGCCTGGAAGAAAAATTGAACGATCTGAATAAACCCCTTAAGTATTAACTTAACAAGATCAAAAACATGGCTTACACTGACGACATGGAATTTATCAGACCATTCCCGAGACCATTTGTGATGCATGCTATGCAGTATTTCGGGATTCAGGATCTTAACCCCGCACAGCGAAAGGCAATCACATCAATGATCCTGGAATATTGTAAGAGATGCGCCGAGGAGGAGGCACATCTCATTCAGGGAATAATCACTGAAATTAATAATCTCGAAAGCAAGGGTTGAATCCCTCCTTTAAACCCGTTCTGATTGTTGCCTTCGCGGAAGAAGAAAACCTGGGGGCAGGTTATCTTATGTCTGTACTGAACAGGGAGGGCATTGATGTTTCGATGATTGATTTCAGGTATGACAGGGAAGAGATCCTTGCCGGCATAAGAAGAGCTGACCCTGTGGTTGTCGGATTCTCGGTGATCTTTGAGATCCATCTTGATGAATTTGCCCTGCTGATCAGATACCTGAGAAAGAGCGGGGTATGCTGTCACTTCACAGCCGGAGGCCAGTACGCCAGCCTCTGCCCGGAGGAACTCTTCAGACTGATACCTGAGCTTGATTCCATAGTCAGGTTTGAAGGCGAGAACACATTCCCGGAACTGGTACAATCTCTAATAACAGGAACCAACTGGAGAGATGTAAAGAACCTTGCATATCAGGAAGATGGCAGGATAATCAGAACCCCGCTGCGGAGTGTGCAGATTGACCTTGACAAATTTCCTTTTCCTGCAAGGAGGCTGCTGAGGGAGTATGTCCCCGGGTACCGTTATGCTTCTCTTATTGCCGGCAGGGGATGCATCTATAATTGTTCCTTCTGCAACACCGGGGAGTTCTACAGGCAGGCCGGCGGCCCCAAAAAACGCATCAGGAGACCGGAGATGGTGGTGGAAGAGATGTTCCGGATATATTCAGAAAAAGGATGCAGGATCTTTATCTTCCAGGATGATGACTGCCCGGTAAAAACAGCAGGCGGCAATGAGTGGATAAAATCATTCTGCCTCGAACTGGAAAGGAGGGGTCTGGTAAATAAGGTTATATGGAAGATAAACTGCCGGCCTGATGAGATTGATGCTGAAACCTTCTCAATGATGAAAAGTCATGGACTCTATCTGGTATTCATCGGACTGGAGGACGGCACTGATGCAGGCCTGCGAGTGCTGAACAAAAAAATGACCGTGGCATCAGCCCTGCGGGGTGTCAGTGTTCTCCGGGAACTGGATATAGGGTTTGATTACGGCATGATACTGTTCCAGCCGGAGTCATCTTTTAAGTCGCTGAGGGAGAGCCTCCGCTTTCTCGAAGAAATATGCAGTGATGGCCTCGTGCCCATCACATTCCTGAAGCTTATGCCTTATTTTGGGACACGGGTGGAAAGAGAATTAAGGGAAGCCGGTCGACTCAGGGGGCAGCCCGGGAATTTCGATTATAATTTCCTGGCCCCGGCCCTTGATGCCTGCTGGGAGGCAGTTTCCGATTGCTTTGCAGAGTGGCTGTGGGGCCGCGAAGGTGTGGTGAACCTAGCCAAATGGGCAAGGAACTACATTGCAGTCATTGATCATCTCGGCGGGGCCCCGGGCGTATCGGACCGCTACAGATCATTGTACAGGGATACTGTTATCATGAGTAATCGGTTTTTGGCAGAAGCCCTTAATGGCTTGTTGGACTATTATGATTCAGGCGACTACCTGTCTGACGGAGAGAAAAGAAAAGAAGATATAGCAATCGAATCTGCCCGGAGGCATCAGTTATACGCCGGCACTTTCAAAGAGATGCTTGACAACCTGAAGGATGAGTCATGGCGCTGAATGAGAGGCTTCGGCTGTTTTTCATGACAAAGTTCCGTTAATCCAGCGAAGGCCCTTCATTGAATTTGGTTGTTTCAGGATTCTCACCCATCCACACCTGATTACCTATTGGATTACCCAATCGGTCCATTCTGAGGTATAGTTCCCCATCTTCATCCACTCATCTAAAAGAGGCATTACCTTTTCCATCTTAGCTTTATACAGATCTGATGTTTTACCTTCGGCAGGGATATATTTATCTCTCACCTCAAGCGATTTGAAGACCATTATAAATGCAACACAATTCTTATACTTTCCTCTCTCACCGGATAACCAGTATGCTGTAATCTCACCTTCAAACTCTTTATTAAATGCAGGCATGTATTTGTCGAGAGCGAAATCCTTCCATTGGTTAAAAGTAACATCTGGGTTCAAGTCAGGTGTAATGATATGAAACCCGATCAGGGTTCCTTTCTCCAAGGTTTGTCCGGATAACATTGTTGCAAGCAACAAAACTGGAATTGTCAGTAAAATCTTTTTCATAGCGTTAGTGTTTTGGTTATTAGACACAAGCTTAGTATAAGGCGCTTTGTCTCCTCCCGGGTATTTTATCAGGGTTGTCCATTCGTATAAGCGTAATTCCCGTCGCCTGAGTAGAACCAGTCAGTCTAACCTGCAGGCGAATATTTATTTCTTTGTTATTGTCGTTATCATCAGGCTATCATTATGCTCCATTGTTATGGTAGCTCCCATATGATCAGCAATGGGTTCGAACATACCTTTCAAACACTCCCTGTACTCATCATAGCCAACAGTACTTCCATCATCCGGAAAATATTTCTTAATCATCTTCTCGTCAGAAAAAATGATTACAGAACCATCTTCATTTTCTTCATAACACTAATGTTTGAGTTAGTAGCCTAAACAGGCATGATATAGAGTATCATTGCCAATATTCCAGATTGAGACCACTGCTAAGGTCGACGTTTCTTTTATAGCAGACTTTTCCAATTGTGCCAAAATTTGTTCTAAATGTCCCAAAGTGAAAAATTCCGTACCGGATTATGAACCGGGGCTCTTCCGGATGCCTGGTTTTTTTGTAGTCTTACGGAATCCTTTTCAGGATTGGCGATGATGAGGAGCAGAGTGGTCAGATTGCTCCCGGCGAGGTAAAGTAGACCGAATAAGCCACCAAACAGGTGTACTCCGGTTTACATAGAGCAGTATGTACAAAAAAGAATCCCGCAAATGCTTGATTTACAGGACTCCAATTTCTTAATGTATTGTTTTTGTGGAGATAAGGGGAATCGAACCCCTGACCTTGTGACTGCCAGTCACACGCTCTAGCCAACTGAGCTATATCCCCAATAAGAAATGAACATCGGTCACACGCTCTAGTCCCGATCCCGATGGCATCG
>JAAZBN010000051.1 GCA_012513795.1 Bacteroidales bacterium | reverse complement strand
TTGAACGCAAGCTCTACTATTATTTCAGGTACTTCGAGACAGTAAATGGAGTAAGACTTGATCCGGGCTTCTAAGAACACAAATATTTTTCGTCATTTTAGTATTCGGGATATTTGATTAAGAAAAATTCTTTATTTTTGCACCCGCGTTAATGGATAAATAGAGGCAGGCGTCATACGGATGATTTTCCTGCTTTATCCTGGAAGCGGCCCAGATGGCGAAATTGGTAGACGCGCTAGTTTCAGGGACTAGTGTCAGCAATGATGTGCAGGTTCGAGTCCTGTTCTGGGCACCACCAACAACGCCCAGGTGGTGAAATTGGTAGACACGCCAGCTTGAGGGGCTGGTGCCGGTTACGGTGTGCAAGTTCGAGTCTTGTCCTGGGCACACAGAAAGGAAGCTGCGAAAGCAGCTTCCTTTATTTGTGATTTACGATTTACGATTTGCGAGTTAATTGACAATTGCCCATCACTAATCGAACATCGCAAATCGAAAATCAATCAATCCTTGAATCATACACCGCCTGAAGTATCCTGCCCCTGATGGAGAGATCTGACAACCTGTTGTTGTTCCGTGTGGGGTAAACCCTGTTGCTCAGGAATACATAAGAAATCTCCTCATCAGGGTCAACCCAGATGAAGGTGCCTGTGAACCCTGAATGCCCAAAGCTTGACGGGGATGCTGACGGACAGGGATATGCCTCTTCCGGGGGTATAGTATCATTCCCCAGCAGGGGCTTGTCAAACCCCATCGCCCTGCGGTTATCATTTTCCGGATACTGCACCCGCGTATACTCTTTAAGGATATCACTGCTCAGTACCCGCACTCCACCGTATTCACCACCCCTGCGGTACATCTCAACCAGCTTGAGCAAATCATTGCCCGTGGCGAAAAGACCGGCATGTCCGGAGATTCCCCCCAGCATGGCCGTACCCTCGTCATGCACCGTGCCCCGGAGAAGCTGATGCCTGAACAAAGAGTCATATTCAGTGGGCACTATACGGTCACGCGGGTATTTCCCCAGTGGGTTATAGGTTATGTTGAATGCTCCTATCGGTCTGTAGATATTTGCCGGGGCAAACCTGTCAATGGTACTGTCAGTCAGAGTCTCAATTATTTCTGCCGCAAGGATGAAGGTGAGATCAGAATATACATATTTTTTATCCCCGGTGGGACTGTCACGTATCTCCCGGAACATCTCCCTGAGATGCCGCCTGCTCATATACATTGAGTCCGTTACCGGGAGCGCAAATTTTCTGTTGGTATAGTCACTGAAGATACCTTTCCTGAAGGTGGAATCGTTCTCCATGGTATTTCTCCAGAAGGGTATCCATGACCGCAGACCGGCCTGGTGGGCAAGCATCTCCCTCAGCAGCATGTTGCCTTTGTCAGAGAAACGGTACCAGGGAAGGTAGTAACCCAGTGTCCTGTCCGGATCAAATACTCCCCGGTCATTAAGCAACATCAGTGAGGGAGTGGCAGCAGATACCTTGGTTACCGATGCAAGATCCCAAAGATCATGCTCACTGACAGCCTCAGTGCTGTCATAAAGATGGAACCCGTAACATTTGTTGAGCACCACCACGCCCCTGCGGGCTATTAGTACATGGCATCCCGGATATGCCAGAGTATCAAGCCCTTCTTTTACAATTGAGTCAACTTTGCTGAAGAGCCTGACTGATGATAGCCCGGCGTTCTCAGGATAGCCGAACTGAAGCCTCAGATTGCCGGCTGTCTTTATGCCAGTACCTGCCGGATAGGTCTCATTGACCGTAACCGGAAGCTTCCCTGAGGCAGGTATTGCGCCGAACAGCACCTGTGCCGCCACCTGCTGCGTGTAACTGTTGTCCTGATAGGCTACCAGCATGGCTGTCGGTTTCCTGCTCATATCCAGCCTGTCTATACCATAAGGGTTACCGAACCATATGACAGCTGACCTTTCAAGGGCGGCAATCTGGCTGAAGATGTTTTTCAGCTCCGCAGTGACGCCATACTGGCCCGTGGGTCTCTGATCCATGCCGCAGAAGCCGGCAATGATCAGATCGTAATCCTTGAGCTGAGAGATGATATAACGGGTTCCCTGCTCATTGGAAGGATCAATAAAATAGTGCTCAGAATTGACATATCTCTCTGTCATCCTCTGGAATTCTGTCAGCGCCAGCCTGTTGACTGCTACTGTGGCAATCCTCATCCGGTCAAGCCTTCCCAGTGGGAGAAGGTTGTCATTATTCTCTATCAGGGTCATGGCGCTGGCATACAGCTCATGTATCAGCGCCGGGTGTTCCTCCTCAGAGATGCCCGTGCCGGCTCCACACACGTCAGATCCGTTGCCTTTCATACTCTCAAGCCATAGTTTCGCTTCCAGCAACCTCCTGCACCTGTCAGTAACCTCACTGACAGCTATCTCACCCTTCTCAACCCTCATGGCAATCTCATCAATGGCACGAACAGGGTCAGTTGAATACTCAATGATGTCATTGCCTGCCATGAAGGCCTCAGCATCAGCTATCCCCGAGGGATAGGTCAAGGTGGCTCCGGCCATATTCATTGCATCGGTGAGGATCAGCCCCCTGAAGCGCGCCTCATCTCTCAGGAAACCCTTAACGACCTTTTCTGAAAAGGTGGCTGGGAGACCTGATTCATCAAGGTCCGGCACACTGATATGAGCAGTCATCACTGCCCCTATCCCCTCATCAGTCAGTCGCCTGAAGGGTACAAGCTCCACCCTGTCAAACCTGGTACGGTCACCCCTGATCACAGGCATACCTGTGTGCGAATCAACATTCGTGTCACCATGACCGGGGAAATGTTTCGCACATGCAATAATACCATTATCCTGCATTCCCTTCATGTACATGACGGCTTTCTCTGCCACCCTGACGGGATCCTCTCCGAATGAACGGTGATTGATGACCGGATTGAGCGGGTTGTTGTTCACATCGGCCACAGGGGCAAGGTTAAGGTTGACGCCTATGTCACGGCATTGCCATGCAACAGCGGCTCCCATGCGGTATATGAGTGAATCGTTCTGCAAGGCTCCAAGGGTTATCTGGTAAGGGAAGTCATCAACTTCCCTCAGTCTCATCCCTGTACCCCATTCGGCATCCTGTGCAATGATAAGCGGAAGCCTGGATACCTCACTGATGCGTCTTGTATAATCAACCTGCAGGTCGCGCGAGCCTTCAAAAAAGATCACTCCGCCAACCCCGTACTTCGAAACGAGCTCTTCAACCTGCCTGTAGTTCCCTCCCCGCTCATCAGCCCAAGCCGGCACCCAGATCAGCTGTGCAATCATCTCCCTGACAGTCATTGTATTAAGGATGCTGTCCACTCTGCTGTCACCGGTATATTTTTTCCAGGGGACATTATTCTCGGCAGGTCGTGATCCGGATACGGTAAGCAATAAGAGCGCCACAGCGGCAAATGATGTCAGAATTGAGTTTTTCATTGGATGGGATGATTATGAACGGAATCAAAAATAGCATTTTTCTTTGTGATTCTTTTCCCGGTTCATTGGCATCAATTTGCTATTTTTACCGGATCAATAGACAAATATGGCAACAACAAAGAGTCGCGGAAAGAGCGCCGGCAAGTCAGCACGTCTGATGTCTCTTGACGTATTCAGGGGCATGACTGTGGCATTCATGATTATAGTGAACACTCCAGGCACATGGAGTCATGTCTATGCTCCGCTGAGGCATGCCTCGTGGCATGGCTGTACTCCCACAGATCTTGTCTTCCCTTCATTCCTGTTTATCTCCGGGGTCGCAATGTTCTATTCGCTTCGCAAATATAACTTCGCATTCTCAGGCCCTTCGTTCGTAAGGATTATAAGAAGGGTACTGCTCATCTTTGCGGCAGGACTGTTCCTGAACATCTTTCCCCTCTTTGCCCGTGACTACAGTACCCTGAGGATTATGGGCGTGTTGCAGCGGATTGCCCTGGCGTGGGGACTGGGTGCAATGATAGTTTTGCTTGTTAGGCGTAACTATATCTGGATAGCAGCCTCTGTCATCCTGTTCGGATACTGGGCATTGATGTACTTTATGGGAGGCCCTGATCCCTATGCACTTGAGGGCAACTACGCACGTACGGTAGATATAGCCCTGCTGGGAGAGAATCATCTCTATAAAGGCTTCGGCGTGCCATTTGACCCGGAAGGACTGCTCAGCACACTGCCTGCCACTGCCACGGTGCTGCTTGGATTCATGGCCGGAGGGCTCACAGGCACCAGCGGCAAGACATGGAAGACCCCGGGCTGGCTCACCTTTACCGGAATACTGCTGATAGGGGCGGGACTCCTCTGGGGACAATACTTCCCCATCAACAAGCCGTTGTGGACCAGCTCTTACGTGCTTTATGCCAGTGGCATCGGGATGGTGATACTGGCACTCCTCTTCATTGTAATTGATATGTGGAACCTGAAAGGTTGGACAGGGTTCTTCAATACTTTCGGAACAAATGCCCTCTTTACCTATCTTCTGGCAGGGATATGGACTAAGACGATGCTGAATATCAAGATTGGCGATTCAACACTCTATAAGTGGATCTTTAACAATATTTGCAGCCCCCTGTTTGAGGAGCAGAAACTGGCCAGCCTGCTGTTTGCTATAATTCAGGTACTGATAGTCTGGGCATTCGGCTACATTCTCTACAGGAAAAAGATAATCATCAAATTCTGAAATGGATATACGAACACAGATAGAAAAGGCGTTCGGGCACTGGAAGGGCTCCCCTCCCGAGATTATTACACGCCTGCCCCAGTCAGGGTCTGACAGGATTTACTTCAGGCTCATATGCCGTGAGGACCAGGTCATAGGCGCATGGAATCCCAGCAGGGAGGAGAACGAAGCCTTCGTGGGATTCTCCAACCACTTCAGGTCAAAGGGCCTGCCGGTACCGGAGGTGTATGTCTATTATCCGGAAGATAAGATATATTTCATTGAGGACCTTGGCGATACGAACCTCTTTACCTGGCTCGCACGCCGACCGGAAGAGGAACGGTTCAATGAGGAGACGGAAAACCTCTTCCTGACCATTGCTGCTGACCTCGTAAGATTACAGACCGAGGGTATCAAAGGACTGGATCTTTCGCTTTGCTATCCTCACCGGAGCTTTGACAGGCAGAGTATAGTGTGGGACATGAACTACTATAAGTACATGTTCCTCAAGCTGATAGGCGCACCATTCAATGAGACCAGACTGGAGCGTGATTTTGAGATACTTACCCGCTTTCTTCTGGATGCGGGCCAGGAGTACTTTCTCTTCCGCGACTTCCAGACGGCCAACATAATGCTCCGCGACGGGAAGCCGTGGTACATTGATTACCAGGGAGGCAGGCTGGGAGCGCCACAGTATGATATTGCCTCGCTTGTTTATGATGCCAAGGCATATATCCCTGAAAAGATCAGGACAATTACCATTGACCGGCATCTTGATCTCTTTGCGGCCGCAACAGGTAAGCCCAGGGAGTCCATTGAGATGTATCAGGGTGCCTTCACTCTCATCAGGCTGATGCAGGCTCTTGGAGCATTTGGCTTCAGGGGATTGCATGAAAACAAGCCCACCTTCAATGAGAGCATAGTGCCGGCAGTGGAACTGATGAACGAGCTGCTCGAAAGCGGCGCCGTGCAGACAGACCTTCCCGAACTCAGGAAAGCCTCCCTGGCTGTGCCGCTGCAGCGTAAATATCGCATCCTGGAACACTACCAGGACCTGGTAAGGATAAACCTTGAAAGCTTCTCATATGTCAGGGGAAGATCAGTAAACTATGACAGTGGCAGTGGATTTGTCTTCGACTGTCGCGGACTGAGAAACCCAGTTACGGTGGCCGAACTGAGTGAGCTTACGGGACTGGATTCTGAAGTGACAGAGTTTTTCAATAATGATGATGAGGCAGTGGCCTTTGCAGGCGACTGTACCAACATCGTAAGGAATTCGCTGCCAATGATGAGAAGAAAAGGGATTCTTGACATTCACGTTGCCTTTGGTTGCGTGGGCGGACAGCACCGCTCGGTATGGTGCGCTGAAAGAGTGGCATCAATGCTCTCTTCAATGCCGGGTGTTGAGGTGACAGTAAAACATACAGCATTCTGACCATGAAGGCCATGATCTTTGCTGCCGGCCTGGGTACCAGGCTTGGTGAGCTTACCCGTACAAAGCCCAAGGCGCTGGCTGACATCAACGGCAGAACCATGCTTGAACTGACAGCTGAAAAGCTTGTCAGGGCAGGATTTGATGACCTGCTGGTAAATATACATCACCACCCCGAACAGATGCTTGATGAGATAGAAAGACTGCGTACCGCTGGATACAGGATCACTGTCTCGGATGAACGCGATGAACTGCTTGACACCGCAGGCGGGCTCTTTAAGGCCCGCGGCTTCTTTGATGAAAAGCCTTTCCTTGCCCATAACGTGGATGAGTTTACCGATCTCGACCTTGAAGGCATGTATGGCAGGCATCTTGAAACAGGCGCGCTGGCCACACTGGCCGTCAGGCACAGACCCGGAAACAGGATGCTCCTGGTTGACCCCTCCGGCCGAATGCGCGGATGGCGCAATAACGCCACCAAAGAGCAGATCATCACCGTTGAGAGCAGCAGAAAGCTCGAAGAGGTTGGGTTTTCAGGCATACAGGTGCTCTCTCCATCCATCTTCAACCTTATGCAGGAGGGCATCTATTCGCTGACTTCGCTCTATCTCATGCTGGCAAAGGAACATCTTGTTATGACTTACCTGCATGATTACGGTTACTGGTTTGATTGTGGCACACCCCGTAATCTTGACAGTATCAGGGCTCACCTGGGCGGCCCTGACCATGGCTCCGCAGGGTGAAAGGGCAGATCAGACCCTGTTGGCGTCAAGCACCCGGCTCAGTTCTTCCAGAATGACCTGGTAAAGAGAGCCAAAATGGTAAAGATCTCAAGACGGCCCGTTACCATCAGTGCCGCCATAATCATCTTCGCGCTCCCGGTAAAAGCGTTATAATGACCAAAGTTGCCGGATGCACCCAGCCCAGGCCCCACGTTACTGATAGCGCTGGCACTGGCTCCCACAGCCTCAATCAGCGGAACACCGGTGAAGTGAATGGCAAGCATGCCTATAAAGGCGATGGCCAGGTAGAGAAGGATGAATGAGAGAATGGTAATATTCAGGTTGTCAGGAATAATCCTGTCATTCAGTTTAATAGGTATCACAGCATGATGATGCTGAAATCTCCTGAAGACTACCTTCAGATTACGCAGGGCTATAAGATGCCTCGCCATCTTCATGCCTCCCGTGGTTGAACCGGTGCATCCTCCGGCGGGCATGAGAAGAATCATCAGGAACCAGCCTGCCTGTGGCCACAGCATGTAGTCCGTGGTGGCAAAACCGGTACCCGTCATCTGGGAGATCACCTGAAAAAAACCGTGCCTGAAGGAAAGGGCAAGATTGCGTTCTGTCCCCGTATAAAGAATTAATGTCACTACAGCCACCGCAGCGGTCACAAAAAAGAAATAAAACCACACCTCTTCAAATGTTGCAATCTTCCTGAACTCCCGTTTCACCAGTAAATAATAGACTATATAGCTGATGCCTCCCAGGAACATAAAAATTGCAATAACATACTGAATATAAGGAGAATATTCTGAGATGCTGGTATTCCTGGTTGAGAAACCGGCGGTGGCTACCGTGGCAAAAGTGTGGCATATGCTGTCAAACAGGTTCATATCTCCCAGACACAACAGTCCCACCTCAAGAATGGTCATAGAAAGATAAATGATAAGTATAGTTGAAGCTATCGATCTTGTCTTCGGAAGTATCTTCTGTTTCATGGATGACTCCAGGGTGAAGAGGTGGTATCCGCCCGATTTCATGTTCGGAAGAATCACAATCACGAGCAGTATAACCCCAACGCCTCCAATCCAGTGGGTAAGACTACGCCAGAAGAGAATAGACCTGGGTAAAATCTCAATGTTACCAATAACTGTAGCCCCCGTGGTGGTGAACCCTGACATTGATTCAAAGAAAGCATTGATAAATCCTGACACGGATTCGCTGAAGAGATAGGGGAGAGTACCAATCAGTGCCAGCAGGACCCATGAGATAGCTACATTGAGGTAACCCTCCTTCGTGCTTATCTTGTCCCTGACAGACCCCGGAGTGAACTTAAACAGGAGCAGGCCCGGCAGGCATGCTGCCAGCGCAGAAAAGACAAAGGGACTGATGCTCTCTGAATATAGCAATGCAACTGGGACACATAACAGGAAAGAGCAGCCGATTATGATCATAATCAAGCCTGACAGCTTAATTATTGAATTCAGGTTTATACTTGTCATCTCGGCGATGGCTATCGGGTGGGCTCTGCTACATCCATTTCATCCTTCTGAGCAGCAACACACCCAGGAATGACAGGATCAGTGAACCCCCGAGGATAAGCCAGAATGCCATCATGTTGTTCTCAAGCATGTTTGGGACATTCATTCCATAGAAACTGGCAACCAGCGTAGGCACCATGAGGATAATGGTAACAATGGTGAGAGACTTCATCACTATGCTCAGATTGTTGGATATCACAGAAGCAAATGCATCCATCATCCCGCTCTGAATGTCACTGTATATCTTGGCCATCTCAATAGCCTGCCTGTTTTCGATTGTGGCTTCCTCAAGCAGATCAGATGAGAATTCATAATCACGTATCCATTTGGAGTTCTTGAGCTTGAGCATCATCATCTCGTTTGACCGCAATGACGTGGTGAAGTATACCAGGCACTTCTCCATCTTCAGAAGCCTGTGCAGCTCCTGGTTACGGGTCGATTTCTCAAGGTCCTGCTCAATCATTGCCGTCTGATTGTTTATCTGCTTCAGGTAACGGTGGTAAAACATGGTTGTCCTCAGGAAGAGGTGGAGTATAAGGTCAATCTTCGTCTCTATGGTGATGCCCTTCCCGCTGCGGCTGAAAAAATCTTCAAGTACCTCATTGTTCCTTTGACAGATGATCACCAGGCTGTTCTTGTCAAGCACCAGACCAAGGGGAATGGTTGTAAAAGGGATGCCATTAGACTGGTTCTGATAGGGGATACGATAGATCATCAGCAGCGTGTCATCCTCTACCTCCATGCGAGATCGCTCGTCAACGTCAAGAATATCAGCAAGAAAGTCCTCAGGAACCTTCAGGGTGGTTTTCAGGATGCCCAGCTCGGCGGGAGTGGGGTCCGTGACGTTTACAATGCAACCTTTTTCAAATGAGTTTAACGGAAGGAGACCGTTTGGGATCATCTGCCAGTAAGTAATCATTCTAGTACCTCCTCTTTTGTGTTCCACAGAGGTACCGGTTCAGGCTCTCCTCAGCAGAACGAAATTAATAATCGGCTCGCGTGATAATCGTCCATAAAAGACAACTGTATTGATACGAGTGCAAAAATATAACTTTTACTTAAACAGCTGTCCGGGGGCTTAAAAAAATGTCCGAAAAAATTACCTTTGCAAATAACCTAAAATATAGCTGATGGGAAAAGTGTTAGTTGTAGGTGCAGGTGGCGTCGCTACAGTTGCAGTGATCAAAATGGCAGCCATGCCTGAAGTGTTCACGGAGATAATGGTTGCCAGCCGCACTAAATCAAAATGTGATGCCATCGCTGAACGGATCGGCGGAAACCGGATACAGACAGCAAGGGTTGATGCAGACAATGTCAATGAGATGATCTCGCTCATCAGTTCCTTCAGACCTGACCTTGTAGTCAATCTTGCCCTCCCTTACCAGGACCTTCATATTATGGAAGCCTGTCTTAAAACCGGCGTGGCTTACCTTGACACCGCCAACTATGAGCCGCCTGAAGAAGCCAGGTATGAATATTCATGGCAGTGGGCCTATCATGAGCGCTTCCGCGAAGCATCACTGACAGCAATACTTGGCTGCGGCTTTGACCCCGGCGTAACGGGTGTCTTCACGGCTCACGCCGCGAAGCATCACTTCAGTGAGATACACTATCTGGATATAGTTGATTGCAACGCCGGTGACCACGGTAAACCATTTGCCACAAACTTCAATCCCGAAATAAATATCCGCGAGGTGACCCAGAAAGGCAAATACTGGGAGAATGGTAAATGGATCTACACCGAGCCTCACGAGATACACAAACCATTGACCTATCCGGGGATAGGTCCAAGAGAGTCATATCTTATTTACCATGAAGAACTGGAGTCACTGGTCAAAAATTTCCCCACCATCCGCCGTGCCCGCTTCTGGATGACCTTCGGCCAGGAGTATCTTACCCACCTGCGTGTCATACAGAATATAGGTATGGCTCGCATTGACCCGGTGATGTATAACGGCGTTGAGATAATACCAATTCAGTTCCTGAAAGCTGTTCTCCCCAACCCGGGAGAGCTTGGGGAGAACTATAAGGGATGGACATCAATCGGGTGCCGCATAAGGGGTCTCGACAAGCAGGGTAAGGAGCGGACATACTATATATGGAACAACTGCAGCCATGAGGAGGCCTATCGTGAGACAGGAACACAGGCCGTAAGCTATACAACAGGCGTTCCGGCTGCCACGGGTGCCATGATGTATATGAAGGAACTATGGAAGAAACCCGGCGTTTGGAACGTTGAACAGTTCGATCCTGATCCCTTCCTTGAAGAACTGGCCCTCCTCGGCCTGCCATGGCATGAGAAGTTTGATATAGACCTCGAACTCTGATATGATTGACTACACCAAGGTTCCCTCTCCATGCTATGTCATTGACGAGGAGAGGCTGAGGCGGAATCTCCTCCTCATCAAAAATGTGGCACAGGC
>JAAZBN010000050.1 GCA_012513795.1 Bacteroidales bacterium | reverse complement strand
GTCTCTGACAGGTTGTTTTCCATTGCAATCTTCTGCATGGTCTCCACGGTGACCGGCTCGGTCAGAACGCATACTGCAGCGGGATTGCCGGTGAAGGGCCCGTGTGTGAAGGCGTCGACCTGGTAAAAAGGGATAATCATCATTTTGTTGCTTTTTTTACCGTCCCAAAGTTATCATTGTTTACCACAAAATGACAACTGATATACCTTGAGTGTTATCTTAGTATCATGATTAACATACCTGACACTTCGGGGGGCACCAGCGTGATCAGACTGACACCTGCCAGGTGCAATATATGGGCCGTTACGAGGAACAACAGGACTATCGTGGTTGACACGGGCATCTCATTTGACCGCTCCCGGATAGAACATGCACTGGAGCGAAGGGGACTGGTCCCCGAGGCGGTGATACTCACTCATACTCATTTTGATCATGCCGGCAATGCTGCCTGGCTTCAGGCTGAGTATGGGGCGGAGGTGGTGGTCCAGGAGGCTGAAAGCCATTTCCTTGCCGGCGGGGATACGCCTATCCCTGAGGGGACATATACTGTCACAAGAGGACTGGTGAGCATAGGCAGAAAGATTGGCCCGGCCTTCAGGTATGATCCCTGCAGGGCTGATCATGTCTTTGCTGACCGCTTTGACCTGAACCGGTTCGGTATTAACGGGTACATAATCCATACTCCAGGCCATTCACCGGGAGGGGCAACAGCGGTGATAGATGATGAGATAGCCATTGCGGGAGATTCAATCATTGGCACCACCCCGGGAAAACCCTTTCCTCCCTTTGCCGATGATGTTGAAATACTCATAGGCAGCTGGAAGAAGATTATTGATACCGGTTGCGTGACTTTCCTGCCGGGGCACGGAAAGCCGGTAAGCCGGGAGGAGATTATAAGTGAATACAACAAAAGGAAATAGATATGTCAAAAGGATTTTGTTACGGTTTCCTCATCGGGATACTCACTCTTTTAAATGTCAGCGGATCTGCGCAGGACGGCGGCGATACCCTGAAGGTTCTGTTTGTGGGGAATAGCTACACCTATTTTGAAAACCTCCCCCAGGTGGTGTCAGTGTTGTCGGAAAAAACGGGTACTGTATTGGTTACGGAGAAGGTTACAATTGGCGGGGCGAAACTGAGCGAGCACTGGAGAGGGGCACGCGGACTCAACACTGTTGAAAAAATCAGGAACGGCGATTATGACATTGTGGTGCTGCAGGAGTGGAGCCTGGGAACGATAAATGAGAGGGACAGCGCTGTCTTTTACCTTGGACTGTTCAGCAAACTGGCAAGGGATGCAGGAGCTGAGCCATACTACTACCTTACCTGGGCCAGGGAAAAGGTTCCTCAGCAGCAGGAAGTTATAAGCAGGGTGTACCGTGAGGCAGCAACGATCAATAAGGCAACTGTTGTGCCGGCAGGAGAGGCGTGGGCTCTGGCCCGGTCTCTGCGGCCGGAGATAAAGCTCTATGATCCTGACGGTACCCACCCGTCAGACCTTGGGACCTATCTGACAGCATGTGTATTTGTGGCTACCATCACGGGCGGGCTGCCTGAAGCACTTCCCGGTGTCCCGGCTGTCACGGACAGTCGCGGTGAAGAAATAATCCTGATGAGAATTGATCAGATGGATGTGGATTTCTTCCGCAGGGTAGTATTGGAGATAACAGGAAACAGCAAAGAGGAATAAGCGGATTATAGCTTCAGTTTAATATTGATTCTGGCAAGCAGTGATGTGAGCCCGGCCATGAGAAGAGCCCAGGCAATGGAGCCGATGATCACTGCCAGCGGCTCTGACGACTGCTTATATATCAGCACCGGGACGGCCGACATCCAGATTGCGTGGTAGAGTATGTCAGGAGCCAGGTAAGTGGTCAGCGAGTACTTACCTGCAGGCCTGACCATGGCCGCCCATCTTGTCAGACCCCTGACATCTGCAAGCCAGTAGATCAGGGCAAAAACTAAAAAACTTATCCCGCTGCAGATCATACCCCAGCTGGGAGTAGCCATAATTTTGGATATGATAAACCATTTCCTGAGGATGAATCCGATGCCAAGGGACAGTATTCCCAGGGCGATAAACAAAATGATGGTTCGTTCATGGCCGGAGTCCTTCATTTTGCGCAACAGTACTCCTGCAAGCATACCGGTAAGCACTATCAGCGGTACATTGCCCTGTATGATTATTCCCAGTACCGGTCTCAAAGGATCCATGAACCCAAGTACTCCAACCTGGTCGAAGATATTGATGATCAGAAAGAAGACTACAGCAGCAACGTTCCATGATACTGAATCACGAACTGCGAGGTAGATCAGGGAGGCGGCAAGATAGCCCCATCCTATAAGGCCGAGGATGCCCCACCAGCCGGCTATCATCCAGCCCGGGTCTTCTGCGGTGCCGGACCTGAAGATTATTGCCAGGAAGATGAGTGCTGCAATGCCGGCAGCTCTCATTAACAGGAATAACAGGTTGTATCTTCCCCGGGGGTAGTCATTCCATACCAGGAAGACGGAGACATACATAAGCAGTGCCCACAGGTTTTTGTTTATCCCGGTGGTTTCAGGATTGACCCTGCCGGAGTTTAGCATAAGTACACCGATGATCAGGAGTGACAGGGTCCGGACAGCAATGTGAAGCAATATTTTCGCCCCTGGTTCCCCTTTTTTCATTCTTCCTGATATGGCGAAAGGGATTGCCATTCCCACAATGAACAGGAACCCGGGAAAAACCCAGTCGGCAAGCCCCATACCATCATGGTCCGCCTTCATATGCCCGAGCCACGCTGGAGCTACCTTCATGTTAAGGTCATTGACAAACAGCATCAGCAGGAGGGTAAGGCCCCGCATTATGTCAATGGAGAGGATCCGGCTGACTGACTTCATTGAACATCTGTTTTTCAGATTTCTCAAATATATTCAAAAAACTCCCTGCTCAGGAGATCAGGGAGCTTCGATACAGAGGGAAGCTACAGCAACCGTGCTGCCGGTCACCTGATGACTTTGCCAGGCTGATCAGACAGCCCACCTCTTGCTCCGGATATATGTCCTCTGAAAAGGCTCCCCTCCTTATAGATAAGCATGTAACCTGGTTGTCCGTAACCAATTCCCGTATCAACACCAATGACCTTCTTATCAAAGAGGGTGGTGATATTTTTTTGAGGTGTATGTCCGACAACAATAAGTTCCTTACCGTAAAAATCGAGAATGGCATTCACGTTTTCTTCGGTTAATGTTGTATCCGTAAAAAATCCCCGGTACCACAGAGGCCCCTCGTTCCCGCTTAAAAGCTTCACGTCTTCATCCTCAGTGTGAAAAGATATTTCTTTACCTATGATTCTTTCAGCAAAGATCTGGTTGACCTGTTTGATCTTTAATCCTTTTCGCAACAATTGCGGGGAGACTCCTGCATGAACAAAAAGAATATTGTTTATGGTGATCATTGCCGGTTTTGAACGAAGCCATCTGCCCAGGACAGTGATCCCGGAGTAGAGGTCTGTGTAATCCGCTCCGGAAATAGCTTCAACCTGCCGGTATTTCTCATGAATATATCTCAGGTCGCCTGCAAGTACCATTGATTCATGATTACCAAGAATAAAATGAACCATCCCTCCGTTTTTTGCGGCCTGCCCTTCAAGTTTAAAAAGGTGCCATAAAATTTCGGTGACCTGATCACCCCTGTCAAAAGCATCACCCAGGAAGACCAGATGTCCCTTGCCAAAGTTCCAGTTCAGGTCTTTGTCAATAATACCGTTAGCAAGGAGATGATCAAGATAAGTGTCATAATGTCCGTGAACGTCACTGATTACCGCAATGCTGTCTATCCGGTTATATCGGTGCCGGTACCTGGGCTTCATGTCGTGAACTTTCGACAGTTCCTTGTAACCTATTGATTGCCCCGAAGGAAGAATTGTCTCAGCCTGCTTGCCGGGCAAAAGATAATCTTTCCGGAGCTGATTATTTTCAATACGTATGACCCTGATAGTATCGCCTGTCAGAAAAATATAGGGTCCGTCATTGATAACGCTGTCGCTTATCCCTGCCTGAAATGCTGCCGGCACCTTCAGGCTCAGGATGAGGAAGAATGCCAGGAAGAGAACTTGCTTTTTCATTGCATCTTGCACTATTAACTGATCCGGGGTCGCTAAACCGGTATTATTTACCGAAAAGATAACACTTCTTCCGTGACATTGTTCCCCTGGCTTCAAGGCTCCCGCAATTAACCGGGATCTGATTCCGGGAGCAGGTATGCCCATTCGCCGGACCGGGGAATTAATTGCAGGCTAAAAGTCATATTGAAAAAGCTCCGAATAAAGTATATTTATTATTCTATTTCTCTGTAAATTATTGACTTGAGGCTTAACATTTCATATATTTACCAATACATAAGAAAATCAGGGTTCACTCCGGCACCTGATATGATCAATTTTCGTACAGGCAACCATGACATCTGAGTTTTTTAATCTTAACAATCCGGCATTTTGGGCCATTATGGAGAGGTTTGCGATGAACCTTGTTTTTCTCTTCCTCCTGCTTAGAGTTGTATACTACAGATTTTCAAGAAAGTCAAATTACCTCTTTGGGTTCTTTCTGATGGGCATTGTAATCTTCTTTATCGGGGCAATGCTTAAAATTGTCGCCATGGAATTTCAGATGGCAATAGGATTGTTTGCCATATTCACTATCCTTAACCTCAGGACAATAAGTTTTGATGTCAAGAATATGGCCTATCTTTTTGCTGTTATTGCCATTTCTGCACTAAACTCGCTTGACCTGAAGGGGAAATTCCCGTTTATGGGGGTTGTGATTTTCAACATCATCATCATTGCTTCCGCATTTGTGCTTGAATATTTCCTCACCAAAAAGGATAAATACTGTTCGCACCCTATAATCTATGGGAACCTTGAGATGCTGAAGCCTCACAATAAAAAGGAGCTTTTGTCCAATGTGGCTGAGCTCACCGGCCTGGATGTCAGGAAGATCAAGATCCGAAGAGTAAACTACAAGGAAAGAATAGCTGTCCTGGATATCTTTTATGAGACCTGATCACTGGAAATCCTTGCAGGTTGACTGGAAGATGTCAATCATCCTTTCACGGCCCTTTGGTTTCTCCAGTTGTGAGAAAAACAGATCAATAAAGGCAATAATATCCCTTTTTGCTGATTTGCTCAGGTACGGGAAATCATTAACCACAGAATAAAACTCTTCTTTCTTTTCCAGGAAGGCTATAAGCTCACTCTCAAATACTTCTCTGTCACGACAAATACCCAGGAACAGCCTTTCCCGGTTGGTCTCTATGCCTTTCCCCGGAGGGGGAATGGCATAATCAGCATTTACCACTCCGGTCAGATCAAAATCGAACGGTATTGGAATTCCCATGGCCGAAGGTGCAGCGTCTGCCGATGTAAACACAGAAATATTATGCTGGCCCGGCACGGACCAGTCCCAATTGGCAACCATATAATTGAATATAGCTATCCGGTCTATCATCACAGGGCGCATATGTCTCTGAGACAGAGCCCTGGATGTCACCTCGAACAGGTTCAGCCTGCTCTCGATCAGCCCTTCGGGTTCAAGGAGGATCCCATATTGTATGATTGGCTTCCTTTGCGGATCAATAAAACTCAGTCTGATCAACCGGGCCCGGAAGCTCGTGTCAGTAACCACATTATAGAGTTTATAAGCGAGATATTCCCGGATAAGATAATCTCCGTAAACCGTACCTGGCTGACATTGGTTGACCAGCTTGATTTTCTTTATTCTTCCTGAATCGGAGCCTTCATAAACAGGTTTCTTGAAAACAATTCGTGTCGGCGGGTATTTGCATCTTTCATATCTTGACTGACCACGGTATTTTATTGTTACTTTCCTTTCAACGGAGTCTGTTTGGCTGAAATGTATAATCATGGTACCATCAAGAGATTGTTCCCTGTCAGCTTTTCTAATGTATTTGGAAACATCCATATGAAGTGAGACCTCAAGGAGTTCCTCATCCTCAAACAGTGAAAGGTATCTTCTCGGATAGCCGGGCTCCTGCTGCTCCCGGCCGGTTGTATCAGTCTGACCATTGGCTGGCAATATGGATGCCTGGAAAACAATCACTACGGAGCATAACAGAATACAAAAAGCCACCCTGTCTCTTTTTTCACTTACTGCTTTCATGGTAGTTGATATTTGAATAACAATAATGAAGGAGGATTGACACTGCCTTCGTTAGATATCAGCATATCTCCGTTGTCATGGAATGAGATACCTTCCGGCAGGTTGAACAGGTCCGGATTGAGCCTCTCAATGTAATTGACTGTACCGTCATTATTGAAAACATAGAGCATCCGGTTAACGGCTGAAACAGCGAAAATCAGATTTGTCAGAGGATGAATGGCAACAGCGCTGATTCTGAGACCGGTATCATTTTTTCCTTCATCCATCCGTAACTCATTTTCTGAAGCGTACCTGATCACTGATGAGAGATGGAGCTCCAGTACTGCCTCATTAAAGGGGGTGCCGGAGCGGGTGTCATAACCATATACCGGATGATCCGTTTCTTCCCCGGAGCCTCTGCCCGGCCTGGTTTTGGGAACAATCAGCAACCTGTGGTCATCCTGATCAAAACAGATACCTTCATACTCTGCCGCAGGAAATGCCGCAGGGATGATATGCGTCTGAACTTCAGATGCCCCGGGATTCCGTATTTCAAAAATGACCCCATCGCTTCTCAGGACGAAGAAGGAGCTGTCAACACGTGCTATTCCTTCATAATCACCTGCATAGTAAAAAGTGAAATGATCAGTGATCTCATTTTGCCCTAGGTCAAATATGAATATTATTCCATTCTCGTCCTGTATGCATGCTACAGTTGTTGAATCAATGACAGCAATGCCTGATACTTCAAGAAGTGACGGTGGCAGGATCATCGTTTTTTCTGGTCCGGACAGGTCATAGCCAATACGGTTGATTTTTCCCGGGACAGGTGAGCGGGCGGTCTTGTCTCCCTGATTAATGCAGCTGAACAGGCTTATGCATAATAACAGCAGTAAACTTACAGCAGTCCTGGTTACTGACATCTGCGTCCGGGCATTGATGAATATCAAAGTTACGTCACTGAGATGCGAAAGTCAACTGATGCCGGATGCCAATGTGGGCAATAAGTTTTTAAGAATCTGATGGTAAGGTATTTCAGGCAGATCTCTTTAAAGAAAAAACAGACCGAAGTCTGTTTCCTCCATCATGGTGCCCGGAGCCGGGATCGAACCGGCACGGCATTGCTGCCACTGGTGTTTGAGACCAGCGCGTCTACCAATTCCGCCATCCGGGCATAATTCAGTCGGCAGTCTGCAGTCTGCAGTCTGCAGTCTGCAGTTGGCAGTCTGCAGTCCGAGGCTGCAGGATGCGAAAATAGGGTATTTTTTTTAAACAGCTGCTATTGCCTGTTTCCCTTTCCTGTATTATTGCTCCTTCTCCGCCGGCAGGCGGAACGGTCCTTTATTGCCTGCATCTACTGCCTTATTTTCTGTATCTCCACTTTCCTGAACTCAACAGGGTGAGATTCGGACTGAAGGGCTATATACCCCTCCTTCAGCGGAGTGCCTTGCGGCAGGGTGAACCCCTCCGGCAGATCGCCGCCGATCTGTGGTCTTGTATATGTCAGTACAGTGTCTCCGTTGACAACATGATGGATAATGCTGTCGGCATATACAACCAGTTCAGCCAATACCCAGACGTCGTCATAAAAATACTTCGAAGCGGAGGAGGTACAGTGCTGCGTTATCAGTGAATCGCCCATCACAATATGAGTATGAGGTGTACAGACATTCATCGTGGGTGTTTCGCGTTCCGCGGTGCTGCCCAGAAACTGCACCTCTACTGATACCGGCCAGTCCTGGTTCAGGCCGATTGTTGCAGGATCCTGACAGTGAAACATGATGCCGCTGTTCAGGAATCCCCAGGAGGGGCCGCCGGGTGCCTGTTCTCCCGTGAACCGGTATTCAACCCTGAGTTTATACGAGGAGAATGGCTCCCTGTAGTAGATGTGGCCAAATTCATACCTGAAGGTGTCATATTCAGAGTATGATACTTTCATTATTCCCTCTTCAACCCGGAAGGTGTTTTTGTAATTTTCACCCAGGGGTGATCCTTTTATTTTTATTAACCAACCATCGAGGTTCTGGCCGTTGAAGAGGGGAATCCACTGTTCCTTTGGTTTAGGGGCACAGGAAGTGATCATCAGGGTGATAGCGGTCAGAATCAGTAGTTTTTTCATTTTCGTTACAATTCTTAATGGCCTGCGGCCAATATCGTCAATAGCAAATCTGCAATTCATTACGGCCAAAATCGAAAATCGAAAATCGAAAATTTTTAATGGCCTGTTGCCTTAATAATGGCCTGCTCAATCGCGGCAGCATCATACCCGCATTCATGCCACAGCTCCTGCTGGGTGCCATGCTCCACGAAATAATCGGGGATGCCCATGCGCTTCACCTCAGCCGAATAGCCATTATCAGCCGCAAATTCAAGTACTGCACTTCCGAAGCCTCCCTTGATCATCCCGTCTTCCACAGTGATGATTTTTCTGAAGCGTTTCATGACGCTGTGCAATACCTCCTCGTCAAGGGGGTTGGCAAAACGCATGTCATAGTGAAGGACTGATATCCCCTCTGCACGGAGACTTTTAGCGGCTTCAACAACGAAGTTGCCGGGGTGACCCAGGCTCAGCACGGCGATGTCAGTACCCTCGCTGATAAGTCTTGCACGACCCACGGGAATCTCTTCAAACGGCTGCTGCCAGTCACATATCACACCTGTACCGCGAGGGTAGCGTATGCTGAAGGGTCCTTTTGTCTTTTCCAGCTGGGCTGTGTACATTACGTTGCGCAGTTCCACCTCATCCATGGGGGCAGCGGTGATCATGCCGGGAATGTTTCTCATAAATGCAATATCAAAGAAGCCATGGTGTGTAGCCCCGTCGGCACCTACCAGTCCTCCGCGGTCCATGCAGAACACCACCCTGAGTCCCTGAATGGCCACGTCATGAATGACCTGATCATAGGCGCGCTGCATGAATGATGAGTAAATGTTGCAGAAAGGCAACATGCCGTTTGCTGCCAGTCCTGCAGAGAAGGTAACAGCATGCTGTTCACAGATGCCCACGTCAAATGCCCTGCCCGGCATCTCCTTCATCATGATGTTGAGTGAACATCCGGTAGGCATGGCAGGGGTAATGCCCACTATCTTATCGTTCTGTCGTGCCAGCTCCAGCAGTGTCTGTCCGAACACCTCCTGGTAAAGGGCGTGTTTAGGGCACTCTGCCGGCTTGATCAGTTCACCGGTGCATTTGTCAAATCTGCCGGGTGCATGAAATATGGTCTGTTGTTCCTCGGCCTTAGGGAATCCCTTGCCCTTGACCGTGACACAATGCAGCAGTTTCGGGCCCGGGATAGTCTTGAGATCTTCAAGCACACGGGTAAGATGCAGCACGTCATGGCCGTCAATAGGTCCGAAATACCTGAAATTCAACGATTCGAACAGATTACTCTGTTCAAGCACCGTACCCTTGATACCGCTTTCTATCTGTGCTGCCAGGGTCCTGGCCCTTGTGCCTACCTTCTTGTATCTGCCCAGCAGTCGCCATACCTTATCCTTGAACCTGTTATAGGTCTTGCTGGTGGTTATGTCAAGGAGATATTCCTTCAGGGCTCCGACGCTGGCGTCAATGGAGATATTGTTATCATTGAGTATCACCAGCAGGTCAGCCTGCTGGTTGCCGGCGTTGTTGAGACCTTCAAAAGCGAGCCCTGCCTGCAGGGCGCCGTCGCCTATCACTGCCACCACTTTCCTTTTTTCCCCTTTGGTCTGTGCTGCCACAGCCATACCCAGTGCTGCTGAGATGGAGGTTGAGGAGTGTCCCACCCCGAAGGCATCATATTCACTCTCTGCCATTCGGGGAAAGCCGCTGATACCCTTGTATTTACGGTTTGTGTGGAACTGTGCTTTTCTGCCGGTGAGTATTTTGTGTCCATAGGCCTGATGACCCACATCCCAGACTATCTTGTCATATGGTGTATTATAGACGTAATGCAGGGCTACGGTCAGCTCCACCACCCCGAGGCTTGCCCCGAAATGGCCGGGATTGTTGCTGACCTCATCAATGATATGTTGCCTTAGCTCATCACTGATCCTGACCAGCTCAAGCCTGTCAAGTTTCCTGAGGTCTTCAGGGGTTTCAATCTTATCTAACAGTCGTTCTGATGACATTGATTCAGGTTGTCAGATGCCGGGGCAAAGATACTTATATTTTAGTTTTTGCCGAAAGGCTCTCCGGTTGAATGAATCCTCGCGGATATCCTTCTCAGCCTGCGGCAGCAAAAATGTTTCATTGTTGATTATTCATCCGGCAATTTAGAACAGCTTTGGTCAATTATTGTTTATTTCGCAACAGGTGGAAAGCAAAAATCTTTCACATCATGAAAGCACTGAAAATAATGTTACCGGTTCTGATGATTGCATTCACTGCAGTCTCCTGTGTTACGGGGAAAAGGCACAACAGTCTCATAGACAGGAATCTGATGCTGATGGCAGAGCGTGATTCACTCAAGGCGGAAAATATCTGGCTGGCTATGTCTAACAGGGAGCTTACCGCGAAATCAGGGCAGCTGACCGAAGAAGTCAACAGGCTCACCGGCGAGCTGCAGAGAGCCCGCACTGATCTGAGTCAGACAAGGGAAGAGGTCAGCAGGCTCTCAACGCGCTATGAGGAGCTGCAGAGGGCACAGGCCGAACTGGCCGCCGGCAAGGCACAGGAGACGCAGAGGCTTCTTACTGAGCTGAGACAGGCCCAGACAGAGCTTCATCAGAGAGAGGACCTTTTGCGTGACCTTGAAATGAATCTGGACACCAAGAAGGCAACACTGGAGGAGCTTACATACGAACTCGAGAAGCGGAATGAGAGGCTTGCCGAGCTCGAGAAGATGCTTGACGCCCAGCAGAAGGCAGTAAAGGTGCTGAAGGACAAGGTTTCAGAAGCCCTGTTTGGGTTTGAGAACAACGGTCTGACGGTGACCATGAAGAACGGCCAGGTTTATGTATCGATGGAAGACAAGCTGCTATTCAAGACAGGCAGTTACGAGATTGACGCCAACGGCCGTACCGCTCTGCGCAAGCTCGGGGCCCTGCTGGAGAAAAACCCGGATGTCACCATCACAATTGAGGGGCATACAGATGATGTA
Organism: Bacteroidales bacterium; assembly: GCA_012513795.1. Lineage (GTDB taxonomy): Bacteria > Bacteroidota > Bacteroidia > Bacteroidales > VadinHA17 > SR-FBR-E99. Next base: position 13,009 of record JAAZBN010000050.1, on the reverse strand, counting down.
CCCTACAGGGCTGCACCTGGTCAGCAGATACTTGACAACTGGGACCTGAGTGTCAAGAGAGCTACCACCGTGGTCAGGGTACTGACACAGGATACACATATCAGCCCGAAGCGGCTGATTGCAACCGGCAGAAGCGAATATATACCTGTTGATCCTGCAAAGACTCCTGATGCACGTCAGAAAAACAGGAGGACGGAGATTATTCTTACGCCCGACCTGACAGACCTTTACAGAATACTGGAAAGTTACTAGGGCTCCTGCTGCCCGGCAAACTCACCCAGTCTCACCTTCAGCTTCTCCAGGGCCTCAACGAGATCTTCTTCAGGTTTCAGGAAGTCAAAGTCTTTCCAGAACCTGGTATCATATCCGTCAATGGTACGTGAAAAGACCGAATGAACCGGCGCCAGCTCCTCGTGGTCAAACCTTGCCACATTTTCAGTGCGGTGTTCTGTGATGGCAAGCTCAAAGAAAACGTTGAAGCGGCTGCTGAAGACCTTCTTCCGTCCCCTGGCGGTAAAGCCAAGGTCTCCCCTCACATGAGCCAGATAATATCTTCCGTCTACATTCCTGTAACGTGCCCTGTATCTTACATATTCGGGCTTCATTGAAAATTCCCAGGGAAGCCTGCTGATGAATGATTCTCCTGTCTGGTCCACATAGAGAGGGTTGACCTCAAACTCGGCCAGTACTACACTGTAATTGTCAACATTGATGTATATATCGCCCTGCATCAGGGGTTCAGTGATCCATTGCTTTTGTCTGAATGATATCACAAAGGCTGACTGATCATCAATGCTTACTATATCAGTAAGATGATATTCATAGGTATCAAATGACTGCGGGTCAAGAAAATCAAAAAGGTGCCGCATGCCGTCAAGGGCGAGTGTGGCGCTCAGCCCTGCCTTCAGTCTCACGGCCAGGGTGTCCTTTACTTCCAGGTTCTCCATCTTCCGGCTCCGGATCACTTTGATCTGGTCATTCTGTAGTGATCTGGCGTAAGGGCTCTTGTATATCTTTACCACTGCCTCTGAATAGATCTGTGGCTCTTTCCTGCGGTAAACACCTTCACGGTAGAATCCGGTCAGCAGGGCCGGGGTGGTGCCATAGTTGGATGTCACTGACGAGACCGTCTTTCTGATTATCATCATCGGGTCCTGAGCCCTGATAATGATTTCAGGTATCGGGATAAAGTCCCTGTCCATAGTGATGGTCATGACGTTACCCGGCAGGCTCCTTACGGGAAGCAGCCTGTTTACGTATCCAACGTATGAAACTGTCAGTGTGTCATAGAGGTTCTCCTCGCTTATTTTCAGGATAAAATCTCCGTTATAGTTGGTCACCGTGCCCTTTCCCCGATGGCTTATGCCGATGGTTGCGTAGGGCAGAGGCTCTGAATTCGCTGCATCCACTATCTTCCCACCGATGGAAAGAAAAACTGGCAGTGAGTCGGCTGGCGCATCTGCATTGTCCGGAAATGCCAGTTCGCGGAAGAGAATTATGTGTCGTCCCAGCACTGCATAGACTATTGCCGTGTCTGCCGTCACTGAATCAAGTATTTCCCTGACAGGCATCTCCCGTCCCTCCGGCGAGAATGTTCTGCCGGGATTGATTATCTGGGAGTCATAGGTAAAGAGATATCCGGTGAGTCTGCTTATCTCACTCAGGGCCCTGGATGCCTTGATGCTGTTGCCGGGCAGCAGGAGCTGCCTGTCAAGGACATTTTCCTGCGTGAATGAATGCAGGGTTAGCATAAGCAGGCCGACAACCAGGGTCACTCTCAATCCTTTTGATTCCCTTGGTCGCATCAGTTCTTCTTCACCCTGTCAGCGGGAAAGGATATAGGTTCCTCCCTCGCTTACATAATGAAGGTTAAAGGTAGTGCAAATCAGTTTAACAATGGTATCGTGTGGCTGCTGTTCAAATGGTGATGTGAGCCTGTAGTCATTTATGGCAGGGTCAGCAACCTTTATATCAATGTCATAAGCCCTTTTAAGATCATCAAAGACAACGCCCAGGCGTTCTCCGTCATACTTGAGCATGCCGGTATGCCATGCGAGGTAATTAACATTTGTATTTCGTGTCTGTGTAGCTTTACCGGGAGATACTCTTCCCACCTCTTCCGGTTCAAGGGTCAGACTGCGTGAGCCGTCTTCACTGGTAACCATCACCTTTCCCGAGGAGACGTAAACCTCAACCTCCTGCTCATTATTTTCAGTGATCACGTTGAATGATGTGCCCAGCACTCTGATGCTGGCTTTGCCGGCGTCAATAATGAAGGGATGTTCTGCATCGCGACTTATATCGAAGTAAGCTTCACCCTTGAGAGAGACCCTGCGCGTTTCGCCCCTGAAATCCCCCGGGTAGGTAAGCCGGCTGTTCCTGTTAAGGAATACCCTGCTGCCATCACTGAGTAGTACTTCTACATTTTTTTCAGTGGCGGCAGTTGCCACCGTAAGGTTATCAGCAGAGGCAAGCACAAAGAGGAGCCATCCTGCTCCTGCCACTATTATTACCATGGCGGCTATCCGTGCAAACGTCCCGAAGAATGACCGTCTCCTTGCGGGAAGTGTTAATACGGGTCTTTCAGCCTCCTCTATCCTGTGGTTGAGCTTCGCCCATGCCTTATCAACATCAATTTTCTCCTTGTCCTGATATTTCAGGTCATTCCACTTTTCCATTATATCTGCATCCTCACTGATCAGGAGGCGGGCTTTATCCCCGCTGCCGTTCTCCTCTCCCGACAGCCACGCGGCTGCTCCGGCCCAATCACGGTCACTCCATTTATCTGTATTAATTTTCTTTTTCATCACTCTGCAAGTGCTTTTCGGAACTCCTTAAGTGCCCTTCCCATGTCTGCCTCCACTGTTTTAAGTGAGACAGCCAGTTTGTCAGCTATTTCGTTGTATTTCATTCCTTCAAAACGACTCATCCTGAATATCAGCCGGCATCTTTCCGGCAGTCTCTCAAGGACACCTGCCACCCTGGCCTGAAGTTCATTGTAATAGATTGTTTCGGTCACCGGCTCTGATGAGAGACTGGCTGCAGCCACCATCTCGCCGGCATGCCTGTCAACAACCTTCTGGTGTTCTATGCGGTGCAGCGCCCTGTTGTGCACTGACCTGAAGAGATAACCGTTCAATGAGCTTTCTATCTTCACCTTTTCTCTGTCCTGCCACAGCCTGAAAAAGAGATCCTGGACTATCTCTTCCGCCGTGTCATGATCCCTGACCAGGGTTTTTGCATAACGAACCAGTGAAACGTAGGAGGAACGGAACAGATTTTCAAACTCCTGTTTATCTCCCTGCCTGATCCTCCCGATTATTTCACTGTCGCTATGCATAGGTCAGCGCTGCCTTCTGCTATTCTGTCCTGTCACTGAATTTAACCTTCCTGCTAAGTTTGCGTATGGCTGCCTCAATGCTCTGGTCAGGTTCAATCACGTTATAATCACCCCAGAAATCAGGGTCAGCGAAAGCTGTGACCTCTTCGGTAAAGAAGTCCGAGGGCTTGATCCTCTCCTTGTTGGAGAATTTTACCACATCCTCATCCGTACGGTCTGTTATGGCCAGTTCAGACATGGTTGTGTAGTTGGTATTGAAGAGTTTTCTCTTCCAGTTGACCTTGAACTTGACCTCGGCCCTTGAATGGCTGAAATACCACTTGCCGTCCTGCTCTCGGAACCTGACCATATAAGAGGTCACCTCGGGTGTTACCTGCATGCCCATTGGTTTCTTCCTGATAAACATAGATGAGGCAAGTTCCTTGTTTTCAAGGTTGAATGCAAATTCAGCCTGTGCTACGGCATATGTTTCAATATCCACGAAAAGGCGTCCCTGGTAAAGGGGTGTGGTGATTGAAGGCTTCTGGTAGAAATTGATCACATAGTTGGTCCTGTCATCAATGACTACGATGTTTGCAAGCTCGAGGTCATACTGTTGGAGGGCTTCCCTGGTAAGGAAGATCTCGGGATTCTTAACCACATCAAGGTAGAGTGTGGTTGTGGGACCGCCCTGCAGTTTGAAGAGAACAGTATCCATCTTCTCCACGTCAGTACTTTTTCTGCCCTTATAGATCCTTACGGCGTCATACCTGAGATCATTCTGGTAGGGAGCTTTGAATACCTCAACAACTGCCTCACCTATTGAAACATAGCTGCGATTCTTGCGTATCGTCTCCCGGTAAAATGCTGTCATGTCATTGGCCACCAGCGGATAATTATCATTAAACCTGCTGATTACCTGTTCTATGATCTCTTCCGGCACAAGCGGTTTCACTATTACTTCCCTGATGGGTATCATTGCCTGCTCCAGTGCTATCACATTTCGCTGGCCATTGGTCTTCATCTCCTCTATGGCCATCACCCTGTTCTTGTACCCTATATATGAGAATTCGAGATTCCCGGTTTCTCCTTCAGGGACTTTGAGAGTGAACTCGCCATCGAGGTTGGTGATAGTTGACACATTATTACCCTGGACGGCGATGCTGGCAAAGACCAGAGGCTGGTTTGTCTCGGCATCAATAACCCTGCCGCGGATGGTAATAACCTGCTGCTGTTCCTTCTTCGGACTCTCCCCGGCTGCAGATGCGATGATTTCACCGGCAGGTATGAGAAAAAGCAGTGCCGAAGCTATTGCGGTAAAAAGGATTTTTGTTTTCATAATATTAGTTTTTTGTGTTTAATCCGGATCATTGTCTCATAATAATGACCGGGAAAACCCTCTTTCCCCTATACAGTGACAGGAAAAAATTGTTCATTTGTCTTTTATGACGGCGCTTTCATACCTGAATGCAAGTTACACTGTTTTTACTTATGCGGCGAGAAGGTATGCCGGTATTTCAGCAGTACCGCCGCCGCCTCCGGCGATAAGCATTGAGCTCAGCAGCCGCTGTAATCTTGCCTGCCCGGAGTGTGTTGCCGGTGCCGGCATGCTCGTGCGAAGGAATGACTATATCAGCGCTGATCTGGCTGGGGAGATAGCGATGCAGTTGCGTGGTCATCTGCTTTCTGCATGGCTCAGTTTCCAGGGTGAGCCGCTGTTGCACCCTGACTTCTTCCGCATAGCAGGGTTCTTCAGGGGGATGAACCCCGTTATTGCCACCAACGGCCATTATCTTGACAGGGACAATTGCATCGGCCTGGCAGACTCTCCTTTGAAAAAAATTATCATCTCATATGACGGAGTGACACCGGAGGCTTATATGCTTTACAGGAGAGGAGGTGATCATGCCCTGGTGACTGAAGGGATAACGAGGCTGGCAGCCACCATCAGGGAGAGACACTCAAAGTTGAAAATTGTGATTCAGTTCCTGTTGCACAGGGGTAATGAGCATGAGGCAAAAGCTGCCGCTGCCTTCGCCAGGTCAGTGGGGGCACACTTCAGGATCAAGACCATACAGGTCCTTGACCCTGCCAGGGCCGGTCAGTGGATGCCGTCTGACCCGCGACGTTCACGCTACGCAGCCATCGGACAATCATGGAAGAGTACCACCTCACCCGTCAGGGGTTGCACACGGATGTGGTCCTCGGCAGTCATAACCACCGATGCCGATGTGGTACCGTGCTGCTTCGACAAGAATGCAGCGCATTTGATGGGCAACCTGGGCACCAAATCATTCATGGACATATGGAGGAACGAAAAATACAGATCGTTCAGAAATATGGTGATGCAAGACCGCCGCCTTGTTGACATATGCAGTGATTGCCCGCAGGGGAGGAACCTGTTCTTCAGCGGCTGAAGGAATGGTTTTGGAAGTTACATGGCAATTAGTAATTTTAAACAAACTTAACCGCAACCTATATGAAGATTCTTAAAGTCATTCTTACAGTCCTTGCAGTGATCATCGCCGTTGTTCTCATTGCAGGAGTAATAGCTGTTCCGGCACTTCGCAAATCAGGCCTGCCCGATCTCAACGGGGAGAAGGATCTTGCCGGCCTCACGGCCGAAGTAAGGGTTATACGCGATGAGCGCGGTGTGCCTCACATTTATGCGTCAAATGAACACGATCTCTATTTCATGACCGGCTACATCACGGCCCAGGAGAGGCTATGGCAGATGGATATGGTCAGGCATGCCACACAGGGCAGGCTCTCTGAACTGTTCAAGAGAGACATGTTTGAAACAGACATCTTCCTCAGGGCACTGGGCATGCATGAGAAGTCGAAGCTGGTATTGGAGAAGGAAGATCCGGTCATACTGGAGTCACTCAATGCGTATGCCAGTGGGGTCAATGCCTGGATAGAACAATGCGGGAAGAAACTTCCGCCGGAATTCAGGGTGCTGGGATATACACCCGAGCCATGGACAACCATGGATATAACCAATATAATTGGCTTTATAGGATGGGATCTGGCATCATCAAACCTTTCCAGTGAGGTCAGCAATTATAAACTTGGCAGAAAACTGGGCCCAGAGAAAGCATCGGAGCTTATAGCTGACTGGACCCTGGTTGACGAGGTTGTCTTCCCGGAGTTCAGGCTTAAGGATGAGCTGATTGATAAGGTCCAGGCAGCGGTCAACTCTATGGATAAACTGGAAGAACTGGGCATTGTCACCTTCTCCGGTAGCAATAACTGGGCCGTCTCCGGCAACAGGAGCGAGACCGGCAAACCCATCCTGTCAAATGACATGCACCTTGGATTCAATGTTCCGGGCTTCTGGATGCAGGTGCACCAGGTTATCCCCGGACAGCTGAATGTGACAGGAGTGCTCTTCCCGGGAGAGCCCTTTGTCATTGCCGGACATAATGACAGGATAGCATGGGGGATGACTAACCTGAGCGTTGATGATATCGACCTTTTTGTTGAAACAGTTGACTCCACAGGCAATAACTACCTGTATAACGGCGAGTGGCTTCCATTCAGGGAAGAGGAACATCAGTTGAAGATGACTGATGACTCATCCCTGACACGCGTGATCAGGTACACCCATCACGGACCGGTCATCTCAGAGATGCGGGGCATCAATGACGAGGTACTGACAATGTGCTGGTCAGGATATGACTACAGCGATGAGATACAGGCGGTTTACCTTCTGAACAGGGCACGCAACTGGGTTGAGTTCCGGACTGCCCTCAGCCATTTCAGGTCAATAAGCCAGAATTTTGCTTATGCAGATGTTGAAGGAAACATTGGCCTTAACACCGGTGGCGGTATTCCCGTCAGAAAGGGCACCGGACTCCTTCCGCGCAGGGGCGACACTGATGAGTATGAATGGAAGGGATATGTTCCGTTTGAACTGCTTCCTTCATCATTCAACCCGGAGGACGGATTTGTGTCATCTGCCAACCAGAGGACGGTGGATGAGAGCTATCCGTTCTTCATCAGCGGTGATTTTTCAATACCCTACCGCATTATGAGGATCAGGGAGATGGCTGCGGAAAAGGAGATACTGGGCATTGATGATTTTAAAAGGATGATAACTGACAACCATTCATCCTATGCTGCCATGATGACTCCTGTCATTCTTAAGGGAGCTGAGGCCATTGGCTCTCCCTCTGTGGATGAAAAGTATGCCCTGGAGGAGCTGAAGGAGTGGGATTATACCATGGACGCAGCACTGGTTGCCCCGACTCTCTTTGAGTTCATCAGGTCTGAGATGGCCCGTCACATAATGCAGGATGAGCTCGATGAGCTTTATGGTTCGCCGCTGGGGCGGCAACACGATTTTTACCTGTACACCATGATGACAGAGGGGCCGGATCAGTGGATTGACAATATTGACACTCCGGAAAAGGAGACCATGGAAATTATAATTGCCAGAAGCATCAGGTCAGCTCTTGATACCCTCACAGCCCGTTATGGTGAATGCGGGGAGAACTGGCAATGGGGGAAGGTTCACACCTTTACCCTTGAGCACCCGATGGGAGGGGTTAAGATCCTTGACAGGCTGTTGCGTCTCAACTCGAAAAGCTATGGTATCGGAGGAAGCTATCACACTGTGGCTCCCTATGCCTTCAGGGACAATCTGAAGGCGGTGCACGGTGCTTCCGAGAGGCATATCTTCAATACGGCCGACTGGGATCAGTCGCTCACTGTCATACCTACCGGCACATCGGGCATCCCTGGCAGTCCGTTCTACCTTTCTCAGACGGATACATATGTGAATAATGGTTTCTACGGTGAACCCTTCTCGGATGAAGCGGTAGAGTCAGCGAAGAAATATGAAATGATCTTCAGGCCGGGTGGAAGCAGATAGCTGGCTGATGTCATAAACAGCCGGCAGTCAACGGGCAATGAACATATTCCGGGAGGAGGTCACGACTGATAATCAGGCAGTCAGACGACTACTCTGGCAACCATGACCTTGCCGTTTAAGTATATGCGGGCCAGGTAGATACCCGGTGCAATGTTGCCTAGTTGCAGCAGAACCATGTCGCCGTCAGGGGTAAGGGTATCCTGTAACACTATCCTGCCGGAAGTGTCAACCAGCTCGATCGAAACCGAAGAGCACCTTATGAAGTTGTGTGACTCTATGCAGACATAACCGGCCGCAGGCTGCGGATAAACCTTCGTTTCATTATCTGCCACATCCTCCGCTATGCTGTTCAGGATACTCAGTTTAAGATAAAATATACCCGTTGATCCACCGGCGCTTCCATCAACCTGTATCCAGTATTTCTGGTTTGCAACAACATCAACAGAAGTAATTTGAGGATTATAATCAGTATCAGAGTAATCGTCATTGGCCGCTTCCAGCTTGTAGCTGCCTGCTAACAGGGCTGATTCTGAAACAGCGCTATAGATTGCAATCTGGTTATCAAAACCTGTTGATAAAAGTGATATCGTCTGGTTTGATACCGGTGTATAACTGAACCAGACACTGTGTTCAACTATGTCCTGCCCTGTGCCATATTCATCGCACCATGACATCTGTCCCGTACAGCTGCTGAATGGCGGTATGGGTTCATCCTGCTGCACCGTGGCACATCTGTTGGAAAAGGTACCTGAGGTGCCTGAGCTTATAGGGCGCGCATTGCTGATATTATCATTTGACTGTGCTTCAAGGGGAATCTTAACGTTAAGCACCTCCTGACAGGTGCCGTGTATGCCTGTCAGGATTATATCTATATCTGTGCTGCGTGTTAATCTTCTGCCGTCAAGCACTCTTATTACAGCCGGATTTGCGGTGTTGTTTTCTATATAGAAAAGGTTTTGTGATTCGTCCGAGAGAGTCCATAGCCAGGCGTCAGCGCCATATGCATGAAGCGTAAGCCCGGAGAAGGAGTTGACACATGAATCTGTAAGCGCTATGGGCACGGCCTGAATTAAAAGCTCAGAACCTGCTGAAATAAATTCATCCACCGTGATCTCCTTCTCACCCGCGGCGTTAGCAGCTTTCAATGATACGGTGTATCTTGCTTCCAGCAGGAAGGAGACCTTAGGTGAAGAGGATGAGGAGTCCGTACCCTCACTGTAGCTTACAGCAGAGGGCGTGAAGGACCATTGCCATCCCGTAGGTTCAAATGCCGAAAATCCTGTAAGCTCTACCGGTGTATTGGTGCATACCTGCGCGATTTGAGTTGCGAACTGGGGATCAGGCAGGTTTGTCGGAGGGTAGTAACCTTCAATCGACATCATCCCTGTTCCGTCAGGGTCAAGAAATGACTTCAGTGCAGGGAAACCAATGTTTGGATGATTCCATGAGTAGTCAAGTCTTCCGAAATAATCAATCTCTGATCCGCCGTGCAGTTGACCGGTAATTTTTTTATTGTGATCAAAAAGAGGTGCACCGGATGAGCCTGATGAGGTTATTCCCTCATCAAAGACAACTTCCCAGTGAGTACCTGATGGTGAGGTGGTGCCACCCTCCCAGGTAAGGGGTTCCCATTTGGTTGCCGGGGGGTCGAAGTCCCTGGCCAGTTTTTTCGCTCTGCCTCCCGGATGATGTATGCATGCCGAGTTCTGAGGGGGAGTCTCTTCGATGCTCCAGCCTGCATAATATGGATTATATGATATAGGGATATTCCGGTCAAATTCCAGCAGAGAATAGTCTGAGTCAGTACCGGTGGTCATCAGTGACGATCCGGAGATAGTCTGCTTCGGATCAAGGATTTGCTGAGTGCAGGCAGCCTCTTCATAATTGAAGTAGGCAACAATAGTGGCAGCTTCCTTAATTGTATTAATACAATGAGCAGCGGTAAGCAGGTATGGTTTCAGGGATTGGCCGGCAGAGTTGATCAGAGCTCCGGAGCAGAGGTAACTATAGGTGCCGTCATTAAACGTGTACCTGCAGACAGCATGTTTTTCATTCTGGAGAGAGATGCCTTCAATGCAATTGATGCCTATAAAGCCGTCTTTATCAGCGTTTCCGGATTTGGGTACAAGAATGTCAATGAATGCCTGTCCTATCTGGCCGATAACTACTTCTCCCGCAAAGGGAGCATCGGCAGGTTCATAATACTCTATTATTACATGATCTCCGCGAAAATCACCTGTAACGAAGAGCAGTTCCTCAGTGATGTTATAGTCGGTAAATGCCCCCTTTATGTCCGAGTACGAATCGTTATACAGGAAGAGCCTGGCTCCTTCAGGGACAAGGTATTTGCTGAAGATCACCTGTAGTGATTTTCCTGCGGGGGAATTGATCCTGTACTGCCAGATGGTGCCTCCCTCCTCCAGTCTGGTCATGGAACCTTCCTTTTTTAAGTCGATTTCAACTTCCTCCAGCACGGCGTACATGAGAGGAAGTCTGTTGGCTCCATTGTGAAAGGCCAGGGTTGCTGTGTCAATCAAGCCCAGGGTACGGGATGCGATTCCGGAGATGCTCTTTGATCCAGAGATCTTGAATGAGGGTGGCAGTCCGCCCTCAGATACCTGCGCTGCAATACAAAGGGTCAGGGCAGATGCTATTAGTGAAAGAAAGGCTTTTTTCATTTCAGGCCCGGGGCAGGAGCAGATAAGTAAAAAATGTCAGTGAGGATTTTCAGACGGTCATGATCTCTTTTTCCTTGGCTTCAACAATCTTGTCAACCCTGGCTATGTGCTTGTCAGTCATCTCCTGGATCAGTTTCTCGCCGTTTTTCTCTTCATCTTCGGGCAGGCCCTCCTTGAGCAGTGTCCTAAGTTCATCGAGGAACCATTTTCTTCCTGACCGGATGCTGATCTTGGCCGTTTCTCCCTCCTGTTTTACCTGTTTCACCAGTTGGTGGCGTCTCTCTTCTGTCAGCGGAGGTACGTTTATACGGATGACCTCGCCGTTATTTATGGGGGTCATGCCTATGTTGGCAGCAAGGATAGCTTTTTCAATTACGCCAAGCATATTCTTTTCCCACGGCTGAACAAGAATGCTCTTTGCGTCGGGTGTATTGATATTGGATACCTGAGCCAGCGGGGTCATTGTGCCATAGTATTCAACGGATATTCCATCAAGCAGCAACGGGTTGGCGCGGCCGGCGCGAAGATGTGAGAGTTCATACTCAAGATGCTGGACGGCCTTGTCCATTCTCTCTTCCGCTTCATCCCTGAATAGTTCCAGTTCTTCAGTCATGTGGTTATTGATTATTCTGATAGTGGCAAATGTAAACAAATCTTTTCAGAGAGTTATGAGTGTGCCGCGCTTGCTGCCCTCCACAACGGCCCGGAGGTTTCCCTCCCTGTTCATATTAAAGACAATAAGGGGCATTCCGTTCTCACTGCACATTGAGAAGGCGGTCTGATCCATCACTCTCAGCTTTTTTTCAATTGCTTCAGAGAAAGTAAGGGTCTCATATTTAACCGCAGAGTGATCTTTCTCCGGGTCAGCTGTATAGACGCCATCCACACGTGTTCCCTTGAGCAGCACATCACAGTTCAGCTCCACGGCACGGAGTGCGGCAGCGGTGTCTGTGGTAAAGAAAGGATTTCCCGTTCCACCGGCGAGGATGGATACGCAACCACAGTCAAGTGCCGAGGAGGCCTTGTCACGGCTGTAGAGCTCGCCAACCGGTTCCATGCGGATGGATGTGAACACCTTTACATTGCATCCGGCCCTTGCCAGGAAGCTCTCAAGGGCCAGGCTGTTTATCACTGTTGCAAGCATGCCCATCTGGTCTCCCTTGACCCTGTCATAACCGTCGCCGGTGCTTCCCAACCCCCGGAATATGTTGCCTCCGCCGATGACTATTGCCACCTGGCATCCTGCATCAACAATATCCCTTATCTGGCTGGCATAGCCTGTCAGTACGGTGGCATCAATTCCCGTTCCATCAGGGCCGCCGGCCGACTCTCCGCTGAGCTTAAGCAATATTCTTTTATACTTCATTGCAACATCCTCTTTTTATGATGGTAACGAAATTAGCAAAAAATGTGCCCGGAAAACAGGAAGGAAGGAAAAAAGAGAGCGACACCCCTCTGAAGGAATGCCGCTTCATGCTTTTAAAATCGCAGAACCAGCCTGCTACTTCTTGCCCAGAGTATCGGTCCTGAAGAGGTAGTAGAGAGGACAGGTGCGTGTTAATGCTGTCAGTACCAGGATGATTGCGAGAATAATAAAGATCAGCCCCAGCAACTTGCCCACGCCAATAAAATAGAGGATTACCAGCAGTGCTGCCAGCACCAGCCTGACGATCATGTCAGTTTTACCGATGTTCTTTTTCATAGGTCAGTTTTATTTTAGTGTTCCAATTTACTAATTATTTATCAAATAGGAACACTGCCTCCACAAAGAAGAGGGAGTTGGATGAGAGGCGGAAACAGAAACGACGCCTGCGGGGCGTCGTTTCTGTTTGTAAAATCTGCCTGTGGTCAGACATTAAGTGTGTAGCGGGCAAATCCCGTTGCCTTGAGGCCCTTGTCAGCATTCTCAAGGTATTGTCTGACGGTGAGCTTGCTCTCCTTGATGAATTCCTGGTTCATAAGGGTGCTTTCCTTGAAGAACTTATTCAACTTGCCCTGTGCTATCTTCTCGAGCATCTCCTCGGGCTTGCCTTCACGGCGCGCCTGTTCCCTTGCTATCTCGAGCTCCTGGGCAAGGATCTTCTCGGGGACGTCCTCTTTGTCAAGAGAGACGGGACTCATGGCTGCAACCTGCAT
>JAAZBN010000049.1 GCA_012513795.1 Bacteroidales bacterium | reverse complement strand
GGGGGATTTGACAGCACCGTAAGGCTGGCAAAGAGCAATGCTGAGACATGGTCGCCCATCTTCACCGGAAATGCCGGACCCATCCTTGAAGTGATTGATACATATATGGACAAAATCCGTCTCTTCAGAAAGCACATTGAGAGGGGAGACGGGGAAGCGCTCAGGCAGCTGATGACATCAGCCAACCAGATAGGACAAATCTTACAGTAATACTATGACCAGATCATGAACACTGACACTCTCACAATGGAAGAAAAAAAGACCGGGACCAAACTGAACATTACTCCTGTTGAGGAATGGCCCGTCTTCAAGAAACGGCCGCTTATAATAGCCGGCCCCTGCAGCGCCGAGAATGAAGAGCAGGTGATGACCACTGCTGCTGCCCTTTGTGCTTCGGGACGGGTAGACATCTTTCGTGCCGGGATATGGAAGCCCCGCACCAGGCCCGGCCAGTTTGAAGGCATTGGCTCGCCGGGGCTGAGGTGGCTCCGGCGGGTGAGGGAGGAGTACGGGTTGCCGGTGGCAGTGGAGGTGGCTACCGAAAAACACGTCTATGAAGCTCTCAAACAGGGTATTGATGCTGTTTGGATAGGAGCCCGTACAAGTGTTAATCCTTTTGCCCTCAATGAGATAGCTGCCGCACTGCGTGACAGTGACGTGATGGTATTTGTCAAGAATCCGGTGAATCCGGACCTGGAGCTCTGGATCGGCGCCCTCGAACGTATCAGTAACGCCGGCATTACCCGGCTTGCTGCCGTTCACCGTGGCTTTTCCACATGGGAGAAATGTTCATTCCGCAATCAGCCCCGTTGGCAGATAGCCGTGGAGCTTCGCCAGCGCATTCCAGGCATCGGGTTGCTGTGTGACCCCAGCCACATGGGTGGCGACCGCGCATTCATAGGCGACCTGTCACAAAAAGCCATGGACCTTAACTATGACGGTCTGATGATAGAATCGCATATCGAACCTTCTGCCGCACTCAGCGACAGGAAACAGCAACTCACACCGGTGGAGCTGATGAAGGTTCTCGGCAGCCTGGTCCTCAGGTCACCCACATCCGATAATCCTGAATTCCTCGAGACAATGGAGGATCTTCGCAGCCAGATAGATGTCTATGACAATCTGCTGCTTGACATCCTGGAGAGCCGCATGCTGGTGGCTGAGACAATAGGACGCTACAAAAAGGAACATAGTATTACCATCCTCCAGAGCAACAGGTGGAAGGAAGTCAAGGATAATGCCGTGGACAAGGGAGTCAGAAAAGGACTGACACCCGAGTTTATTCATACCATACTTGAGGCCATTCACCAGGAATCTATAGCTCACCAGATGAAAGTGATGAAAGAAGAGTAAATTAGCACCTTATCCGGCGTCTCCGGTAATGTCATAGTAGTATGAATGTAACAGTATATCCTTCCGGGGTGAGGGGGCGCATATCTGCACCGCCAAGCAAGAGTCTGACGCAAAGGGCCATAGCAGCAGGGGTTCTGGCTGATGGACAAACTGTCATACTCAATCCTTCATTCTGTGAAGACTCCATGGCTACCATCGGGATTGCCCGGGCCCTGGGTTCATCTGTTGAGGTTGCAGATGACAGGATTGTTTTGGATTCTTCCGGGCAGATACAAGGTGACATGACATTAAACTGCGGTGAGTCAGGGCTTGCGCTCAGGATGTTCTCTCCTGTGGCTGCCCTGTTTCCCGGAGTCATCACCCTGACCGGCCACGGATCATTGCTGCAGAGACCTGTCAGTATGATAAGTGAAGCGTTGAGTCAGCTTGGAATAAAGGCAGACACCAATGGCGGTCTGCTGCCCGTAAGGCTGTCAGGCAGGCTGAGGGCAGGAAGGGTACTCATTGACGGATCGGCAGGCTCGCAGTTGCTGACAGGACTGCTTATGGCGCTGCCTGTGGCAGAGGCTGACAGCAGGCTTGATGTTGCCAACCTGACAAGCAAGCCTTACATCGGGCTGACGCTTGGGCTTCTGCATGATTTTGGCATCACTGTTGAGAACGAGGATTATCGTATCTTCAGGATACCCGGAAACCAGTCATACAGGGCGCATGAATATACTGTTGAGGGCGACTGGAGCGGGGCTGCGTTCTTGCTCGTTGCCGGGGCAACGGCAGGCAGGGTGACAGTCACTAACCTTAATGCTGACAGTCTGCAGGCTGACCGGGCTATTCTCAGTGCGCTTAAGGAGGCTGGGGCGCTGCCTGTGGTGGAGCCTGGTGGCATAACGGCCGCTATATCCGGGCTCAGGGCTTTCACCTTTGATGCCACTGACTCACCTGATCTCTTCCCTCCGCTGGCGGCGCTGGCAGCCTCATGTGAGGGTAAGAGCAGCATCAGGGGAGTGAGCAGGCTGAGGCACAAGGAGAGTGACAGGGCTGAAGCAATAGCTGAGGTGCTGGGCGCCATGAAGATCAGTGTGCGTTTGCGGGGCGATGAGATGATCATCACCGGCGGGCGGGTGCAGGGCGCAGTTGTCTCATCTCACAATGACCACCGGATAGCCATGATGGCTGCGGTAATGGCCGCCGGCGCCGCCGGAAAGGTAACTATCACCGGCGCAGAGTCAGTGGCAAAATCATACCCGGGATTCTTTAAAGACCTGTCATCCCTGGGTGCGCAAAGTTCATAAGTCTCTGCCAGCCTGCATGAGCACCTATCTTGGCCTTATCTCCCTCCTCATAAAAAGAACATAGGAAATCACAAAACTGATTATAGTACCTGCTGCCAAGCCCGTAACGTGAGGCCATACCAGCAACAGGCTCTGTCCCAGTGGCAGTGGACCGGGCAGGGCGCCAATAAGCTGCTCCATCGTCAGGGGACCCAGACTCCTTACTGATGGCATCAGCAGGGTAGTGGTGGCTTCACTGAAAAGCTGGTTTGGCATTACCCTAAGCAAGGCCAGCCTGAACTGCTCAAATGCAACCAGTTGTGACGGAGTGGCAGTGGCCGGGGGTTCTATTGACTTCGTTATAAGACTGACAATCAATGGGTAAAATACCGTAAAAAACAACCAGACCGCTATTGCTGACAATGCTGCCGTGGCAGGCTGGCGAAAGAGCACCGAGAAGAGTATTGCCAGATTTAGCCAGAAGGCTACATAGAGAATGCCCAGAAGAATAAAGAGGACCATCCTCACAAACTCCTCAGCAGTGGGAGGAATACCCAGCATTGTCAGTCCTGCTCCCATGACCATCAAACAAAGGGACATCAGCATTACGCTTATTACGGCGATGGCTGCAGTAAATTTGGCATTGATGATATAGTCGCGGTGAATAGGTTGTGACAGAATGCGGCTGAGTGTTCCCCTGTTATGCTCCGAGTTGATGGCATCAAATCCCAGCCCTATGCCCAGCAGCGGTCCGAGGAAGCTTATGAAGACCATGAATGAAGGCATGGTACCGTCAGAGACGGTGAACAGCTTAAGAAAGAAGAATGTGCCTTCCGGGTCGTTAGGTTTAACTGCCTGGGAGATGTTAGTCAGGGCAGTGTAAAGTGCGCCCAGGCATGTAAGTGCAATAATGGCTGCCAGTATTATAAAACGCCAGCCGCTTACATGGTCGGAGATCTCTTTCTCCATTATTACCCTGAAGGGGTGCTTTACCCTTTCACTTATGCGGCTTTTTCCTGCAGTGTTTGTTATTGGCGTATCAGTCATTGTTGTCACCTCCTTCAAAATATCGGTAATAGATATCGTCCAATCCATATTCCCTTTTATTCAGGGATTTCAGTTGTGCTCCCGAGCTGATTACCACAGCTGCTATCTCACCGGTGAGGTCGCGGTTACAGGCCACTCTTATCATGAGGTTCTCCTTCCTGATGTCGCTCACGCCGTCAATGTGCATGATGCTCTCCATGATATCACCCAGTAACTGATTTGCCGCAGAATCTCCTGAATGTGAACCAGGAAGATCCAGTCCCGCCTCAATTGTATACGGAGATTTGCCGAACAGCTGCGAGGCAAGGCTTTGTACATCACCACATGCCAGCAGCTTCCCACCGACAAATAGTCCCACCCTGTCACATACCATCTGCACCTGGTGCAGGTGGTGGGATGAGAAGAGCACGGTAATTTTATGCTCGCGGCTGAGCTCCACTATCAGATTGAGGAACTCCTTCACGCCGGCAGGGTCTATGCCGAGAGTGGGCTCGTCAAGGATGATCACCTCCGGATCCTTTATCAGGACATCGGCCAAACCCAGTCGCTGCCTCATTCCCCGGGAGTATTTGCCCGCCTTTTTATGGCTGTCGTCTGCCAGTCCAACCCTCTCAAGCAGTCTTTTTGCCTTTTCTCCTGCCTCAGCCTGGGGGATACCGTTCAGGCATGCAGTATATACAAGGTTATCCAGCCCTGACATGTCATCATAGAACCCTACTTCCTCAGGCAGGTAACCAACCCTCTTCTTTACTTCAACCGGCTCTGTTGTAGGGTCGAGTCCGCAAACCCTCACTGTCCCCGCGTCAGGTTCCGTCAGGCCGAGAATCATCAGTATGGTGGTTGATTTCCCCGCACCGTTTGGCCCGAGAAGGCCGAATATCTCGCCCTTGTCTACTGTAAGCGACAGGTTATCAACCGCTGTGAACTGACCATACCTCCGGGTCAGTCCCGTCAGTTCTATTATGCTCCCGGCCACGGCTACCTCCTTCCATATTTCCGGAAAAGATACCAGATTGCAGCTATTCCTGCCGCGATTATCAGAACGCCTATCCAGCCCCATAGCATGGGTGTCTTGACTGACATGCGGAATGATGCTTTTGAAGAGGTCTCAGGTGTGCGGGCCTCAAGGTTTGTAACATAGTCACCCGGAATGGCCTTCTTGTCTGCACTGATTGTTACTGTAACATTTTCTTGCCTGCCGGCAAGTATTGATTCAATCTTTTTTGGCTCAAAAGTGACTTCCCAGTTTGCCGGAGCAGCATGAGTCAGCTGAACATCAGACAGGATCGAAGTGCCGGTATTTTTTACCACGAGGTCTATCTTTTTTCCTCTGCCTGCAACAATGTCTGAGCTGAGCAGCCCGGAAGGGGTGCTGAGTTCAATCCTGTAGGTGCCGGTGATCACAGCTTCGAGCTTCAGCTCTCCCGATGATGATCCTGACACAGCCCTCACCGGGATGGCATAGGTGCCCTCCTCAACCTGTTCTGCCGGTTTGATTTCAATGGTGACATTCACTGTGCTGTTTGCCTCCACATCTACTGAAGTGACCTGCTTGCCATTAGCCCTGAAGGTGATGGTCCATCCCCTGGGAACCTCTCCGCGAAGGGCATATGTCTGCGCTTCTGCTGTACGGTTCTGCAGATCAGCGCTGTAATTGAAACTGGAGCCGGCATGCCCTTCCATGTTTGCCTGGCGTGTGGTAAACTCTGTCCTGTATGTCCCCTGTTCGGATATGTTCACCGTCAGAGGAAGGGTATGGCCTTCACCGGCGACAAGATATATCCTGTAGTTGCCCTTGTTAACCTGAAAAGGCACTTCCACCCTGAGTGAAAGGCTCTTTTTCTCCCCTGGTAAAACAGCTACCTGCCTGACGTTCCATGCACCCGACTTCAGGGTGTAGTTCCAGCCGCGGGGCAGGTTCGTCACGGAGAGATCAAGTTTTTCCAGTTCAGTACCATTGTTTATGACATCAATGGTGTAGTCAATCGATTCCCCCGGGGGGACGGAAATTTTTGTAAAAGGCGTGTAGAGAAGTATGCTGTCTGTCTCAGCAGCAATGGCATTTACACCAGCTATTATCCCACATGAAAGGATAAAAAAAATAGCAGTCAGTTTCTTCAGTGGTGACATAAGAATTTCCTCCTGTTTTTTTTATTTTTTTCACACGGAATGCAAATTTAAAAGTGGAGAGATGAAATTTGCAACAGCTAAGAGGGGAGTATTGGTGAAAAATTTTACGAGCATCATTATTTTTTGTTGATTTTGAATAAATTATGCCCGCAACCACCTCATTGTTAAAGTTTTCTTAAAAAAAAAGAGGCCCGTACAAGATAAGCTGCAGGTTATGACGGACCTTCTCAGAAGGTGATCTGAAATGACCGGGTCTGGTCCGCGGTTTTGGTTTCGGTACTGTTGTGCGGAGCCAGGGTCAGCTCATAAGAATATGAGCCTTGGCCAGCTTATCGGGTATACGGAGATGCATGGGGCAGTGTTCAATACATGTGCCGCAACTTATGCATGAATCACCTTTAGTGGGCAGACCGGCATAAAGAGAGCTTGCCCTCATCCAGTCGTGATCATCCATGGCATACCGTTCAAACCTCAGGATATCAGTAATAGGAATATGCTGAGGGCAGTGCGACTGGCATTTACCGCAGAGCCGGCAGGCGGTAGTGTCGGCAACGGCTATCATCTTGTCCAGCACCTGCTGATCCTCTTTGCGAAGCTCCCTGCCTGCGCCTGAATATGTCTCAACAAATTCCTCCATATTCCTGACGCGGATGACCGCAGCATCAAGCTTTGTCCTCGTTGTGAGCCATCTGACCATTGCATTGTGGGGTGAGGTGCCTTCGGGGAGGGTGGCCATTAATGACTGATCCTGGCGCATGCGACCAATGCCCCTGGCGGTCTTCATTGCTATGGTGCCGAAGCTCTTGCTCCTTGCCAGTTCCATGAATTTATCAAGATCAGTGTCTCCGTCATATGAATACATGAACTGGGCATGTTCATACAGGCCGTCTTCAATTACAGCAGTCAGTATCTCAGCGGCGCTCTGCCCGTTCTTTACCCGGGGACTGCCTTCATAGCTGTGCTGGGAGAGGCAGAGGTGCTTCACCAATCCCTCTTTTTTCAGCCGTTCGAATGCCCTGATGAAGCTTCGGTCATCTTTCAGCTCAGATGTGTTATGATAGCCATAATGCAGTTGCATGTCATCAAAGTAGCCGAGTCTGGTCTTTTGCACCGCCTCTTTGACAAACCTGTAATGCTCCTCCTCATCAAAATGACCCTGGTAGTGATCAAGACCGGCCCTGTCAACAGTGACCTGGCAGTAATGAGCATCCCTGTTTTTCACAATGATATCCGGAGCGCCGGTGCTCATCCAGCGGTTCGCCTTGTGCCAGTAGTTCATGCCGCAGATGATGCCGGCCTCAACCAGCTGAGGCGCCATGTCACCGGCGCCTATCATGACCGACACTTCTCTTCCGCTGTAGCCGAGCTTTCTACGTGGGAATGTTCCTACCTTGCGGATGAGCTCATCCACCTCCTGCAGGCCTCCGGGGTTCTGCCCGTAGCCAATCCTGCCTGCAATGCCGGCAAGTGCCGCCGTTGATGACAGCCGGAGAAAACTTCTCCGCCTTATCAGGTTATTGTCTCCCATTGTTTCTCTCTTTTGTCAATTGCATTCAATTATCCAAATCTAAGATTTTTCATTATACAATACAAAAGGGACCAGCGTGATGCGATCCATGTTTAAAAGATTGTAACAATTGATAAAGCAAAGTCTTGCTATTTGCCGATGCAGAACCGCGAGAAGATTTCCCCGAGGATATCTTCAGGGGTGATCCTTCCGGTGATCTGTCCGAGCCAGTAGATGGCCTGCCGCACATCTGTGGCTATCAACACCGTCGGGATGCCGTCACGAAAACCATCAAGGACCCTCTGCAGGCTGTCAGAGACATTCTTCAGCGCCTCGTAATGTCTTGCATTGGTCACGATATATTGCGGATTGTCAAGTCGTTCTGTCTCCACAGAGGCGATAAG
Organism: Bacteroidales bacterium; assembly: GCA_012513795.1. Lineage (GTDB taxonomy): Bacteria > Bacteroidota > Bacteroidia > Bacteroidales > VadinHA17 > SR-FBR-E99. The sequence goes on along the minus strand of JAAZBN010000049.1, from coordinate 5,141 downwards.
ATGATTCCTTATCAGGTCTATGCCTTCTGATTGCCGCGCTGAGACAAAAAGGGCAGGGCAGGAGCATATGCTTTCAAGTTCTTTTTTCAGCTCTGCTGACCGTTTCCCGGTTATAAGGTCGGATTTATTGATGACAAGGATTACCCGGGCTCCGCTATCGCCTGTAATCTTCACTATACCGGCAGCCATGGCGGTAATCTCCTCGGCGGTGTCAGCAGCTTCGGCAACAGCAAGAACAATGTCAGCAGCCATCAGTTTCTTTCTGGTGCGCTCCATCCCCAGCTCCTCGATCTCATCCCCCGGCTCTCTCAGCCCGGCAGTGTCTATGAACCTGAAGAGAAGACCGCCAACATGGAGAACCTCCTCTATCGTGTCACGAGTAGTGCCGGGTATCTCTGACACGATAGCACGTTCTTCCTCCAGAAGAACGTTAAGCAGAGAGGATTTGCCCACGTTGGGCCTGCCCGCTATCACTACCGGAATGCCTTTCCTGACAGCATTGCCCAGGCGAAAGGATGACGCCAGACGGTCAACCATTGCTTTAATCTTAATGACCGTCTCTGTCATGGCAAAGCGGTCAGCAAACTGCACATCCTCCTCGCTGAAATCGAGCTCCAGCTCAATAAGCGAGGTAAATGACACCAGCTCCTGTCTCAGCTTTTCTATTCCTTCTGAGAGCCCTCCACGGAGTTGGGTTGCTGCCAGGCGATGTGCAGCTCCAGAGTCGGCAGCTATCAGGTCAGCAACTGCCTCGGCCTGCAGCAAATCCATCTTGCCGTTCATGAAAGCCCTCATTGTGAATTCCCCCGGCCCGGCTGCCCTTACGCCTTTCTCAATCAGTATCTCCAATATCCGACGCTGGATAAAAGGTGAAGCATGACAGCTTATCTCAACCATATCCTCCCCTGTAAAGGATTGAGGCGAGCGAAAGAGAGAAAGCAACACCTCGTCAATGAATTCGCCCTGCGAAGATATGGTTCCATAAATCAGAGAGTACCCCTTCGCCTTATTGATATCAATCTGTTTATCAGCTGGTTGAAATACTTCAGCCAATGTTTCAACTGAACCGCGACCCGAGACCCTGATAATTGCCAGTGCACCGCCTCCTGAGGTGGCCGGAGCGCATATGATATTTCCCTCCTGTACCTGTTTCATGACGGGTACAAAGGTAATTTAATTCTACCTCGAGAGGTTGTCTGCAATGAAGGTATTATCAGGTATAGTTGCCGATGTATTTACCTCGTCAAATTTGACTCTTGAACTTCTTCCGTTAAGGTGGTTCTTGGCGAACATGTCTGTCATTACATACCCTTCCTTTCCGGCGATAGGCTGGGTGGCCACAATTTCGATGGTTTTGAACAATTCGTCTTCAAAATTATAAAAGTCGATCTTCCTTGTTTTCAGAGTGCCCATCTCAAGGTAGGTAATCTTTCGTGAGAAGCCATATTCATCGGCCTTATCGTTGCTTACCGGTATGCTCTCTATCACCCATGAGCCTGCCTTTCCGGATTCCGGCATGTGCCTTATCCGGAAGTCAGTGTTGGTTCCGCTTGACATGTCTGCGTTTGAAAACTCGGAACTCATGAAGCTCTTTCCTTTTTCCGTGCTGACAATACGTCTGGTCCTTTTGAGAGCAGGAAGGTAGATCCACATATCATCCTGTGAATTTTTATTGTCAATTATCAGCATCGCGGTGCCCCGCACATCAGCCGGGTCAAGGAACTTCACCATCCTCTTGATCGTACCGTCATCATAAGACTTGGTGATCATATTCAGCTTCCGTGTCCTGACGGCGCCATTTTTTTCGGTAATTGTGAGCGATACGGTTGACTGTATGTTTCCTGACATTGTCAGGTCACGACTTTTGTCCATCAGCTGTACCGGATCCGACTGCTGTGCCCATATGGCCTGCAGGGAAAGAACCGATACTGCTGACAAGAGGAATAACATCTTTTTCATCATTGTTTATGTTTCTGTTGTTTGTGTTCAAATTTGACTCTATGAATGACGGCCTGAACCGGAGCATGAATGCCGGCATTACTATTATGGCGTACAGGAGGCATGAGCCTATAGCCAGAAGTGTCAGGTAACCAAAAAATCTTATCGAGAGGAATCCAGACAGGAACGTGGCCGAGAAACCGGCCATAACGCTAAGAGCGTTAATGACTATGCTCCGTCCGGTGGTTCTGTAGGTAGCAGAGACAGCATCAGCATGTGACAGTCCTTTGCTTAGTTCAATCCTGTATCTCCACAGGAACTGGATGGTGAAGTCGACTCCGACACCTATCATTATTGATGAGAGGAGGGCAGTAGCGGCGTCAATGGCCACACCAGTAAGGCCCATGACGCCAAACTGTATTATTATAGATGCTGCCAGGGGGATTGCACCAATCAGCCCGCCCTTTACCGACCGGAAAATTATTGCAAGCAGGATTGTTACAATCAGCAGGGCAAATACCAGAGAGGATATCTGTCCATTAATGATCTTCTGTGCAAAATCATTCATTATGAAAGCATATCCGCCGATAGTCACCCTGGCAGGAAAATCTGCAGTAAAACTTTTTATATCCTCCCTGAGATTTCTGACGGTTTTGTTGTCAGGCTCTGACAGGCGGACCATAAGATGAGCCTTTGTATTCTCAAAGTTCATCAACTGCTCCCAGTCGTCCGGGTTTCCGCTCATATTATACAGTTCGAACATCTGTGCTATAGCCGCGCCTGATGAAGGTATCATGTCATATCCCTCCTCCGAGGGATCATACAGGGCCTTACTCATCTCTCTCACCACATCAGAGATGGAGAAAACACTGCCGACACCCTCTGAGCCTTTAAGGTGAAGGGTCAGGTTGTCAATTTCCTGCATAATCAGAGGATCCTTAATATCACCGCTGATCATCACCGAGATAGTCTGAGATCCGCCGAATTTAGAGTTGATAACCTCAGCCGCTTTTCTCACAGGATGCCTGTGAGGGAAGAAGTTCTCCTGGTTGGTTTCAATTCTCAGGAATATCATACCGGCACCCAGCAGGAATGTCAGTACAAAGGATACCAGCAGCACCCTTCCGGGCCGTCTGATGACGACTGATGAGATACTGGTCAGAACGCGGTTTATCAGGTCATTCTTCTTATACTGCTGCTTACCCAGATTTCTCTTTGGCGAGTGTTGCAGATAAATCAGCGCAGGTATCAGGAGCAGGCTCATTGCCAGTGCCAGGGTTACACCCGTGGCTGCCAGCACACCCACCTGCCTGGCAGGAATTATTGAATGGGTCAGCAAGCCCAGAAGCCCGGCAATGGTAGTCAGCCCGCTGAAGAGGATGGGCATAAACAGAGAACCAGTAATTGACCTCACTGTCTCCCTTCCGGTTAAAGGCAAGTCAGACCTGTGGAGTTCCTTATACCTGGAAACGAGGTAGATACCATAATTGTTGGCTACCGAGATCAGAATGATAGGCGCCAGGCACATTATGATGGAAAATTTCCATCCCAGTAATGGGATCATGCCCATTGTAACCAGTGTTGATAGTATCACCACGGTAAAGGGAATGAATACGCTTCTCCAGTCGCCCAGTGACAGTTTCAGCACTGTCAGCATTATTATCAGGGCCAGTGGGACCAGGACGAGTGCATCATGGTTCACATCTGATGTAATGAATTGCCTTATATATGGCAATCCGCCCGTAAGTATCTCTGCCTCCCCGCTGGATGCGGCAATTACTGAATCAACTTTGCTGAGGGTTTCATATTCAGATACATCAGGATTGACTGTCCCGGTAATAGCTGCGGCGGTCATGTCCGAGGAGGCAACAATATCGCGGGCAAACTGGTTAGACAGTATATCCTGCCTTAGCGCTTCCAGGCCTTCTTCAGATTCAGGTATCCTGTTAATAAGCGGATCAACCACCATCATGCCCTCTCTGCCTTCTATCTTCCTGGCAGTGAACAGTGAGTTGACCGTCCCGATGCCCTCCATCCTTGAGAAGGCCCTGTCAACCTCCCTGATCTGCCTGAGGTCTCCAGGCTTTAGAATTGTGGTGTCGGTAAACAAAACCATTATCATATCCTGGACCCCAAACTCTTTCTCTATGGAGTCATTGGTGACCCTTGACGGCATGTTCCGGGGAATGTAGTTCCTGATGTCAGGATCAGTCTCTGAGGAGGGTATCAACAGGCCCAAAGCCACTGCCATGGCAACCGACACTGCTATTATAGCCCACCTGTATCTGATAATAAAGTCTGTCATGGCCTTAAAAATCTATCCTGATGGCAAAGTATGCTGCTTTCATAAAGTCGTCAACAATGTCATACATCCCGCCGCTGGTTCCTGAATAGTGTTCATAGCCTGCACTGAGTGTCACACCGTCAGAAGGCTTGTATCTCAGGGCCGGTCTCACCATCAGGTCTTTTGATGTGAAGTTGTAGACAGTGGTTATTGAAGGAATCAACCTGCCATAGAGCAGGTCCGTCTCCAGCCTGATTCCGGCAGAGTGATAATATTCATGGATCTGGTTATTGTACAGTCTGTTGAATGCTTCTATCTGCAGCCGGGTGAACTCCACCGGATCAAACCCCGGGGTGTTGAAGAGCTCCGCCAGTTGCTGCATGTCAGGCTCGGTTCCCAGGATAGGGTCATAGGGCGACTCATAAAAATCAAGTATCTTTTTTCCTGAGTACTCGGCAGTAACCCTCAGAGCCCCGGGGGTCCAGTCGAGGCCGGCAACCCATTCAAACTGCCTGAAGGGAATTTCTTCATTATTTTCCTTTTCATTCACAGGGCTTGTTAATGCCGCAGCTCCTCTCAGTACAAACGGAGAAATAATTGTTTCAAAGTCAAACCCGCTGCTGCTGATTATATAAGGAACACCCTCAACGGAGATAGCAGGCTGCAGCGGATTTGTATAATCAGCGCCGGCAAGAGACAGTCCGGGCATCAGGTCAGGGCCATGATAATACTGTAATCCCGCATCAAATCCCCGGAATGTGAAATCGCCCCTGACACCCCAGGAATGATACCCGTTGCCGGTTCTGAGACCCTCAGGCAATGATACCTCCATCTGAGGAGGCAATGTTATTGGCTTGATTATAAGTACTGAGGGGTTCCAGAAGGGTACTGCAACAACGGAAACTCTGAAGAAAGGGGC
>JAAZBN010000048.1 GCA_012513795.1 Bacteroidales bacterium | reverse complement strand
TTGTTACCAGCAGTGACTCACCTTCGGGCAGTTGTCCCATAGTTATCACCAGGACCTACAGGGTTACGGATGTGTGTGGCAACTGGAGTGAGGTTACCCATACTATCAACATAGATGATACTACAGCACCCACTTTCACAGCTCCGCCTGACATTACCATATGTCGTGACATAAATGGTAATTATGACCGGGATACAACCAATACAGGAGTTGTGTATGATGAGAATGATAACTGTGATACTTCACTGGATGCAATCTATACTGACTCTGATGTAAATATGGGTACTGTGGACGCGGTTGGATACATAACAAGAACATGGACCCTCACAGACAACTGCGGCAATGAAACTGTAAAGTATCAGACCATCTGGGTCCAGCCTGTCCCACGAATATCAGTAACTGTCCCGGATACCCTCTTCTGCAACGGATCAACAGTTGAGTTTGCAATAGACTCACTCGTGGTCTCAAAAGGAGAGGTGATGTATGACCTGGATGTAACTTACCCTGCAGGTGTGCCCGGCACCCTCACAGACGGACAGAGACAGATAGCAGACATATCAGACCATCTGGTCAACAGCACCGACAGCTACCAGACGGTAACCTATCACTTCAGACCCTACATCCAGGGCAAACCCGGCGATCCGACCTGTAACGAAGGTGTTGAAGTTATAATAGCAATACATGTGGAGCCAACCGCCAGGGTGGACCTGACGCTTACAGATGACGAACTGTGCAACGGCGAAAATGTCAATATCGAGCTTTCTACGGTGACAACACCCTACAGTGGAATAGAATTCAACGTAAGCGCCCATAATGATTATCCCGAAATAACCGGTTACACAGACCGGACAGGCCTGGCACTGGCAGACCTGATCAATGAGCCGCTCTCCAACAGCGGTGACACGGCCCGACTGGTTACTTACGTTGTCTCACCGGTTACACTTGATGTCAGCGGGAACCAGAAATGTACGGGCATCAATGATACGGTCAGGGTCTGGGTCAATCCGACACCCCGGGCTACGCCTTTTAACTATACACCGCACATGTGCTACGGAGAGACTACTGACATCGTGCTGCTGTCACCTACAGTCATGAGTTCGGGGATAAACGAATTTAACTATACCATAACCTCAACTGCCCCGACCACCGTTGTAGCAGGCAACAGGGATCCGCTCAACGGCGTTGCCCCCGGCACTCACCTTCAGTTCCCGTATACCAATGAAAGTGATACGATGCAGTCAGTCTTCTTCCGGATCACTCCCAAGGTTACCGGCCCGGGTTGCCCCTACGGCCCGCCTGTTGTTTCCGAAGTTAAGGTGCACGCCCATCCTCTGCAGTCGCTTGAGATAATGGACTCGATCACCTGTGACGGTGGCCAGGACGGAGCACTGGAGATACTTCACGCACGTGGCATTGATTCAATGTGGGTTGCATGGACCGGTCCTGATTACTGGGAAGATGCCGGGTACAACATGTTTATTGCAGAAGAGTGCAGCCAGGGCTACTACACTGCCACGGTCACCGACAGCCTTGGTTGCGTTAGCTCGGCATGGCTAAACCTGCTGGCACCAAACACTGAAGTGTCATTCTACTTCAATCCCTATATTACATGTCCCGGAGCAGGAGATGCCACGGCAACCATCGCACTCACTGAAGGCAATGCTCCTCCCTATCACTACTACCTGATCAGGAACTATACTGACACTGTCTACCAGGGATCAATGACGCTGGGACACTTCTTTAACCTTGCCAATCTGAGTCCCGGCGACTATCTCCTTTCAGTGGAAGATGCCAACGGATGCAAGAAAGAGCTGCTCCAGACGCTTTATGACGCCCCGGCCACAACCGTAAAGTTCGAAAAATCACTATACGCTGAAGACAACATCTCATGCTCCGGTTATCACGACGGCTCAATAAGAGTGAGCAAAATCTCAACCTGGTACATGACAGGATCAGATACTGCATTTGTATCTACCAGGGCTCCCTATAGTTATCACTGGACCGCCACAGACGGCGGAGTCATCACCGGAAACCCGGATGACAGCCTGCTGGTTGACATTCCTGCAGGAACCTACACCCTAACGGTGACAGACAACCTCGGATGTCAGTTCCAATTCACCGAGGTGATGACCGAACCTGACGGCATTGACCTCCTTGATGAAGATATCTCACAGAGTCCTGATGGAAATTACCAGATCTCCTGCCACGACGGCTCTGACGGCTATATCACTCTTCAGTTTGACGGTGGTACAGGCGCCTACAGTTACGAATGGACCGGTCCTGATGGATTCACTGCAGATACTGAGTCGCTGACATCATTAGGAGCAGGAACATACGATCTGACAGTGACTGATGCCAGCCTCTGCCACAAGAGTTACTCATGGACTCTGCACCAGCCGGACTCATTGAGCATTGCTGTCAACACTTCACATACACCTGACGGAGCATACAATATCGGATGTCATGGCGACAATGGCACCATTGACATCACTGTGACCGGAGGCAGCGGTCCCGGCACCTATACCTACTCCTGGACCAGCATTGAAGATCCGGAGTGGACAAGCAATCTGGAGGACATTGATGTCAATGCCGGACACTATCAGCTGCAGCTCACCGATGTCAACGGATGCACCAATACCAAGTCAGTAGAGATGACTCAGCCGGAACCGCTCGGCCTGGAACTGGTAATCTCAGAAATAACCTGCCTCAATTCTCCCGCGTACGATGACGGTGCAATTAACCTTACCGTCAGTGGAGGAAAGGCGCCATACACTTATTCATGGACCGGCCCCTCCGGATTTACATCATCACTGGAGGATATCTCCTCCCTGACTGAAGGCACTTACTCGGTTACAGTCACAGATGATTACGGGTGCACCATCTCTACAGATACAGTTCTTACACTGCCTGAACCGCTTACTATTGAAGCTCGCCTGTCTGATTACAATGGGTACAGTGTCAGTTGTCTCGGCAGAGCCGATGGATGGATAAAAGTAGCAACCCTGACTGGTACTGCTCCGTATGAATATACGTGGACCGGTCCTGATGGATTCACGGCAACCTTAACGGATTCAATCTATGCACTGAAGGAGGGCACATATACTGTAACCGTTACTGACAGCCACCTCTGCACCATGACACAGGATATCAGCCTTGCCTCTCCGGGGCAGCTGAGTATGATACTAAGTGAAGGGTCAAGCAACGGCGGCAGTTATAACATCAACTGTAACGGAGCTGCAACGGGAACCGTTATTGTAACTGCTGTCAATGCTGCCGGCACTCCGGGGTATCTCTGGTCAGACGGCCAGACAGGTGCATCGAGAGACAACCTGCCGGCAGGATTGCATGAGGTTATTATTACTGATGCCAACGGCTGCATTGCTGATACTTCACTCACCCTTACACAACCTGACTCTCTCAGGATCAGCTTCAGCATAATCTCTCCGTACTGTCCGGAGAGCAATGACGGAAGCATCTTTGCAGGTGTGACAGGAGGTGAGGGCGCTTACACCTTCGTCTGGAGTGACGGTCAGACCACCCAGGAGGCAACAGGCCTGATACAGGGTCTTTACATTGTTGAAGCAAGAGACTTCAACGGATGCGTGATTGCGGACTCACTGCAGCTCAACGCATTGAATGAAATCTGCGTGGGAATTCCAAATGCTTTCTCTCCTGACGGGGACGGAATAAATGAGTATTGGAATATCACCAGGATAGCATTTTACAGCGAAGCAGAAGTAATAATCCTCAACAGGTGGGGTGAGATGGTATGGAAATCCGAAAGGGGTTACCCTGAGCCATGGGATGGACGTGCTTCAAACGGAAAGATACTCCCGATGGATTCATATCACTATGCAATTGACCTGCACAACGGCGAGAGACCTATTGTGGGGCATGTGACCATTATCAGATAGGTTATGAACATAAGCAAAGGAGCATATAAGGTGAAAAAAGGATTGTTCATAATAGCCGCGTTGCTTATTGGCGCAGGGCTCGATGCCCAGCAGTTGCCTGTCTACAGCCAGTACCTGTTCAATAAATATCTTATCAATCCTGCTGTTGCCGGCAGCGACGGCTACACAAGCCTGAATCTTACAACCAGGCAGCAATGGACAGGATACCAGGGTGCACCGCAGACTTACTCGCTGAGCTACAATGGAAGGATTCTGAAGCAGAAGTACAGCATCAGGGAAAATCTCTTTGACAAGAAGGTCTTCAAACCCCATACCGAGGGTCGTGTGGGTTTTGGCGGAACGGTTTTTTCGGACATCAACGGTCTCGTCCGGCGCACAGGCTTTTCCACTTCGTATGCATATCATATATGGCTTCGTGGAGGCACTCAGCTGTCGCTGGGTCTGGCCTTTACGGGTTATCACTACAAGATTGACCAGCGCCAGATACAATTTGAAAATCCTGATGAGCCATGGCTGAATACTGACTTCAGGAAAGGCATCTTTGTTCCCGATTTCAACTTTGGGGCCTACCTCCTGAACCGGAAGTATGCCATCGGGTTCTCGGTACAGGAGCTGATGGAAGGTTTCGTCAGGGCAGGAAGCCAGGCCTACAATGATCTTAAGATTCAAAGGAGTTATTACCTCTTTGGTAATTACGATTTTGAGCCTGACAACAAGAACCTGATCCAGCCTTCCGTGATGCTCAAGATGTCAGAACAGCTCAGGCCGCAGGCTGACATAGGGATTACCTGGTCCTATGACAACAAGATATGGATAGGTACAACCTTCAGAACGGGCAGCGCCATAATTGCCAACGTGGGCGTAAGGAGAGACAGGCTCTTCCTCGGTTACTCGTTTGATTTTACCCTGAATGCCATACAGATGTCTACTTATGGGTCACATGAGTTCATTGTGGCAGTACGCTTCGGAGATACCCCGAGGAAGTATCGCTGGCTTGACAGGTATTAGACGGTCCCTTTTGAGATTAAATAGA
>JAAZBN010000047.1 GCA_012513795.1 Bacteroidales bacterium | reverse complement strand
TTGCAGATATAAAAAAAGATGCCATCTTTGCATCCGCTTTTTTAAGTTCTTTAAGGTCCATTCGTCTAGTGGTTAGGACGTCAGGTTTTCATCCTGGTAACAGGGGTTCGATTCCCCTATGGACTACAAAAATTATACAATAAACAGACAGTATGGCTAACCATAAGTCGGCACTCAAAGCCGCAAGACAGGCAGAGGCAAGAAGGGAAGACAACAAGTACTACGCCCGCACAATGCGCAACGCACTTAAGAAGATGCGCAAGACCACCGAAAAGGCAGAAGCTGACAAGATGCTGCCCGAACTCAGTGCAGTGATTGACAAGCTGGCAAAGAAGAATGTCATTCACAAAAACAAGGCTGCCAACCTCAAGTCATCCATTACCAAACATGCTCAGAACCTGAAATAGGGTTCTATTCCAGATATTTTCACAGCCGTTGCTTCATTGTGACGGCTGTTTTTTTTATCTTGCAGTGGGATAAAACGTTTTGCTGCATGTCAATGAAGATCACAGACTGGGCTGTCGAGGACAGGCCCCGTGAACGGCTCTGGAACAAGGGCCCCGCAAGCCTCAGCGACGCTGAGTTGTTAGCCATTCTCATAGGATCAGGTACCAGGAACAACTCAGCCCTGGACCTGGCACGCGAACTGCTGGCACTGGCCGGCAACTCACTCGGTCAGCTGGGCCGGCTCAGCGCGGGTGAGATACGTAAGATCAAAGGGATGGGTGAAGCCAAGGCTGTCACCATTGCCGCTGCCCTTGAGCTCGGCCGGCGGCGTAAGATGGCAGAAGCCAGCGAAAACCCGCAGATACGCTCATCAGCTGATGTATTCAGCATCATCAGCCCGCTGATGGAAGACCTTCCCCACGAGGAATTCTGGATCCTCTTCCTCAACAGGGCCAACAGGGTGACCGGCCGGATGAAAATCAGCCAGGGAGGGGTGAGCGGAACAGTCACCGATGTACGTATAGTCATGAAAAAGGCAATTGAGACACTCGCCTCAGGGCTGGTCATATGCCACAACCATCCTTCGGGGAATACCAGCCCCAGCGACTCTGACATACGTATCACTCAGAAGATCAAGGAGGCCGGCGCACTGATGGATATACAACTACTTGATCACCTGATTGTTGCGGGAAAGGATTACTACAGCTTCGCTGACAACGGGGCGTTGTGAAACCCGGGACCGGCAAGCCTCGCACATTCCGGGTACCTCCTGAACCAGATACCTTGAATCACATCTGCCTGGCAGCAAGCCTTACATCAGACCTGTCGTCACACTGCTGAAGCATCTCCAGGGCTGTCAGTCCTGTCACCGGGTGGACGGCGCCGGGCGCCACCTCCGCCAGCGGCTCAAGCACGAACCGTCTGGAGGCGAGCCTGGGATGGGGCACCTCAAGACCCGGCAATGAGATGATACGGTTCTCCCATAACAGAATATCAAGGTCAATGATACGCGACTCATACCTGCCACCTCCACTGCGGCGGCGACCCATCCGCCCCTCGATTGACCGGATGAGCTGTATCAGCCTCACCGGCTCCAATATTGTACGTATGACTACCACCATGTTCAGGAACTGCTCGTCGGCATCAAACCCCCATGGCTCCGTCTCCCACACCGAGGATGCCGCGGTGATCTCTCCAGCCTCCTTCCTGATCAGTTCAATGGCCCGGCACAGGGATGCAAACCGGTCTCCCAGGTTGCTCCCGAGACCTGCAATGACGTCTGATGTTGCGAGCGTTTTCATAACAATAGGTTCAGAGCCTTAAAGATGCCTGTTTTTTTTTTAATTTGGTCACATAATTATAACCTGCATACAAATGAAAACCTTTCTCAAGATGCTTCTCGCCGTCATTGCGGGAATCATAGTCACAAGTATCCTCTTTTTCGTTATCATGCTTTCTGTCTTCTCAGGGATGGCAGCCGCGGGCAAGAAACCGGCCGCCATATCTGAAAAATCAGTACTTGTAATAAAAACAGGTGCAATGATCCCTGATCGCAGCACGGGTAATCCGCTCAGTACCATTGATCCTTTAACCATGTCTTTCACCCAGACACCGGGACTGAATGAGATGCTTAAGAACCTGAAGAAAGCTGCTGAGGACGAAAAGGTGAGCGGTATCCTGATTGAAAATGGCATCATGCCTTCAGGATGGGCTACGGCAGACGAGCTACGCACAGCCCTGAATGAGTTCAGGAAGAGCGGCAAATTTGTCTATTCCTATTCAGACTATATGCTGATGCAGGAGAGCTATTTCATCTCCACCGCAGCTGATGCCATATGGATCAACCCGACTTCAATGTTTGACTTCAAGGGACTGGCAGCCGAGGTCACCTTCTACAAGGAGGCCCTGGAGAAGCTGGGAGTGGAGATGCAGGTGATAAGGCACGGAAAGTTCAAGGGAGCTGTTGAGCCTTATATGCTTGACAGACTGAGTGATGAGAACCGTATGCAGATCACGGGATACATCGGATCAATATGGGAACATGTGGTAAAGGTGATCTCCGAATCGCGCGGCGTGCCGGTGGAAAGGGTGATGAGCCTGGCCGACTCGCTGGCAGGATATGATCCGGTACTGATGACTGACGCAGGATTGATTGACGGTACCCTGTACCGCGACCAGCTTGAAGATAGCATAAGGGCCGCAGCAGGGATCGATGAGGGTAAAAAGATCAATTATGTCTCCATGTCAAAGTACACCAAGGTACCGGTGAAGCATGCCTCCTCCGCAGGCAAGGATAAGATTGCCGTCCTCTTCGCCGAAGGCAGTATAGACATGGGCGAGGGTGATGGCTCCAACATAGGTGGCACAATGTATGCCGAAGAGATACGCAAGCTGAGACTTGACAGCACAGTGAAGGCTGTGGTCTTCAGGGTCAACTCGAGGGGCGGCAATGCCATTGCCTCTGACCAGATATGGCGCGAGGTGGAGCTTACTGACCGGGTAAAGCCGGTGGTGGTCTCCATGGGCAATTATGCTGCCAGCGGCGGATACTATATCTCCGCAGCCGCGAGGAAGATCATGGCGTCACCGGTTACAATCACAGGGTCAATAGGCGTCTTCGGGCTTATCCCCAACGCCCAGAACCTGCTTAACAAAAAGCTGGGCATCACCTCCGATGTGGTGCGTACCAATGCTCACTCTGACAGCCCTTCACTTACAAGACCACTGAATACGTATGAAAAGGAAGCACTTCAGGAAAATGTTGAGCGCACCTACAGTACCTTTACTGGTATTGTCGCCGAAGGCAGAGGCATGAGACAGGAGGCTGTTGACAGCATAGGACAGGGACACGTATGGAGCGGCGCCGACGCTCTTGAGATAGGACTGGTGGATCAGTTCGGTGGACTCAATGATGCCATCAGGGAGGCAGCTGCCCTGGCAGGACTGGAGGAGTACAGGACAATAGAAAAGCCCGAAGCATATGACTTTTATACAAAGCTTATGAAGCAGCTGATGGGTGACATGACGGAGAGAGCCGTGATCAGGGAACTGGGAGATGCCTCCGGCTATTACCTCCGTCTGAAAGAGATCATGTCATCCGGAGGTATCATGGCCATCATGCCCTACCACCTGGAGATCCGTTAGGATGATAAGGCCGGCGAAGCTCCTGTTGTGGTCTGCCTCACAGCTCTACGGACTCGCTGTGGCTGCCAGGAATGGTCTCTATGATCTTGGCATATTACGTTGCCACTCGTTCGCCCTGCCCGTAATATGTGTAGGCAATATCACAGCCGGAGGCACTGGCAAAACACCACATGTGATCTACCTGGCAGAGAAACTCGCGGCACACACCCGCGTGGCTGTCCTGAGTCGCGGCTACCTGAGAAAAAGCAGGGGTTTCCGTCATGTGACGAGTGAAAGCACCACGACTGAAGCCGGTGATGAGCCACTGCTGATGGCCCATTGTCTGCCGCAGGCAGCTGTTTACGTTGACCGCAACAGGGTTAACGGAATCAGGGAGATCATGCGCGCTGAACCCCGTACCGGTGCCGTGATCCTGGATGACGGCTTCCAGCACAGGGCGGTTAAGGCAGGCATGAATATCCTGCTTACTGACTGGCAGCGGTTGATGACCAGGGACCGGCTGCTGCCTCTGGGCATGTTGCGCGAACAGAAGGGAGCAGTGAAAAGAGCCGGTATCATCATCGTCACAAAAGTGCCTCCCGGTACATCCCCTGTTCAGACCGCCGGGGTAACAGGTGAGCTTAGGGCTGCCGGGTTTGCCGGGGCAATTTATTTTACCACCCTCATCTACGGCAGGCTGAAGCACATTTTCAATGAAACAGAGCGTGAGATAACCCCCTCAACTTCAATATTGCTGGTGACAGGGATAGCCTCACCTCAGCCGATGGCTGATTACCTGGGCACCATAACCGGCAACATCACCCGTATCTCCTTTCCTGACCACCATAAGTACACCATTGGCGACCTTGAAAGGATTACCAGGGCGTATGATGCAATGGGCGGAAATGATAAATTGATAGTTACCACCGCCAAGGATGCCGTCAGGTTAAAAGAAATCACTAATATTGCAATTCGCGTCAGGGAGGCGCTGTTTTACCTTCCTGTCAGCGTACAGTTTATTGAAAATGAAGATGATTTCTTAAGTAAAGTTTATTCATATGCTGGAAAATATCACCAAGACCGCTGATTTTCTCAACTCACTCGGGATCAGGGATCCGGAAGCAGGTATTGTTCTCGGGACCGGACTGGGAGGCCTCACCGCGGAGATAGATATACAGGTTGAGATCGCCTACAAGGATATTCCCGATTTTCCCCTGTCAACAGTACAGGGTCATGCCGGAAAACTTATCTATGGCGATTTCGGGGGCAGAAAAGTGGTTGCCATGAAAGGCCGTTTTCACTATTATGAAGGTTACGGATCAGAGCAGGTCACCTTCCCTATCAGGGTCATGAAGGAACTGGGCATCAGGGCTCTCTTTCTCTCCAACGCAGCCGGTGGCGTTAACCCGGATTTCAGAATTGGTGATATAATGATCATTGAAGACCATATCTGCCTTGTTGACAATCCGCTTATCGGTCCGAATGATGACCGTATAGGACCCCGTTTCCCGGACATGAGTGAACCATATGACAGGAAACTGATAGAAAAGGCTGAAGGCATTGCTGACGGCCTTGGCATACCGGTCACCAGGGGGGTCTACCTCTCCACCACCGGTCCCACCTTTGAGACACCTGCTGAATACAGGTTCTTCCGCATAATAGGGGCTGATGCCGTGGGCATGTCAACGGTTCCGGAGGTGATAACCGCCAGGCACATGAACCTTCCGGTTTTTGCCGTCAGCATCATCACTGACCTGGGTGTGGAGGGTAAGATTGAATATACCACCCATGAGTCGGTCCAGCAAGCTGCCGAGCACAGCGAGGAGAAAATGACGCGTATCATGAAGGAGCTCATCGCAGCTATCTGAGGTATTCTCTCACCTGACAACACTTACCTGTAAAGCAGAGCACACACCTCCTTCCATCGGCGGGATGTGCCGGTGTTGTTGTATGACTCTGCTATTATGAGGTACAATCCCGCTGGCAGACGTACACCGTCATCCGCCAATCCGTCCCAGATGAAACGGGCGCCGTTGCCGGCGTAAAATCTCTCCGCCAGTCGTCTTGCCGGGTATCCCCGGTCATTGAAGACAGTCACAGATATAACATTATCCTCCCCTCCGGGGAAGACTCCGACTGAAATCACATCTTCATACCCGTCGCCGTCAGGCGAAATCCTCTTTGAAGATAGTATCAGGCCATCGCCTTCACCCGGATCTTCAATGGCAACCGGGTTTGGGGCGCCGGGAGTACCCCAGTTACAGGTCTCCGGGGCCGAACGCCAGTTGCCAGGCACATCCGAAGCCATTGAGGGAGACACCTTCTCCAGGGCTACCCCATCCGTTCCTGAGAGGAATATCAGGTGCATTCCTGGATGATAATCCACCCTGTCAATTATGTTCATGTTTTTGTCATAGAGTATAAGTGTACCCCTGTCGTCTGGCAGAGCCGGGAGGCGGTCAGCCCTGAATATTGCATTTTCATCAGAGCATGGATAATGCTCTACGAACTCCTCCCTGCCAGTGGTGAGGGCAAGATATCCCTGCGGAAGGATCTGGCGCGGTATGCCTGTAATGGAGATGGCCGCCTGGCTGTTGCCACCGGCCAGAAAGAGCCGTGAGAGGTCAATAACATTTCCGGAGTTATTATATACCTCCAGGTACTCGCTGTGACCCTCCGGAGGATCAGGCATCAGTTCATTGAACAACAATTCCCCGGGAAGAGGATCTGTCGGCAGGCCGGTCATGAGTTCACTGAGACAGGGAGAATTTCCGGCAAAATCCGTAATCTGCGGAGGAATAAGCAGGGTTATAACAGCTGACGGGCTGAGCGGTTCTGTCAGGGGCACCAGGGCAGTACGGTCAATATGATCACCTGACAATGGCGGCAGCGTTGATATGCCGTCGGCGAGCCACGGTTCCCCGCCGGCAAGCATGATTGTCTCATCAAAAAGCACGGCAATTGTGTCAGGTGTCACGGGCCAGATGGCAAGGATGCGGGGGCATCGGGTATCAGGAACGGCCATTACGGATGAGTTGATCCTTCCCGGGGTGCCTCCGGAGGGGTCAACGGAGGGGCCCCATGCATATGGTTCATTGAACGGATTATCCGTGTCTGCCAGCTCCGCGGACCAGCCTCCGCCGGACCGGGGTCCGTCGCCCAGATACTCCGGGCCATAGCTGACGGCATGAATGAGTCTGCCGCCGGGATCACGCAGGGCGAGAAGCTCACCGGCGTCATTCAGTGAGGGGAACGACTTCACAGCCATCACCCGCCCGTAAGGCAGCAGATAGCTCCTGCTCCCCGAGGAGCAGAGGATGATCCTCTCGCCGGGCGCAATCCATCCATCAGCAAGGAAGGCCGTGTCACTGCCGGCAATGAGCATGATGCCTCCGGTCAACAGGCTGTCGCCGGTGCGGTTCGTTATCTCGAGGTACTCACGCTCGGGCAGCCCCCGCGAGGGGGTTGGGTCAGCCATGATCTCGGAGATGACAACATCTCCTGCAGCCGGGTATCCGGTGATATGGCCATTAGTCTGCGCCGTAACAGACAGATACAAAGAAAGTAACGGCAACAATACTATCTTTTTCATGCAGCGGGACTAAAAAAGGATTAAATTTGTCGCACTTTTCTCTTTATAAAGTTCGTACTTTTTTTTAAAACACAAAAGAAATGAAAGTAGCAGTAGTGGGAGCCACGGGAATGGTTGGAAGAATGATGCTGAAGGTCCTTGAGGAGAGACAATTTCCGGTAGACAGGCTCTTCCCGGCGGCTTCGGAGCGTTCTGCGGGCAGGGAGGTAATTTTCAGGGGCAAGCCGGTCAGGGTGGTCAGCGTAATGGAAGCTGTGGAGGCTGTTCCTGACGTGGCGTTATTCTCGGCCGGAGCGGCTGTCTCAAAGGAGTGGGCCCCGGTCTTTGCGGAGAACGGCACAGTTGTTATAGACAATTCATCAGCATGGAGGATGGAAGAAGGAATACCTCTGGTAGTTCCTGAGATCAATGCTTCGGTAATCACAGCCGACACACCGGTTATTGCCAATCCCAACTGTTCAACCATACAGATGCTCATGGCTATAGCTCCCCTGCACAGGGAGTACGGCATCAGGAGACTGGTTATCTCCACATACCAGTCGGTGTCGGGTACAGGCGTCAGGGCGGTGACACAGCTTGAGAACGAACGACGTGGCCTCAGCGGCGAGATGGCATACCCATACCCTATTGATCTCAACTGTATCCCGCAGTGCGATATCTTCCTTGAAAATGGTTACACCAAGGAAGAGATGAAACTGGTAAATGAAACCCGTAAGATACTGGGTGATGAAGATATACGTGTAACAGCCACAGCCGTAAGGGTTCCGGTGACCGCCGGCCATTCCGAGGCAGTTAACATTGAGTTTGAACGTGAATTCGACCTTGACAGAGTCAGGGCTACCCTCTCGGATACTCCGGGAGTGATCCTGTATGATAATCCTGCGGAAACAAAATACCCTATGCCCCTGATAGCCCATGACAGGGATGAGGTGTTCGTGGGAAGACTGAGGCGTGATTTCTCACAGGAGAAGAGCCTTAATATGTGGGTTGTGGCTGATAATATCCGTAAGGGAGCCGCTACAAATGCAATACAGATAGCTGAATACATGCTATCAGCCGGGCTGCTTAAATAACAGGCCCGTCAGACTCATACAGGAAATCATTGTAGGGATAACGCGTGACGTGTATCTTCCTGACCTCTTCGTAAAGCATCTTTCTCAACTCCTCAAGGTTATCGCGCTTCTTCGCCGAGATGAAAACGGTGCGCTGATCCCCTGACCGGGCCATCCATGACCTTCGCAGATCATCCAGTGAGAGATTCTCGCGCCTGAAGGGCGTCAGGTCATCTTCATCCTTGCGTATGAAGCAGAAGAGATCGATCTTGTTGAATACAAGTATTGTGGGCTTGTTTATTGAATCCAGCTCACGGAGGGTATCATTCACCACTGCCACCTGCTCCTCAAAACCCGGGTGTGATATATCAATTACGTGCAGTAGCAGGTCAGCCTCTCTGACCTCGTCAAGGGTTGATTTGAATGATTCCACCAGGTCATGGGGCAGCTTGCGGATAAATCCCACAGTGTCCGAGAGAAGGAACGGCAGGTTGCCAAGCACCACCTTCCTCACGGTGGTGTCAAGAGTGGCAAAGAGCTTGTCCTCAGCAAAAAGATCGCTCTTGCTGATCTGGTTCATGAGGGTTGATTTGCCCACGTTGGTATAGCCTACAAGAGCTACCCTCACCATCTTCTCCCTTCCCTTGCGGCGGGTGTTCATCTGGGTGTCTATCTTCTTCAGTTGCTCCTTCAGCCGTGTTATCTTATCACGGATGATACGGCGGTCAGTCTCTATCTCCGTCTCACCGGGACCGCGAAGACCGATACCTCCGCGCTGCCGCTCGAGGTGTGTCCACATGCCTGTAAGCCTGGGCAGGAGATACTGGTACTGTGCCAGTTCAACCTGTGTGCGTGCATGCGAGGTGCGGGCACGGCCGGCGAAGATGTCAAGGATAAGATTGGTGCGGTCAATAATGCGGCAGTTGAGCTCCTTCTCAATGTTGCGCATCTGGCTGGGGGTGAGCTCATCATCAAAGATGGCCAGGGTGATGGCGTTAGTGGCAACAAAAGCCGCTATCTCCTCTATCTTGCCCTTGTTGACAAAGGTCCTGGGATTGGCATGCTCAACACGCTGAAGAAAAGATCTGACGGGCACAGCTCCTGCTGTCTCGGCAAGAAATGCGAGCTCATCAAGGTAATCGCGGGCAGTGCCCTCATTTATTTCTGGGGTGATGACCCCAATAAGTATTGCGCGTTCTATCAGATTATTTATTAATCAGTAAGTATCATGCCCCTTCACTATGTGACGGACAGGGGGTCAAAAATAATACAAACTAATTAATATACCTCCTGTTGGCCTCCATGAAACCCCTTATGGCCGTCTTCAGGTTCTCACTGCACATCATGATCATCTCGAAGTCCATGGGGAATTCTATTAAGCCCGACTGCAGCATCTTTTTCTGCTCCGGCGAGAGAGCATTTACATCACCAATGGCCCTGGCGGAGATATGTTCAAAATTGGAAGTGGCGCCAATAGGCTCCTTTTTGATAGTACGATCCGGGTAGAGTGCCTGCATCTCCACATCTCCCTCAATAATGCACTCCTTTACCTGGAAGGTCTGAATGAGGGCACACTGGAGGTTTTTGTATTTCTTGACCTTCACGTCGTTACCAAGTGAGTCTTTCAGCACGTTGCCCCTTGCGTCCTTGACATACTCGAACCCATCCTCCACTGTTGCCTTTACCAGTGAGTCTCGCTGGAACTGTTTATCAGGACTGACGGCTACGGTACGAAGGTTTATGCTGACAAGGTAGTCTATCTGTGTGTCCTCACCGGGAAGGGTGGTATGGTATTCCACCCATTCGCTGTTCAGGCGTGGAAGGTCAAGGGCTAGAAGTTCCTTTTCAAAATTCTCGGGGAACCTGGTTGTTGAGTAGTTTTTGACTGTCACGTAAGCGCGGCTTATGCCGAGGTATCTTGATTCCTGCATGAGCTGGTCAATGCCCGGGTAATCTCCCACATACTCCCTTGCGCGGACGAATTCGGCGTAGGCCTGTCGGTATGATTCCTTGGTGCCGTTTTTCATCAGTTCCTGGCCGTGATCATAGTAGAAGTCGGCTGCATTCTTTTTCGCAACAACCATCTCCTGCATGTAATCAACATAGGGCCATTCGATGGTCCTTCCCTGGTAGCGTATGGGGGTTACGGTACGGACAGCCGATTGGCGGTCGCTCATCTTCTTGTAGATGAGGTATATCTCGTCCCAGGCGTTAGCTCTGCCTTCGATTTTCAGGAAGCGAACCCGCTCGTTGTCCTGTTCGAGTGCTATGTTCATTGCCCGTTCAAGGATCTCAATTTCCTTTTCATTGTCGGGCTTCTTACGCAGTTCGGCAACGGCCTTGTTTATGGCCGCGTCATAGTTGCCGATCTCGAGTTGTTTTTTTGATGATCCGCAGCCGGACATAATAATGGCTGCAACGAATAAGATTCCCAAGGTCCGTTTCATGATGCGATATTTTAAAAAACCCCGCTTGTTTTGAGGAAGGCGGGGTATTTATTTAACGCTTACAAGTCTCTTTTTATTGCAGCTGGAAGATGATTGGGATTGAGTATCTCACTCTCACCGGTCTGCCTCTCTGCATTCCCGGTTCCCATTTGGGTGATGCTGCCACTGCTTCCCTGGCTGCATCATCAAGGAGTGCGTCAACGCTGCGGGTAACGGTCACATTGCTGACGTTGCCGTTTGTTTCAACGACGAATGTAATGAACACTCTTCCCTGGATACCGTTTTCGGAGGCCAGTTCAGGGTAGCGTACTCGTTTCTGCACCCACTCGCGGAATTTGTTGATGTCACCGCCTCTGAACTTGGGCATATCCTCCACAATGACGAAGATTTCTTCTTCAACCTCTTCCTCTTCGGCCTGCAGGACAGGGGCATAGATCTCAACCACTTTATCCTCGGATGTCTCATCATCCTCAAATTTCACCTCGTTTTCTATCACCACGTCGTCTTCCACAATCTCAAACAGGTCAGTGACTGTCACCTCCGGGGGAGGGATCTCTTCCGGCGGGGTCTCTTCCGTCACCGGAATCTGTTCTTCCTCGATTGCTTCTTCGGACATTCCGTCAAAAGCCGAATCTCTTCTCTGGCCGCTGGTCCATTCCAGTGCGACGATACAGACTATCAGAGCGATAATCAGACCGGCCTGGAGGAACAATGACTTTTTGTTCTCGAGGTTTGCCTTTTCTGTTTTCTTCGGTTCCATGATAATGCTGTTATAGGCACTTCAAAGTTACAAAATTGTTTGTCATCTCCGACGGCAGGTATAAAGTGATATACAAAAATTTTCTATATTTGCACCGCTCCGGCAGTTTGGATGTTTGATCCCATGCCGGGGATGTTCATTATAAGAATGGGGATATAGCTCAGTTGGTCCCGTTCCGCCCTGCGGAACGAGGATCCTCGATCCCGATGCCATCGGGATCGGGACTAGAGCGTGTGACCGATGTTCATTTCTTATTGGGGATATAGCTCAGTTGGCTAGAGCGTGTGACTGGCAGTCACAAGGTCAGGGGTTCGATTCCCCTTATCTCCAC
>JAAZBN010000046.1 GCA_012513795.1 Bacteroidales bacterium | reverse complement strand
GAGGAAATGAACGAAGCAGACGGCCCTGCGTTTAAGATAGCTGATGACCCCAGGGTAACAAAGGTTGGAAAATTCCTACGCAGAACAGGACTCGACGAATTGCCGCAGCTTTTCAATATCCTCAAAGGAGAGATGTCACTCATAGGCCCGCGGCCGCCTCTTCCGGAGGAGACCACCCAATATGAGCGCTGGCAGCTCAGGCGACTATCCGTCAAACCGGGGTTATCGTGCTTCTGGCAGGTCAAACCTGACAGAAATAGTATTAAATTCGAAAAATGGATGGAACTTGACTTAGCTTATATAGATAATTGGTCGCTGCGACTTGATTTTGTAATTTTGCTCAAAACAATCAGAACCATATTCCATAAAACCGGACTTTAATTCATTAAGTAGAAAGTAACCATGAGAATAAGAAAAAACAGGCTCTTAAAATTGGCGCTGACATTAATAACTGTTGCACTGATGGCGGTGTCATGTGTCCCAACCGCTCAATTGAGCTATTTCAATGACATGGAAGAGCTTGCTCAGCCAACAGTCAACCCCAGAACACAGAAACTGATAAAGCCCTTTGACAAACTCTATGTAAGGGTGCTCAGTATTGACCTTCAGACAAACCAGATCTTCAATGCAACAGACGAAATGCGAATGGGATCATACGGCAGTACGGCAGGACTGATCGGTTACCTGGTAGACGAAGACGGTAATATAAATTTCCCGTTCGTGGGCAAGATCAATGTTGTGGACCTCACTACGGCTGATGCTGCGGATAAGATCCAGAGAGCACTGAGCGACTACGTTCCCCAGACTTCGATTATTGTTAAATACGTTGACAACCAGGTGACTGTCATGGGAGAAGTCCAGCGCCAGGGAGTATATTCATTCACCCAGGACAAGCTTAATATTTATGAAGCCCTTGGCCTCGGGGGAGGCATTACCCGGTACGGTGACCGGAAAAAAGTTATCCTTATCAGGAATGAAGAAGGGAAGGTATTACATTACAGGCTGGACCTCTCCGATTCAAAGATAGCAAACAGGAGTTACTACTACGTATTGCCCAATGATGTAATCGTCGTAGAACCTCTGAAAGCAATCTCAACCAGCTATTCCAATATTACCTATACAACAATATTATCAACTATCTCAACAGCGATTGCGGTTCTCCTCTTCGCAGGCCTGAGATTTTAAACACCACCCTTCGGATGACAAACAATATCAATAATGATTCGCAAAGCGAAGCCTTTAACATAAAGGAATTCATTACAGAGGCTCTATCATATAAGTACCTCTACATAGCGAGCTTTTTCATCTGCCTTCTTGCCGCATTCCTGGTAAATAAGTTTTCACCTACTGTTTACCAGGTCAATTCGGTGATCGGGCCGGTGGAGGACAGACGCTCATCAATGCTGGGATCAAACGACCTGTTCAGCGGCCTCGGAGCACTGGCAGAATCGCGGAACCTGGAGAATGACATAAACAGCCTGAACTCTTTCAGCCTTATTGCTACCACTATTAAGAATCTGAACCTGGAAATAGGATATTTTGCAGGTAAGAACAGTTTTCTCCAGAAATCCGCACAGGTTTACCTTGGCAATCCCTATACTGTCACTCTTGACAAATCACATATTCAGCCAATCAATACCAGGTTCCAGATCGAAATACTGGATGACCATTCCTACCGGCTGACTGCTTCTGAAGATGAGGCGGCATACTACAATTTTATTGACAATGCCATCGTCAGCGAGAAAAACGTTCTGCGAATAGACACAATATGCCCGTTTAACGAGACCGTGTCATCATATAATTTCAAGTTCTCAGTCACTCTTAACCGGGATTTTTATAATCCTCAGACTGCAAAGGAAACGGATTTCTTTTTTGAGTTCTATCATCTCGACCAGCTTACCAAGTCATACCTCAAGCGACTCAAGGTAGAGCCTGTCAGTATCAGGTCATCCCTGATCAACCTTCTTTTCAGCGGTGAAAACAAGAGGCTAACCATTGATTTCCTGAACAGTTTCATTAAGGCATACCTTGACGACAATCTCTCAAAAAAGAATAAGATCGCTGATAATACTGTAAAGTTTATTGACTCACAGATATCGGAAATCTCAGACTCACTCTCGGTATCTGAATCTAAACTACGCGATTACCGGTCGGCACACCAGGTTACAGACCTCAGCTACCAGGGACAGCAGGCATTGGAACAACTGAGGCAGATCGAAAATGAAAGATCACAACTCCAGGTACAGGAGCGATATTACAATTATATCCTCGATTACATGGAGAAAAACCAGGATATGGCTGGCCTTGCTCCCCCATCAGCCGCCAATGTGGCTGACCCGATCATGAACTCCCTGGTCCTTGAAATGCTGGCCCTCAACGCTGAGAGATCAACCATACTCAGCAACAACGCCGAGAAAAACCTCTTCCTGGGTCAGATTGAAAACAAGATCCGTCTTCAGAAACAGACAATAATTGAGAATGTTAAGAACAACCTTAACACTCTCAACCTGACACAGAACGAACTGGATTACCGTGAGAGCAAGCTCTCAGGTGAAATCTCCAGGCTGCCCCGTACTGAACTGAACATGGTCAGCATGCAGAGGCAGTTTAACCTCACCGACCAGATCTATACCTTCCTGCTTGAGAAGAAAGCCGAAGCTGCCATCGCAATGGCATCAAATTACCCTGACTATGAGATTCTGGAACCTGCGAGAGATGTCACTGCATCAATAATTGCTCCGAGGAGCAGTCTCAACTGGATCATTGCCCTCTTCATGGCGTTCATGATCCCTACACTCTACATCATTCTTCGCAACTTCTTCAATGAGAAGATTACTTCCGTCAGAGATGTGGAGAAAATTATCGGACAGCCGGTCATGAATCTTATATACACCAACTACTACAAAACAGAATCGGTGGTTAAGGACTATCCCGGATCATCAATTGCAGAGTCGTTCAGGAACCTGCGAAGCAGCCTGTTCCTGAAGTTCAGATCTGAACCGCACAAGGTTCTTATGATCACCTCATCGCAACCGCAGGATGGTAAGAGCTTTGTGTCAAGCAACCTGGCTGCATCGATTGCCTCGGTAGGACATAAGACGGTACTGCTGGACTGCGACCTGCGCAGGCCGACACTCCACGAGAAGCTTAAGATCGTCAACTCTGTGGGACTCTCCAACTATATGGTCAGGAACGTTACCAGCAAGGAAATCATAAAGAAGACTGATGTGGATAACCTCTGGCTCATCCCGGCAGGACCCATCCTTCCTAACTCCTCAGAACTGATAGAGGCAGGCGTTTTGGATGAACTAATCGAGGAGCTGAAGCAGCAGTTTGATTATGTGATCATTGACTCCACTCCTGCCGGACTGGTAGCAGATGCAACGCTTATGATTAAATACGCATCCTTCATCCTTCTCGTCTGCAGGAATGAATATACCCGCAAGGATGTATTCACAGACGTACTTAATCTCTTCCGGACAAATAATATCAATGATTTTGATATTGTATTCAACGACCTCAACCTGAAGAAGAGCAGATACGGGCGCTACGACAATTACTATAAACAATAAAACAGGAACATATTCCGCTTATATTTTATAAATCATTATTTAACTATGACAGTAGACATAGCCACCACGCAGGAGAAAATCAAGAACTATATTGTTCAAACCTCCCATGCCGATGCCGAAAAGATCAAAAATGAATCACTGATCTTTAAGGAAGGCTTTTTTGATTCAATGGGATTCATTATGCTAATCACATATCTTGAGGAGGAATTTGGGATTAAAACAGTTGACTCTGACCTTATTGAGGAGAATTTCGAGTCGATCAATGCAATAACTGAATTCATCAAAAGGAAAGCAGCAGCTTAAAAATGTGCGGGGTAGCGGGGATAATAGACTACAGGGGAAAGTCCGACAGCATACCTGCAGTGGAGGAGATGCTCCGCTCCTTCAGTTACCGCGGTCCTGACGAAAGCGGAATCTATCATTCTTCCATTGCCACTATCGGTAATGTAAGACTCAGCATCATAGACCTTGTCTCCGGCCAGCAACCTCTGTCGGACATGACCGGCAGGTACTGGATAGTATTCAACGGAGAGATTTTCAACTATATCGAGCTCCGTGAAGATCTTGATAGGAAGGGCATTAAACTTAAGACACAGTCTGACACCGAGGTCCTTGTCAACCTCTTCGCCCTGTACGGGGAAAAATGCCTTAGCCTGCT
>JAAZBN010000045.1 GCA_012513795.1 Bacteroidales bacterium | reverse complement strand
GCTCCCGCTCCCATGGCTGAGATCCTGATAAATTGCCTGCGTGTTGCCATATTGCGTTTAGTTATTGTATTCCTGACATATTCATGCGGAGAGCCGCCTGACACTAAACATGCCTTTCCGCTAAAGAATAGCGAAGTTACTGTTTAAAGAATAACAGTAAAGGTAAGATGATTTTTATTATACCTGAATGTAGCAGCGAAATGATCTGTCTGCCGCATTATGACTCCGGAAGTGAGAGCCATCAGGTCTCTGACGTTGTCCTGAGAGCTACGCCAATTTTTTGTACCTGAACCTCACCGGGCCGGTATTACCGGTACGTTTGCGGTAGTTCTCATCATACTCTGAAAAGCTGCCTTCAAACCACACCACCCTTGAGTCGCCCTCAAAAGCCAGGATATGCGTTGCCACACGGTCAAGGAACCAGCGGTCATGCGAGATGATGACAGCGCATCCGGCGAAGTTGTCAAGGCCCTCTTCCAGGGCGCGCAGTGTGTTGACGTCAATGTCGTTGGTGGGTTCGTCGAGGAGCAGCACGTTGGCTCCGCTCCTGAGAGTCAGTGCCAGGTGGAGCCGGTTGCGTTCGCCGCCGGAGAGAACGCCGCATTTCTTTTCCTGGTCTGCGCCGGTGAAGTTGAAACGTGCGGCATAGGCCCTGGCGTTGACAGGTCTGTTGCCAACCATTATCTCATCCTGTCCGCCGGAGATAACCTCATAGACGCTCTTTGCGGGGTCAATGGCAGCATGAGCCTGGTCAACATACCCGAGAGTGACTGTATTGCCAACCTCGAAGGTGCCCCTGTCAATCTTCTCCTGGCCCATGATCATCCGGAAGAGGGTGGTCTTGCCGGCACCGTTGGGACCGATTACACCCACAATGCCGTTTGGCGGCAGGTCAAAGTCAAGCTCCTCAAAAAGAATTTTGTCACCGAAGGCTTTGGTGACGCCGTGGGCAGTGATTACCCTGTCTCCCAGCCTTGGTCCGTTGGGGATGAATATTTCCAGCTTCTCTTCCTTCTGTTTCACATCCTGGTTGAGGAGGTTCTCGTAAGCGCTGAGGCGGGCCTTAGACTTTGCGTGTCTGGCTTTTGGTGACATGCGAACCCATTCCAGCTCCCGCTCGAGCGTCTTGCGCCGTCTGACATTACCCTTCTCCTCCATCTCAAGACGTTTGGCTTTCTGTTCAAGCCACGAGGAGTAATTGCCCTTCCAGGGAATGCCTTCACCGCGGTCAAGCTCCAGTATCCAGCCTGCCACGTTGTCAAGGAAGTAACGGTCATGGGTTATGCAGATGACCGTCCCTCTGTACTGGCGCAGGTGCGTCTCGAGCCACTGGACGCTCTCGGCATCGAGGTGGTTGGTGGGCTCGTCGAGCAGCAGCACGTCAGGCTCCAGCAGCAGCAGGCGGCACAGTGCCACGCGGCGGCGTTCGCCTCCCGAGAGGATATTTACCGGGGTTGACGGATCAGGACAGTTGAGGGCATCCATTGCCCGTTCGAGCTTATGCTCAAGATTCCACCCGTCAAGAGCCTCAACCTTCTCCTGCAGTTCGGCCTGCCTGGCCATCATTTTCTCCATGACCTCCGGGTTTTCGTATACTTCGGGCTCACCAAAGCGTAGATTGATCTCCTCATATTCCTTAAGCACAGCCACAACCTCAGCGGCTCCTTCCTCAACAATTTCGCGTACCGTGCGACTCTCGTCCATCAACGGGTCCTGAGGCAGGTGTCCCACCGTGTAACCGGGAGAGAAGACCACCTCGCCCTGGTACTCTTTTTCAATACCTGCAATGATTTTCAGCAACGTTGATTTGCCGGAGCCGTTGAGCCCAATGATACCAATCTTGGCCCCCAGAAAGAAAGAGAGGGATATGTCCTTGATAACCTGTTTATGGGGAGGGTAGCTCTTGCTTACCCTGTACATGGAAAAAATGATCTTCTTGTCGTCTGCCATGACCTGAATGGTTAGACAACAAAAATAATCATTTTGTCTGCCCGCAGTAAGAAAATGGAAGCCAGACGCCCTACCCGCACCCTGTGTAACCTGAGCAAAAGAGGAGGCTTATCAGGCTGTGCAGCATCCTTCCCGGCAGAGCCGGAGTTTCAGACCTGTACTTTCCCGGAGGGACATCCCTTTTCAAACAGGGAGATTGTCTCCGACTGTACCAGCGCCCAAATGATATAGACTCCCTTGAGTGTCCCTACCGGCACGTTGAGCAGTCCCAGCGCTGCCATCACCAGGGTCAGTATCCTGGCCCACGGCTTGCAGTAGAACAGGCCTATTCCGCCTGCTATCAT
>JAAZBN010000317.1 GCA_012513795.1 Bacteroidales bacterium | reverse complement strand
TGAATGAGTTCAGGAACAACCTCACCGTCTACCGAGGCCCCATAGAGTTCATCACCCGTGAGATGCCGGCAGCCTCCTTTACGGGCAAGCCCTCAGCGGGTCTCACCACGGATGGAAAGGCAACAAGCCCGGCTGGCGGCAGCAAGACCACCGGAACAGGTCAGCGCACAACGGATGCAGGTACCGCTTCATCATCCTCTGCGGCAGCTGCAAGGGCAGCGCAGGCTTCTGCCTCACAGACAGCTGTCAGGCAGGCAGCCGGGGTTCCGTCAGCCGTGCCCGCTGAGGCAGGGAGGATAAGTCCCAACAGGGGAATGGTCAGCTCGCCCCTTGGACTGTACGCCGTCAGCGGACTGGCTTTCGCACCCGGCCAGAGGGTAAAGGCGCGGATAGAGGTTGAGGGCTTCACCGTTGAGTCAGACTGGATTGAGACCGAGGGTCTGATGGTCTCCGCCATAGAGCACGAAGGATTTGATGCCTCTGTGAGGGCAGGGAGTGAAACCTTCTCGGCTGCGAACAGCTTTGTGGTTGTCAGCGCCCTCCATGGCGAGACTGCCCCTGAAGGCACCGTCACCCTTCTCAGGGGTGCAGGTGCTCCCCATGCATCTCTGACAATGTCCCAACAGGTGCCTGAATTTCCTGATGCCACCAAAGCGAAGGTGTGGTTCAGAAAAGAGGCTTCGCTGGCACCCCTGGACGGTCACCCGGGAGCAGCTGTCGCCTCCACCGGACCGTGGAGCGTCACCTATGCATATTCATCACCGGGCGATGCCATCAATCCCCTGAAGAACAGGAAACATCCGTTCGGGATGGTGACATATGTTTTCAAGGGCAAAGATCTTGGCTATTCGGACCATACAACGGAATGTGCCTCATGCACTGCACCGGCAAATATCATTGAGAAACTGGGCATGGAGAACATGCCTGACATAAATGAACAGTCCTCCGGCAGGCCATCAATGCAGGGTGATAAAAACATACCCCGGGCAAAGCCGCAGCAGGTCATTAAACGGCCGTCAGTAATACGTTAGATCAGGGCCGGTTGGTGAAATATACCTTTATCTTTTGAGACTTGAGCCTGGTGGAGAGCCATCTCTCCGCCTGCTCTTTCTCTTTTGCAGAGAGATCTTTTCCCGTGGTGGTCACCATCACCAGGGCCATGGTGTCAGGAGCTTCCCTTCCTTTGACATAGTTCAGGTTCTGCGAATAGGATACCTCTGATATCTGGGTGTAGAGGACCTCCATCTCCGTGAGCAGCTCCTTTCCCTTCTCCTGTGTGGCGATGATTCCCTGCAGAGCAGTATTACGTTCCCTGATCAACAGGTTCAGACGGTTGATCTCAGCCTTGAGGGTTTCCACCTCGCTGTTCTTAAGAGCTATGTCAGCATAGGAGAATCCCTGCCTGAAATCAATGGTCACATCCCTGAGAGAGAAATCATCTGCCCGGGAAGTGATCTCTTCCTTCTGTGTATCGGTGAGCGAGGTGCCGCCATAGACAAGCTGAATAGTGCGTGTTTTGGGATCTATCTCATGCTTGAGAAGATAGTTGCCCTCAACCACGCTTATGTTTTCAATATATCTTTTTGCATGCTCTGTGAAGTTCTCCTTCTGTACCAGCTTATATCCGAAATAGATGCTGGGGATAAGCACCATGGTCATTATCAGGGATATCATCCTGTTGATCCTTTTCTTCTGGAGCTCATCTATGGTCCCTCTTATTGGGAGCTTGAGGATCTGTGATATCAGAAGCGCTGAGATGGCTATAAAAACGCTGTTGATTGTGAAAAGATAGAGTGCGCCGAAGAAATAGGGGAACTGCCCAGTGGCAAGCCCGTAACCGGCAGTGCACAACGGCGGCATTAGGGCAGTGGCTATGGCCACACCGGGGATCACATTGCCTTTCTTCTTGCTGGTGATGGCCACTATGCCTGCCATGCCACCGAAAAAGGCTATCAGCACGTCGTAGATGGTGGGGCTTGTCCTGGCCAGCAGCTCTGAGTGCGCAGTGGAAATGGGGGTGATGGCAAAATAGGCTGTGGATGCTACCAGACCGGCGGCAACGGCAAAGCTGAAGTTCTTGACCGCCTGTCTGAAGAGATGAAAGTCATATGTGGCTATGCTGTAGCCTATTCCGTTGATGGGCCCCATCAGCGGCGAGATGAGCATGGCGCCAATGATCACGGCGGTGGAATTCATGTTCAATCCCACCGAGGCCACAAGGATGGCAAAGACCAGGATCCACAGGTTGGTGCCCTTGAAAACGAGTTCCTTCTCAATGGTCTCATGAATGTTTTCATATTCGTCAAGATCGCTTTCAAGATTTATCAGTCTGAGCAATCTCCTGAGGGGTTTGTTGACTTTCATACCTGAATTATAACTGCTGCAAATATATGCTAAAAATATTGACGTAACTTATTTAGCTGCCTGCATGAATCCAGGGCGTATTCCCCAAATCATATCGCAAAAATCGACAATCGACAAATGACAATCGCAAATCTCCGCGGGGTTTGCCAGCGTTATGCAAAAAATGTAAATTTGCCGGACATCAAAAGAATCAGGAGATGATACAGGTAAATGAGTATTTCGATGGTAACGTCAAATCGTTAGCGCTGGAGAACGAGGATGGCAAGGTTACCGTAGGTGTGATGGATGCCGGTGAGTATGAGTTCGGCACCACCACGGTAGAATATATGACGGTAATATCCGGGTCCATGACGGTCCTTCTGCCCGGAGAGACCACCTGGAAGAGCTATGAGCCCTTTCAGACATTTGTTGTGCCTGCCAATCAACGTTTCAGGCTGAACCTGGCGAAGCCGGCAGCCTACAGGTGTATCTACAAGTAATCCAGCAGGCTGATGGCAGGACATAAGGGAGAACCTTACTATGATATATTCCTCAGGTACGAGATGTGGCTTGAGACTATCGGGAAAGAGCGCATTCTTGACGGAGAGGGCTTCGATCTGCTGCTTGACCTTGATCAGACCGGCTCACTGACAGCCTCGGCAAGAAATCTCGGTATGAGCTACCGCAAGGCCTGGGGTATGCTCAATGAGGTGGAGAGACACCTGGGCTTCATGCTGACGGAGAAGCGTCGCGGTGGCGCCGCCGGCGGAAGGACTGTGCTGTCCGAAAAGGGAGTGCAGCTGGTGAGGGCTTATAACAGCCTCCGTCATGAGACCGACATAGCCATGAAGAGCATAGCCAAGGTCTTCTTCAATCGCATCAATGAGATAAACGGCATGAAATGAGGAGTACTCTGGCATTAGTGATGATCCTGATCATTACCCTGTCAGGATGTGGAGCCGGGAAAAGTGAAAAGAACCTTGTCATCTTCCATGCCGGCAGCCTCTCGGTGCCTGTCAG
This sequence comes from Bacteroidales bacterium, assembly GCA_012513795.1. Classification (GTDB taxonomy): domain Bacteria; phylum Bacteroidota; class Bacteroidia; order Bacteroidales; family VadinHA17; genus SR-FBR-E99. The sequence continues at coordinate 1,621 of JAAZBN010000317.1, read as the reverse complement.
GGAGCTGGCTGCTGCCTTCATGGATGATAATCCCGGGGTCAGGGTACTCAGCGAGGCTGCCGGAAGCCTTCATACAGCCCGTAAGATCACTGACCTTGGAAAGGAGTGTGACATCATGCTCTCTGCTGATCATTTCGTGGTCAGCAGCATGCTTGTTCCGGATTATGCTTCATGGAATATCCGGTATGCTACCAACGAGATAGTTATTGCCTTCCGGCCTGAGTCGGCATATTCTTCGATCTTCCGTGAGGATAACTGGATTGACATATTGCTTAAGGATGACGTTATCATGGGCCGTGCCGATCCTGATGCTGATCCCTGCGGCTACCGGACAGTCTTCGTGGCTCACCTGGCTGAGGAGCTGTACGGCAGGCCCGGGCTGGCCGATTCACTGCTGGGCAAGGACAAGGAGTACATAAGGCCCAAGGAGGTTGACCTGGTGGCTCTTGTTTCCTCAGGAGTAATAGACTACATGTTCCAGTACAGATCGGTGGCGGTTCAGCACGGGTTCAGTTACCTGGAGCTCCCTGATGAGATCAATCTGTCATCTCCGGACCTTACAGAGCATTATGCTTCCGTCTCATGCATGATCCCCGGTGATGCTCCGGGGCACCGCACAGAGGTGCGGGGCGATTATATCAGCTACTCCGGCACCGTTCTTGACCGTGCGCCGCACAAAGAGCTGGCAATCAGTTTTTTTGAGTTCATGCTCAGCGAGGAGGGCAAGAGGATCTTCAGGGAGTGTGGACAGGAGCCGCTTACCCCTGCCGTGGCCGATGATCCTGAACCCGTTCCGGCCTCATTGCGCAGATTCCTGGCGCCCGGCTCCGAATAATGGCTGCATCATGAGACGACATTCGCTCTTTAACTGGATCTTCGCCATCCTGGCTTCGCTGGTGCTGCTCTTTATCATTGCACCGCTGGCAGGCATGCTCATAGACACCTCTGTGGGTGAGATGAGGAGTACTGCCGCTGATCCCGCTGTAAGACGCAGTGTCTGGTACACCCTTGCCATAGCTTTTGCGGCAACATTTCTCTTCGCCATAGGCGCGGTGCCGCTGGCATGGATCATGGCACGCAGGAAATTCCCTTTGAAGAATGTGGTCCAGGGAATAATTGACCTGCCCGTAGTGCTGCCCCATACAGCTGCCGGCATTGCCCTGCTCGGATTCCTGTCACGCGACGGCCTCCTGGGCAGCGCTGCCCAGAAAGCTGGCATACTGCTTGTCAACAACGGAGCAGGAATAGCCATGGCCATGGCCTTTGTCAGCCTGCCCTTCCTCATCAATGCTGCACGCGACGGCTTTGCTGCCGTGCCCGAACGCACTGAGAAAGCGGCGCTGATGCTTGGCGCCTCGCCATCAAGGATATTCTTTACCATCTCATTGCCACAGGCATGGCGATCGGTGGTCTCGGGGTTCATCATGATGTTTGCACGAGGCATGAGTGAGTTCGGAGCTGTGGTTATCATCGCCTACCACCCGATGATAGCCCCCGTGCTTATCTATGACCGGTTCAATACCTACGGCCTCAGCGCTGCCAGGCCGGCATCGATATTATTTATTCTCGTCGCACTCTTCTTCTTTGTACTCTTCAGGGTGCTTGCAACAGAACGGCGGGA
>JAAZBN010000044.1 GCA_012513795.1 Bacteroidales bacterium | reverse complement strand
TCTGGGAGACCTCCCCGGCAGCTGCCGAGCTGGAAGAGAGGATGATGGAATGGCTGCGACTGATGACCGGCCTGCCGGAAGGATTTGAAGGGGTTATACAGGACAGCGCCTCATCAGCCACACTGGCGGCGCTTATAACCGCAAGGGAAAAGGCCACGGGATTCCGCTCCAACAGCGAAGGCCTGAATGATGCCGGACGGATGAGGGTCTACTCATCCACACAGACACACTCCTCGGTGGAGAAGGGTGTGGGAGTGGCAGGATTCGGACGGAACAACCTGGTGAAGGTGGATGTCCTCAATGACTTTTCAATGGATACTGACGCCCTGGAGCGGGCAATAATCACTGATCTTGATTCCGGGTATATTCCCTGCTGCGTGATTGCTACCCTGGGAACTACAGGAACCACTGCCATCGATCCGCTGAGAGCCGTGGGAGAGATATGCAGGAAGTACGGCCTATGGATGCATGTTGATGCAGCGCTGGGAGGCACGGCATTGCTGCTGCCAGAGATGCGATGGATGGCTGACGGCATAGAGTACGCCGATTCGCTGGTTTTCAATCCGCATAAATGGATGTTCACCAACTTTGACTGCTCGGCCTATTTTGTACGTGATGCGGCAACGCTGATACGCACTTTCGAAATACTGCCCGAGTACCTTAAGACGCGCACCCGCGGGAAGGTGAATGATTACCGCGACTGGGGCATTCCTCTGGGCAGGCGGTTCAGGGCCCTGAAACTCTGGGCCGTGATACGGTCATACGGCATTGAAGGTCTCCAGGCTGCCATACGGGAACATATCCGTATTGCCAGGATGCTTGCCGGACTGATAGAGGCTGAGAAATACTTTGAACTGATGGCTCCTGTGCCCCTGAATACCGTCTGTTTCAGATACCGCCCTGAAGGCATGGGTGACGATGAGGCCAACATGCTGAATGAGAAGATCAATCATGCCCTCAATGATACAGGCAGGATCTATCTGACACACACAAAAGTTGATGGCAGATATGTGCTGCGAATGGTAACCGCTCAGACAAACGTGACCGAGGCTCATGTCATTAAGGCCTGGGACATGATCAGGGAATGTGCTTCAGCGCTCACGGCCCAGGACGGTACCGTAAATATTGACTGAAAAAGCCCCGTTAACAAAATATTTCTCCTCACGGGGAATGTACCCTGCACGTATGCCTGCACTAATCTCAAAGGGGAACCGCAGCACGTAGAAATCGGCCAGCAGCTCCGATCCCACCGAGGTATAACTCTCCTTTCCCGGGGTAAAGATACGGTCACTGTAATTGTTTATCCTCTCGCCACTTGAGTAGTCATAGAAGAGAGAGCCCCTTATTCTCTTGATATACAGCAGGCTTCCTGCTGCCAGGTCAGGGTAGAGGATCGGCATGGTATAGTCTGCCGAGAATGAGAACAGTTTTTCAGCTATCAGGTTATTGTCATATCCCCTGGGCCAGGGTATTGAGTTGCGGTATATCAGCTTCCCTGCCGGTGCCTGGTTCTCCCAGCCCGCCTTAACGAAGAAGCTGTGATTGTGCAGCATTCCCGGGAAAAAGAGAGTAGCCCTGGCGTAGCTTTTGTTATTGTATAGTTCTGTGTCCCATGGCGTTCCTGTGAGTCTGAGGTCGATTACCTGGCCCCATCGAGGGTTGATATCACGATAAGCCATTCGGAAGGTGTTTGAGAAGTAAAGTCTCCCGGTGATGGTCAGCAGGTCTTTGTCATAACTGTTCTGATCAGCAATGAATGTATAACTGTTGCGATAGTTGAAGTAGATTGCCGGCATCAGCATCTGCCTGAATTTGCCGTAAGCGAACCAGAGCTGATCATAGACGTTGACGTTGAGGTTAAGGTCATGTCCTAAATCATCCGGGAGGGGGCCATCACTTGTATCCCTGCTTACAAGCTGATCTCCGCCCCACCTCATCTCCGCATCTATAACGGGATGCCAGCCCTTCCACCTGATGCCGGTATGCAGGTAGTGGTTGCCCCCGCTGTATTCGTATCCGGCAGTGGAGATAAGGGTACTCAGGTGGTTCTGTGACATAAGAGTCAGGCCGGGCCTCACAGCTGTCGGATCACTCTTAATCTCGTCAATGTCAACGTAAAAAGGGAACCAGCTGTGAAAATTGAACAGGTGGGAAATTTTGCTGTACCGTACCGGGTCTGGAATGACAGGCGAGGGCCTGACTTCTTCATCTGCCGGGGAGGCCTGTGGGGCCACCGCGGGGATGATGGCATGACCGGTTACTCCCGCCGGGCCTGCGGTTGCTGATGTCTTTTCGGAAGCGATAATGAATCCTGTTGTGGTGTAGTCTGAGAAGAGCAGCTCGCCATCCATGATTGTGAATCCAGAGATGCCATATCGCGAAGCTGTTATTCTTTCCACGGGGGCTCCTTCGCCGGCAATGCGGTAGATGTTGTCTGACCCGTCTCCCTGAGCCAGGAAGAAAAGAGTGTCATTGAATATCTCCGCCTGAACGATATCTGTCACACTCTCTGCCATCTCTGTGATCCACCTCTTGCCTGTGGGTCTGTATGTGCGTATCCCCTCTCCCTTATCACTTACAGTGACCATGGTTACGCTGCTGCCGTCAGATGACCAGGCAGGGCGTTGCAGGATGAGGCTGTCAGGAGGCACCACATTCATCAGCACCTCCCCGTTATATGCATCAATGAATACCAGTGAGCAGCGCATGTCAGTGGTGGTTGAGACAGCCACAATGGTTCTTCCGTCAGGCGAAATATCCGGTGCTGAATACCTTGTCTGATGTGTAAGCTGTGTGATACTGCCTGCGGGAAGATTTAATCTCTTTATCACAGAATAGTCACGGTTGTCCCATCTGATGTCAGGGTGTTGTTCGGCCCATACTACGGTGCTGTCAGAATACGAGAAGATGTAGGGATAAAGATATCCGGTGGTGGTCACATTCTGTTCCCGGCCATTTTCAGCATCAGTAATTACAAACCGCGAGGGATGTGACATTGATGTTCTGAGTGAGATAATTTTTCCGTCAGCCATTCTGTGTGGGGTGAAATGGCTGATATAATCCCTGCGTCGCGGTATGTTCAGTGCCGTATAATCCTTTACGCCGTCAGGCATGGTTTCATTCCAGAGTTTTGTGAGGGAGGCGAAGGTTGAGTCATAGAGCCTCTTTTTTGTAAGTCCTGTTCCGCTACGCAGTCCCGCATTAACAGGATTGATGTGCCAGCTGCTGAAGATACCGGAGGTCATTGATTGCCAGGCATACGGGTCGTTCTGACGCAGGTGGTTTATCATAAGGTACCCGAAGACATAGTGGTCAGGGGTAAAATTATTGTATGATCCGGAGAGCATCTTGTCATAACCGTACAGTCCGCCCGGTGTGGCTGCCAATGCCCTGGCCCCTCTGATAAACGCATTGCTTCTTCCTCTGCCTGAGAGTCCGGTCACCGTCTCTGCATAGACTGCTTCGCCCTCAAAGGTCCACAGGGGTATTGCAACCGCACTGAGGGCTACGGCCTGTTCGCCTGTCAGCCAGTGCAATGCCCGGCCCAATCCCTTACGGTTGAGTGATCCGAGCTGAAGCACGTGAGCGGTCTCATGCACGGCAAGATGCGCGGCGGGGTGCAGGGGGAGGTTATCCTGACCCGGGAGAGGGAAGAGCTCCATCCTGCGCGGAGCCCAGCTGACATAACCGTTTGACTGCATGGAATGGTTATGTATTATTACAGGAACATTGGTTCTGACACCGGGATATATTGCTGACAGCCTCGCATACGAGTCTTCCAGCAGACCGGCATAACGCCTGGCCTCAGTGCCAAAATCTTCCGGAAAGATTATGCGGAAATGTGAAGTGCGTATCTGCATCCATCTGAGCGAGGCTGGATCCTGCCCGGTATCATAGTACTGGGCAACTGCCCTGGTTATAACAAGCAGACTCATTATGAGCATAATAGTTACCTTCTTCATTCAGGGCAGTTTGTTCAAAAATACCAAAATTGGCTGATATCTTCCGGTACACTCCAAAATCTTATTATTTTCGTGCGGTATTATTCGGGAACGGAAACAAAACAGTTATGATAAAGAAATTCAGGCTTTGGGATAATATCACCGGATGGGTGGTATTTGCCGTGGCGGCATTAACCTATCTGCTGACCATTGAGCCTACAATGAGCCTGTGGGACTGCAGTGAGTTCATCGCATCGGCTTACAAGCTCGAGGTGGGGCACCCGCCCGGGGCACCCTTCTTCATGATTCTCGGGAGATTCTTTGCCAATTTCGCCGGAGGCGATACCTCAAAGGTGGCCATGATGATCAATGCCATGTCAGGACTGGCCAGCGCCCTTACCATACTCTTTCTCTTCTGGACCATTACTCACCTGGCGCGAAGGATCTTTCTCAGGCAGGAATCTGATTACAGTGCCGGCAGGATCATTGCAGTGCTGGGTGCCGGCGTGACCGGAGCCCTGGCTTACACTTTCTCTGACACCTTCTGGTTCTCTGCAGTGGAGGGGGAGGTTTATGCAACCTCGTCTCTCTTCACTGCCGTGGTCTTCTGGGCCATGCTCAGATGGGAGGATGTGGCAGACCAGCCTCATGCTGACAGGTGGATCATACTGATTGCCTTCATGATGGGACTCTCCATCGGGGTACACCTGCTGAACCTGCTGGCTATCCCGGCAATAGTCTTCATCTGGTATTTCCGCAAGTACGAGTTCTCATGGAAGGGGTTTGCCGCTTCAATAGGCGTTTCTGTGCTGCTGCTGGTGGTTATCATGTACGGCATCATCCCCGGCATAGTAAGGGTGACCTCCGGATTCGAACTCTTCTTCGTCAATAAACTGGGCCTGCCATTCAACAGCGGGATGTATATCCACCTGGTTCTGTTTATTGCTGCCCTCCTCCTCTCGGTCTGGTACAGCTTCACCCATGAGGATGGCAGGAGGGGCTTCCTGTTTGCAGCCGCCACATTCCTTCTCTCAGGTCTATGGCTGCTTACCGGCAAGCTGTTGCTCAACCTCGTTTTTCTTGGCGTGGTGATCTATGGTGCATGGTATCTCTCCACCCGCAGGAGGGTGGCTCTCAATACCATCATGACTGCTCTGCTGGTGATTGTGATCGGCTATTCGAGCTTCGCGGTGATAGTCATCCGTTCAACGGCCAATCCGCCGATGAATGAGAACAACCCTTCGAATCCCTTCGCCCTGCTCTATTATCTTAATCGTGAGCAGTATGGCCAGCGTCCGCTCTTCCACGGCCCCTACTATAATGCACCGATTACCGATTATGTAAAGGGCAAGCCAACCTATAATCCGGCAGACGGCAAATACATTATCACCAACCGCCAGACCACCCGTGAGTATGATGAACGGTTCACGACCATCTTTCCGAGGATGTGGAGTGACGCGCCGGATCATGTGCGTAAGTATGAAGAATATGTGGGCACCGGGAGAAAATCAGTTCGGGTAAAGGATCCGCAGACGGGAGAGACAACCATTGTCAGGGTGCCAACATTCGGTCAGAACCTGAGCTTTATGTTCCGGTACCAGCTTGGATTCATGTACTTCAGGTACTTCATGTGGAACTTCAGTGGCAGGCAGAATGACATCCAGAGCACAGGAGGGCCTGTCAACGGCAACTGGATAACCGGTATAGATTTTCTTGACGCCCCCAGGGTGGGATCAGTGAAAGGGATGCCTGATGACATGAAGAATGCGCCAGCACGCAATAAATACTACCTACTTCCCTTTATCCTGGGACTCGCAGGCTTCCTGTGGCACTTCAACCGGGATATCCGGAATTGGTGGATTGTAGTTCTCCTGTTTGTAATGACGGGCATCGCAATTGTCATCTATCTCAACCAGTACCCCAACCAGCCAAGGGAGCGCGATTACGCCTATGCGGCTTCGTTTTACGCCTTCACAATATGGATAGGACTCGGAGTACTGGCCCTGTTTGAACTTATCCGCAAGGTTACGGGAGAGACGCCGGCGGCAGTCATAGCCTCACTGCTCACCTTTGCAGCCGTGCCGGCGCTGATGGCATCAGAGAACTGGGATGACCATGACCGTTCAGGGAGATACCTGGGACGCGACGTGGCCTTCAATTACCTCAACTCCTGTGCACCGCAGGCAATACTCTTCACCGGGGGCGACAATGACACCTTCCCCCTGTGGTATGCCCAGGAGGTGGAAGGGATGCGCACTGACGTGAGAGTATGTAACCTGATGTTGCTGAATACCGACTGGTACATTGACCAGATGAAATACAGGGCTTATACCTCGGAACCACTGCCTATAAGCCTGCCTAAAGAGCTCTATTATGACGGGGTCAACAACCAGGTGGCGGTCCTGGAAAAAGTAAAAGGACCCGCCACCGCCAGGGAGGTGATGGAGTTCATCAACAGTGGCAGCGACCTCGCAAAGCTGAAGATCTATGGCGATGACCTGTGGTACATACCCACGCGTACCATACGCATACCTGTTGACTCGGCCAAGGTGGTGTCCAACGGCACCGTCAGACCTGAGGATGCCGATAAGATAGTACCGTATATAGAAATAAATCTCAAAGGCTCATGGTTAATGAAGAACCAGCTGATGGTACTTGATATCCTGGCCCACAATGACTGGGACCGCCCGGTCTATTTCGTGACCGGACAACATGAGGACGCCCTCGGCCTGGAGGAGTACTTCCAGCTTGAAGGTCTGGCCTATCGCCTGGTGCCCATTAAGGGAGTAAACAACGGGTGGTTTGAATATGGGCAGATAGATACCGGCATACTCTATGAGAATATGATGAACAGGTTCACCTGGACCGGATCTTCAGATCCGGAGGTCTACCTCGATTACTATCATAATCGCACTCTCACGGTTGTCAGGGCACGTCTGAACTATGCAAAGCTGGCCAGGGAGCTGGCTGCTGAAGGAGACACTGCCAGGGCCGCAGAGGTGATTAACAGGTGTATTGAACTCTTCCCGGCATCAAAAATGGGATATGATTTCTACTTTGGTGATATTATCTCGGCATGCTTTGCTTCCGGCCAAAGGGAGAAGGCCATGGAGCTGGCTTCAGACTACGCTTCATACTATGAAGAACGGACAGGCTACCTGCTTGATCAGAAGCCTTCGGTCTACATGTATGCTGAGGCCGAGATAGCCAACGGTCTTCAGATGATGATGCAGGCCATACGTGTTTGTTATGAAAACGGTGAGACAGACCTCGCCGAGGAGATCAATGTCGGATACAACGAACTATATACCAGGTATGTCAATGTGTATCAGAGGTAAAATCAGGCATTAGGCAAGAGGCAAGAGGCTGGTGCTGAGGCAAGAGGCATTAGGCAAGAGGCAAGAATGGCAAGCTGAAGGCTGTCTTCAGAAACCATTATATATTACTGATCTGAGATTTTTACTGCCGGCTGCCGACTGCCGGCTGCCGACTGGACATCAATCGTACACCTGGTATGCAGGTCTGGGAGAGAGATATTTCTCAAGGATCATGTGGATCTTGTCGGGAAAGACCGGCTTAAGGTTATACTCTGTACATCCTGCTATATAAGCCTCATTCTTTGTCTGTTCGGAGTAATATGCAGTGATGAGTATGACCGGCGCCGAGCGGTTGACCTGGCGGAATGCCCTTGTACACTCAATGCCATTGATCAGGGGAACGAGGAAATCCATGAAAACAAGATCAAAGTGAGCCCTGCCCACGGTGATGGCATCCACAAACTCCTTCCCGTTACCGAAGGCTGATATTTCTGCTCCGGTCTCTTTAAGAAGGGTCTCGTAATACTTCAGTGATGCAGCATCGTCTTCAACGATTGCTATCCTCTTGCCTGTTATGTTAAGCATCGTATATAAAGTGAACCCGGGGTTAAGTTTTCCGAACTCAGAGCAAAAATATCCGGCGGGAAGAAACAAGATTAAACATTTCCCCCGCAAATTTCAACTTTGGTAACAACTTATTAACAACAACTTTTTAACAGGATATGAATAGGCATGTAAAGCTCAGGTAATGAGCATGTGATGATGATCAGTAACACTCCCACCGGGTGGTGGTTCCGCCTACTGTTGAGGGAGGGATGGCCTTTATTGCAAGCAGTTCCTGGCCACAATATTCAGCTTCAGTTCCCCAGGCAATGGGATTGTCATTCTCATAGGTTACCGTCTGGCAGATCTGACAACCGTCATCAAGCAGCTCGCATGAGGTAAATGACCATGTGATCAGAATAAGAGCGGCAGCGTACAGTAATCTCTTCATGGGTACTTTTATAAAACAACGGCAAAGTTAAATAAATAGTATTATTACTGACATGCAGCATTTTTCATAAATTAGTGTCATTATTATGAACCACGTAAAACCTTAAATCAGTCATACAATGGAAGAGAATACCGCATCACCCACAGTGGTGACCGCTGAAGAGAACAGGATGAAGAAGCACGTCAATATTGCAGGCATTCTGCAGATAGTCTTTGGATCAATCCTGGTGATTGCTGCACTTGCTATTGCAATCGCATTCGGGTTCGTTGACCAGTTTGTTGATGACCCCACTGCAATCAAGGTTCTGGGCTTCATAGGGACCCCGCTGATTACCCTGTTTCTGCTCTTCGGCGGAGCAATGATAGCAGGCGGAATAGGCCTGTTCTACTGCAAGCCGTGGGCCAGGATACTGACCCTGGTGATGGCAGCGCTGGGACTGCTCAACGTGCCGGTAGGGACACTCAAGGGAGTCTATATCATTTGGG
>JAAZBN010000316.1 GCA_012513795.1 Bacteroidales bacterium | reverse complement strand
CCGTGCTTATCTATGACCGGTTCAATACCTACGGCCTCAGCGCTGCCAGGCCGGCATCGATATTATTTATTCTCGTCGCACTCTTCTTCTTTGTACTCTTCAGGGTGCTTGCAACAGAACGGCGGGAAATCTTCAGGAGGGAGGATGATGTTACGGACTGAACAGCTATGCAAGAGATTTGACTCATTCTGCCTGAGGGAGATATCTCTGGAGGTGGCGCGGGGCGAATACTATGTTCTGTTGGGCCGCTCCGGGGCAGGTAAGACACAGCTCCTGGAGCTCATATGTGGTCTGACGCACCCGGATAAGGGCAGCATATTCCTCGAAGGCGAAGATATAACCCGCAAGAGAGTGCAGGACCGTGGTATAGGACTTGTCTTCCAGGATCTTGCGCTGTTCCCGCATTATACGGTAAAGGACAACATAATGTATCCCCTTAAGCTCAGGGATATGCCACTCAGGGAGAGGATTGACAGGGTACAACGCGCAGCGGAGGAGATGAATATCACCGATCTCCTTCTTCGCAAGCCGGGCAACCTTTCCGGGGGGGAGAAACAGAGAGTGGCCCTGGCCCGTACGCTGGTGACTGATCCGAAGATACTGCTTCTTGATGAGCCGATGGCTTCTGTTGACGCCAGCCTTAAGGACAGCATAAGGCGCATGCTCCGCCGCCTCAACCGAAATGGCCAGACCATAGTGCATGTAACCCATGACTTTGGAGAGGCGGTCAGCCTGGCAAGCCGGGTAGGAGTGATGCACAACGGCCGTATAATACAGGACGGAACGCCGGCAGAGGTCTTCAATCACCCGGTAAACAGGTTCGTGGCACGCTACGCAGGCATAAAGAATTTCTTCAGGGTAACCTTTGTCAAATCATATAACAGTTGGTCATGCATCACTGATAACAGGACCAGGTTCAGGCTGGCGAAGGGCGACTATCCCTCCTCCGGGCTGATGATACTGGCTGCCGGGGAGGTGCTGGTCACCAGGCAGGGGGCAGCAGGTGTACAGATAAACAATATCCACGGCGTCATCGAAGACATTGTGCCGTCACCATCAGGGTATGAAATTACCGTCAACGGAGGTGACCGGTTCTATGCTGACATCACTCACCGTGAGATGGAAGCACGGAAATTTGTTACAGGTGAGCCGGTGATTGTATCATTCCGGCCCGAGTCACTCAGGCTTGTTGGGAACGGAGAAGAAAAAAAGGAATATTGAGATGATGATAACATTTGAAGAAGCATTTAAGATAGTGACGGAAAATTATTTCCGTCTGGGAAAAGAGAAGGTGGCAGTGGCAGATGCGGCAGGGCGTGCCCTGGCCGAGCCCGTGCGGAGCGATATGGACATGCCGCCGTGGAACAAGAGCGCTGTTGACGGCTATGCATGCCGTCATGAGGAGCTGGGGCATGAGCTTACGGTTATTGAGACAATCGCTGCCGGCTCCATGCCCGTTAAGGAGGTTACGCCGGGCACCTGCTCACGCATAATGACCGGCGCTGCTCTTCCTGCCGGAGCTGATTATGTGTTCATGCTTGAGGATGCGGAAGAACTCCCTGATGGCCGTGTGCGCTTTACCGGCAGACCCGGAAACGATAATTTCGCCAGGGTGGGGGAGGATTATATGAATGGTCAGACAGTGCTGAAGCCCGGCCGTTACATCAAACCCCAGGATATAGCTGTCATGTCTGCTGTCGGCACAACCATGGTCACCGTCAGCTGCCGGCCCAGGCTGGGTGTCATCAGCACGGGCAATGAGCTGGTGGAGCCCGACATCGTGCCGGCAGGGGCCCAGATACGCAACAGCAACGCCCTGCAGCTCATGGCACAGATAGCGAGGGCGGAAGCCACTGGCACCTACTACGGCATAGCCCGTGATGAGGAGGAGCATATCAGCTCCCTGGTGCAAAAGGCGCTTGAAGAGAATGATGTGGTGATTATCTCAGGGGGTGTATCGTTCGGCGATTTCGACCTGGTGCCACGGGTGATACGCTCACTGGGACTGACAATGCACTTTGACCAGGTGGCCATGCAGCCCGGCAAGCCCCTGACCTTTTGTACCGGGGAGAAAAAGGCCCTCTTCGGCCTGCCGGGCAACCCTGTCTCCACCCTGGTGCAGTTCGAGATAATGGTGAGAGCCTTCCTCGATAAGATGACGGGAGTGACCGGCCGGGAGATGATCCTGCAGCTGCCACTGGCACGTGACTACTCTCGCAAGAGGGCAGAACGGCTGTCATGGATACCTTGCACTTTAACGACAGCAGGCGAGGCCATGCCGCTGGAATATCACGGCTCGGCACATATCTCGGCACTGTCTGATGCATGGGGAATAATAACCATTCCACGCGGACAGAGCTGGATACAGAAAGGAGAGATGGTAAGTGTTAGACAGATTTAACAGACATATAACATACCTGCGGATCTCAGTCACAGACAGGTGTAACCTGCGGTGCCGCTACTGCATGCCTGAAGAGGGAGTAAAGCTCATCAGGCATGAGGATATACTGACCTATGATGAGATAACCGGCTTTACCCGGGTGGCAGTTGCCGCCGGCATTAACAAGGTGCGTATCACCGGCGGCGAGCCGCTTGTACGAAAGAATGTGACCGCACTGGTGCGGATGATTTCGGAGATAGAAGGGATCACTGATCTTTCAATGACCACCAACGGCATCTTCCTGGCAGATTATGCTTATGAGCTGGCGGAGGCCGGACTGATGAGGGTTAACGTGAGCCTTGACACCCTTGACCCGGAGAAGTACAGGTATGTTACCCGCGGTGGCGATGTGCATGCTGTGCTGAAAGGCATAGAAGCGGCACAGCGAGCGGGATTACGACCTGTGAAGATCAATTGTGTCATCAAGAATTCTCCCGGCGAGGAGGAGGCCAGGTCTGTGGCTGAATACTGCGTGAAGGAGGGACTGGAGGTGAGGTTCATCCGGCAGATGGACCTTG
>JAAZBN010000315.1 GCA_012513795.1 Bacteroidales bacterium | reverse complement strand
ATTATTTACTCAATAAGTATCTGAAGAAAAAAGTAGTTGATCAAAGACAGTTTTATGACGCAAATAAGGGGCCAATATTATGCGATGCAAAAGTGTTTTTGACCAAAATGCAAAAACTGTAGTCGAACCGAAGCTTTCAGATGAAAGGAAAAGAGGCCTGATGTTAATGACCTTAAAGATTGCAGGTGGCTAATACTTAATGAACCTCCTGGCTGTAAGGACCCTGTTCCCGCCGGTAATTTGCATGATATAGATGCCGGGGACCGCATCCGAGATGTCAATGTACTTGTATGTCTCCTCATCCGAAATCTGACATGTGAATACTGTCTTGCCGGTAAGGCTGAGAATAGTAAGCCTGTTATCGTTCAAGGTTTCGGGGAGGGGATTAAACTCAATTGTAAAGACACCATTATTTGGCGATGGGTACAGATTGGCCAGATCAGGGAATTCGCGCCTTAAACTGAAAGAGATTGTCACAGGGGCTGAAGTGGATGTCGCATTCAGGTTGTCCCAGGCAACTGCGGTTATCTCGAATATGCCAGCCGTGTCGCACTGAAAAGTAAATGTAAAAGGGGGCACAAAGCTCTCCCCGATCTTTACTCCACCGGCCAGATATTCAACTTTGGTAATCGAACCGTCAGGGTCTGTGGCATCAGTAGTCAGTGTAACTGTTGCCGGGGCTTCGAATGATACATTATTCAGTGGAGTAGCGATGGCAACTGATGGAGCCAGGTTAGCTGCCGGGGCAGCTTTCTCAACAACAACCGTTACGGCTGAAGAGACTGTCCTGGACCCTGAATTGTCAGTAGCTGCTGCTGTTATTGTGTAGGAGCCCTCCTCAACCTCTTTCCAGGTATAGGACCATGGCGCTGATGTCAGGTCTCCAAGCTTTGCCGTGCCGTTGTAAAACTCCACCTTGACAACTGTCCCGTCAGTATCTGACGCGGATGCATCGATAGTAATGGTTGCAGGGGCAATGAATGTCGTACTTTTAGTGGGAGAGGAGATGTTTATCAGGGGTGGTGAATTAGCCGGGGCAGCCAGGTTGTTGGTCACTGTCTTTGCTGAAAATGATTCAGCCTGCCCTCCCGAGGAGGTCTGCAACGGGTTGGCAGAGGGTTTTGTGTAGGCCACGGTTATAGCATCGCCATGCACAACCGGGCTTGCCAGTGTAAGTGTCACCTTAGTGCCTGAGACGGCAACCGAACTGACTGTACTGACGGTTGAGTTAACTCTTACAGAAAAAGCCGAGGCGGCAGGTACAATATTGGCCAGGGTCAGGTTATATGTCATTACCAGGGACGAGGGTGATGCATTTTCCACTACTGAACTGACATGCACCGGCACAGGTGCGGTGACATAATTAGTCACATTCTGCGCGGTGAATGATGCGGCCTGTCCTCCCGAGGAGGTCTGCAGGGGATTGGTTGAAGGCCTGGTATAGGCTACTGTTACCTTGTCGCCATGGGAAACCGGGGATGATAAAGTAAGAAGGACTTTCGTGCCGGAAACTGAAACAGCGCTGACGCTCCTGGATGAACCATTCACTGTAACGCTGAACGATGATGTAGCGGGCACTATGGTTGCAAGAGTCAGACTGTATGCCATTTCGAGCCGTGCGGGAGTGTCATTATTGATGACTGAGCCCGAGTAAACCGGAACCGGAGCGGTTGTGACCACCTCCTTATAAATAATAGCACCCACCTGCCATTTGCCATTCTGTGTAGCAGTTGCAGGACTAGTGGTGCCCCATTTTGCATCAACAGCTAATCCTGTAGCAAATTCTGAACCAAGGTCAGTGCCATAATCAAGCCGCGCAGCAGGAACAAAACTTACGAAGTCCTTGAAATTCGGATTTATCACTTTAGAGTGAGTATCATATCCCAATGCCTGCCATTCAGCAAAGGTCTTCACTGAGCCATCCACCGAAAAGATCGGGGTACCTGATTCACAGTAATAAATATTGTAATCACATTCAAAACCGGAAAGACAAGCTTCTGTTATTCTGATATTCCTGATAGTGTTTTTTGTATAAAATATGTTGTTGTAAATTTTGGTGCCTTTTGCTGATCCTGCCGGCGTCACGCTTGGGTTTTCATAGATATCAATAAAAGGCCTGTTGGTTTGAGCGGTAGTAAGTGAACTGTAGAAGGTGTTATTATATATCCTGACACCGTTCATGCCCTTGACTACCACTCCTGTCCCCGGATTCTTTACAATATTATATGATACAGCACCTGAAACATCTGTCATCCCGTTTGACTTCCGGATAATGGCCATGGGTACCTTGTTCAGATAATTGTGCCGTACCTTGACATTGATGTTATATCCTGTAAAGATCCCGTGAGGAATGATCCCGATCTCCGGCGTTCCGTTCCAGGTAAGCATATTTCCCGAGATGACCGCACCGTCGAGGTTATTATTATATGCTCCGGGAACCTCATCACCGGCTGATAGAAGGTAGCCATAACGGTTTATGGAGGTTATGGAATTGTTCCTGAAGATAAGGGTTGTCGGTTGTGACCGGGCAATATTTACCCCGTACCATGTATCATCCGAATTCGTGTATGTCTTCCCCTCAATGGTCAGGGTAGTCTGAGCAGAGAGCACAGCAGTGGCT
>JAAZBN010000314.1 GCA_012513795.1 Bacteroidales bacterium | reverse complement strand
GGCGGTACCCTTTGACAGCCAGGTTGCCCACTATCAGGAAGATGGGAATAATGGTAATGACTGATCCGGCAATGACCAGGTACCTGAACCTGTTGTTGGTACGGCTGCGTCTCCTTATGTTGTCAGTTAGTTCCATGATTGTCCGGATGTCAAGCAAAGCGTTTAATGATCAGTTTACCCAGGTAGTTGACCAGCGCTGTTATAAGGAACAGCAGCAGGCCTACCGCTATCAGCGCGCTCATCTTCAGTCCTGATGCTTCCCCGAACTGGTTGGCGATGACTGAAGCCATCGTGTTGCCGGGGGCGAAGAGTCCTTTGGGAATAACGTTGGCATTACCGATGAGCATAGTGACGGCCATCGTCTCTCCCAGGGCTCTTCCCAGTGCCAGGATGAAGCTGGCGATGATGCCCGAACGGGCGGAGGGGATGACCACGCTGAAGATCACTTCGCGCCGTGTGGCGCCAAGGGAGTATGCAGCTTCCTTCAGCTCGGCGGGGACCATTGAGATGATCTCAGCGCTGAGCGAAGTGGCATAGGGAACAATCATAATGGCGAGCACCAGTGAGGCAGTGAAGACGCCAAAGCCCTGGTCTGTGAGTCCTGTGGCTACCAGCAGCGGGCGCAGCGCATAGAAACCCCAGAAACCGTAGACAATGGAAGGTATCCCGGCCAGCAGGTCAACCAGGCTGCGAAGGATGCCGGAGGTGCGTGTTCCCCTGAAATACTCGGCTATGAAGAGCGAGGTGGAGAAAGCCATGGGGATGCATATGATCAGTGCCAGTATTGATGTTATGACTGTTCCGGCGATGAATGACATGGCACCGTACTCCTCGCTGCCTGCAGTGGGGTTCCACGCCGGAGAGATGATAAACCTGAGGCCAAACTCCCTGAATGCCGGGAGGGCACCTCCCAGAAGAGAGACAACTATCCCGGCACTGAGGAGCAGTATCGTCAGTGAAGAGAGGAAAAGCAGGCCCTTTGTTATCCTGTCTCCTGACATCAGTTTATTTCAGAACCGGTTGGCCCTCATAGGTTATCCCCTTCAGCAGCTCGGCGGCCTGGAGGGCAGCATTCTGCGGTAGGGCGGCATAATGCACGCTGGTAGCTATAGCCTGTGCCTCCTCACCGGTGAGCCATTTGACAGTGCTGACCGCTGCCTCGGCGGCATCGCGGCTGTGCCTGCCGTAGGCCAGCTCCCTGTACATGATTATCCATGTAAAGCTGGTGATGGGATAGGCTGACGGATTGGGCGAGTTGGTGATCATCACCCTCGTGTCTGACGGTATCTCGGCAGCGGCGGCGGCAGTGAACGAGTCAAGAGTGGGCTCAATAAAGAACCCGGAGCTGTTCATTATCCGCGCCATTGGTATCTGCTGCGCAAAGGCATATTCAAATCCGAGATAACCTATTGATCCTTCACTCTGCTTGATGGTGCCGGCTACGCCGGGATTGCCTTTGGCGCCAATGCCTGATGGCCAGTTAAGGGCCTTACCGGTCCCCAGCTGCTCATTCCAGAGGCTGCTGACCTTCGTCATGTAATCACTGAAGATGTAGGTGGTGCCGCTGCCGTCAGAACGGTATACCACGGTGATCTCCATATCAGGGATGACCAGCCCGGGGTTGACCGCAAGGATTTGCGCGTCGTTCCACATTTTGATGTTACCCAGGAAAATGCCTTCAAGGAGTTCGGGGGTGAGCTTCAGCTCAGTCACGCCAGGTATATTAAAGGCTATTACCACGGCTCCTATGCAGGTTGGGATGTGCACCACCTCGCCGGGCATCTCAGCCAGCTCTTCGTCAGAGAGATATGCATCGGTGGCTGCAAAGTCAACAATCTGGTCACGGAGACTCTTTATGCCTCCGCCGGAGCCTATGCCTCCGTAGCTGATCAGGGGACCGCCCGCTTCATTGTACTTTTTGAAGGCGAGGTTGTAGAAGGGCTGGGGAAAGGTTGCCCCTGCAGCGGAGAGGGTTACCTCTTTCTGCCTGCCTGTGGTTGATCCGCTGCCGCCGCATGATGAGGCTGCCAGCGCAAGCACTGCCATTAGAATAATGATACTGTTCTTCATTTCTGTATTGGTATAAATTGTTCTGTCAGAATTTTGCCATAATGTTGAGGCCAATGGTGCTGATATTGTCTGAGCCGCTGCCGGCTGGAAGATACCCTGTGAAGTTAGGTGAAATCCTGACATTTTTGACAGGAGAGATGTCGATGCCGGTAAAAATATAAGATCCATCCCTGTTGTTCCAGGGATCTTCAGCGCCTTCCATGGTGGCTGACATTATGCGGTCCCATCGTGCGAACAACTTCACCTTCTCTGCAACGGGCACACTGGCAAAGAGACTAATGCCTGAGTAGTCCTGCCCTTCAAACATCGAAGCGTTGTCCTGTCTTAAGTACTCGGCTCCGGCGTTGAACCGCTGGCCGGTCCATGCTGCAACAATACTGGCGGTGCGCTGCATCCGGCCCGCAGGGCCCATCATGTCATAGAAGCCCCTGATGAGCATGTTGTCAGCAGGGATCAAGGTGAATCCTGCCGAGAGCCTGTAGGTTCCGTTGGGAGTCACGTCCTTGAAACCCCGCCCGTTGGTGACGGCCAGGTCAAAGGTCACCATCTCACCCGCCGGGAACTTAGTCATCAACCCCAGATCAGCAGGCATTATCATCCCTGAGTAATCAATAGGGGGTTTGGTGATAAACCTGTAGCTCCATATCTTTTCCATCATGGAGATCTGTTCCATGCCAATCAGACCGCCCCTTACCAGGAACCTGCCGTTGTCATACTGCAGGTATGCGTTGCGGAGGTAACCTGAGTAGATTGTTTTCCCGTTAATGACTTCCGTGGTTCCGTCATACATCACCCGACTTGAGATCTCTTTTGAAAAACTGAAATCATAGCCGAAGTAAGAACGGGTCACCTCAAATGCCGAGACATTGTCGCCTCCGGAAAAAGAAGTGTGGTAGTTGGCAAACAGTAAACCGAAAAATTTACCGGAAGGCTTGAATTCATTATTTTCCTGTGCTGCGGAAGGTGCTGTCATAAGCGTCAGGATGGCGACCACAGCAGGTAAAATCTTCATTTTCATTTAATTGACTAATTGAAGGTTTGACAATGCAAAAATCTTTCACTTTTGTTACAATCAGATTACACAAATGTGACAAAGTTGTTACAAACATACATATCTGCTCTTTAGCCGCAGGGAGTATAAAGACTGAAAAAGTCAGTTGGTGCAAATCATTAACTTTGCGGTATGATAATTGCAAGTTCGGGAAATGTTATGAAGAAATCATTACTGGTATTTATAGTTGTGGCAATGACTCTTGCTGCAAACGGGCAGAGCGTTGAGAGTCCCAACTACGGACTTAAATCACCCCTGACTGCCGAGATCATACGGGTAGATTTCAACCCCGATGCCACCGTTGTGTGGCTGACAATTCAGAGTGATGTTAATAATGCGTGGTTCTGTATTGACAGGAACACTTTCCTGGTGAGGTCTGACGGGGTGAAGCTGAAGCTCACTGCCCTGAAGGGACTGCCATACTGCCCCTCAACGCACAAGTTCAAGCGACCGGGGGAGAAGGCCTCCTTCTCACTGACCTTTCCGCCCACAGGGGTGCTGCCCTGGTTTTCAATCATCGAGGAGTGCATGGGAGGATGTCTCTCCTTCAGGGGTATTGTTACTGACCCGGGATTGAACAGCAGTCTCAACGAGGCTTTCTCGCTGGCAGGTTCCGGGAATGAGATGGCAGCCTACCGTATCTATGAGCAGATAATCAATGAGACGGACAGTCTCAATATTGGCATTGAAGGCTCGGTGTACTCCGCACTGATCATGCTTGACCGCAGCATGGGCAGGAATGAGACGGCGAGGCAGTGGTACAACAGGATGATGACGGCTGACACTCCTGACCTTAAGTATTACCTTGATAACTTGAAGCGGCAGGGGGTTGAATTCTGAGACTTCGCTGATGCGGAAAAAATAATTTTTGCCATCTGACTGACACTGAGCGTCAGGCAGGGGTATGGCAAAAAAAAGAAGAGCCCCGGGTGAGGCTCTTCTCTTTTTTTACAGGTTAGTTAGTTTAAAAATGGAAATCGAGCCCGATGGCTGCTGTCCAGGTATTCTTGTTATAAATATCTGATGCCTGTCCTGCAGCGCCGGAATATGTTTTTGAACCTTCCTGGTAGAGGGTGTATGAACCTCCCAGGTTGATATCCATCATATCATTGACCTTGATGCCCAGACCGCCGCCGAAGGTGTTGGTGTTAAGGCTGTATTTCAGGTCGCTCAGATAGTTCTCATTGACACCGGTCATTGTGGTGAGCCATCCGGCACTGACGAAGAGGTTGTCTGTCAGGCCTACCTGGATACCCAGGGCTGCCTCAATGAAGTTCTTGTCAATCTTATTGATGTCAACATCATCCTGTCCGTCATAGTCAATGCCCTTGTCAAAGTAGTAGTTGAAGCTGCCGGAGACGAGGAACCTGTTTGAAGGCCTGACGTCAACACCGAGTGCAAGCATGGCAGGCATGTCAGCAATTGCTGTTGAGTCCTGGATGAACATGCCCTCAGCGTCCTTGCCGTCGTTCACGGTGGTGGTGAGATTCATCTTCGTCTTGAATTCATATTTAAGGCCAATATTTATAAGGTCACCCACCGGTGCAAAGTTTACAGAGACGATAGGGGTGATGCCGGTGCCTTTCATTACAGCGTCTGCCTCAACGGTTGTGGCATCATCAAGATAGGCTGC
>JAAZBN010000313.1 GCA_012513795.1 Bacteroidales bacterium | reverse complement strand
TAAACTATCCGCAAATGGCTAAGGGAAAAGAAACCCCGCGGCAAAAGATGATCGGGATGATGTACCTCATCCTGACAGCGATGCTTGCTCTTAACGTTTCAAAGGAGGCGGTTGAGGCTTTCAAGAAAGTTGATCTGAGCCTGACCAAAACCACCGCGAACTATATCAAAAAGAATGATATAACCTATGCAGCTTTTGATGTGGCAGCGGCAGAGAATCCCGAGAAAGCAGGAGAATGGAAAGCTAAAGCCTACGAGGTAAAGGCACGTGCCGATGAGGTTTTCAACTTTATTCAGGATCTCAAGATTGAAATCATAACCACGGCAGAAGGCCCGGAGTCAGAAGCACTGCTTCCTGATAACCAGATAGATGTCACCAAGGTAAAGAAGATAGATGAGAACAATGTTCCCTCTGAGATACTTGTAGGAGCAAACCAGGCTGGCAAGGGAAATCATCTTAAGGCCCTTATGGAAGATTACCGCTCTTTCCTTGTTGAGACTCTTGAAGGCAAGGATCTTTCCGCCGAGAAATCAATACTTGACATACTCAATACCGACGATCCGGAGAACCTTGAAGGTACCGGGAAGGAAAACTGGGTAAATGCCAACTTCCAGACCCTGCCGCTTGTTGCTGTGATCACCATCCTCTCAAAGATGCAGGTAGACGTCAGGAACGCGGAGACTGACGTGCTTAACTTCCTCTTCACCCAGATCGATGCCGGATCATTCAGGTTCAACAAGATCATTCCCACTGTTATTCCCAACTCAACCTATATCATGCAGGGTAATGAGTACGAGGCCCGTGTATTCGTTGCAGCCACTGACACAACCCAGGACATGGAGATCTTCGTTGGTCCCTATACTTCAACCACAAACGCTGACGGTTCAGTATCATACGAGCCGGGCCCGCAGGCCACACAGCTGCCCGTTGATGAGTCAGGCGTTGGTGTCTACAGGGTAAGACCCGGCTCCATAGGTGAAAAGTCCTGGGGCGGAGTAATCAAGATGAAAGCTCCCGATGGCACCATGCGCAGCTATGCCTTTGATTCCAGATACTCGGTGGGCATGCCTAACGTTGTTGTCTCTCCTACAGCCATGAACGTCCTCTACCAGGGCATACAGAACCCTCTTGACATATCTGTGCCTGGCGTGGGATCAGACAAGCTTACCGTCCGCATGACCAACGGTGACATAAAGAGAGGCAAATACAAAAACTATCGCGGTGAATACGTTGCCCAGCCCCGTACCGTGGGCCAGAATGCACAGATCATTGTCTCGGCCAACATCAACGGCAAGGTACAGACCTTCCCGCCGGTGGAGTTCAGGGTAAGGCGACTGCCTGACCCCGAAGCCCGGTTCGCAAACATGAAGGAAGGAAATGTGCTCCGCAGCGTGGCCGCCGCACAGCAGGTGGTAACAGCCGTGCTCGAGAATTTCGAGTTTGACCTCACCTATACCGTCACCGGCTTCACCGTCTCAGTCAATGACAAGGGCTATGAGATCACGGCCGAGTCAAACAGCAACAGACTTACCGACAAGCAGAAGGGGCTGATAGGCAACCTGCGCGCCGGACAAAAACTGATAATAGAAAAGATCAAGGCAGTAGGACCCGACGGTAGAACCAGGGACCTCAACCCTATCATTCTTAAGATTAACTAACAACAGAAGATACAACCATGAACAGAAGAATTCTGGCAGGCTTCGCAGCCCTCCTGTTCTGCACAGGAGCAATGGCCCAGTCATT
>JAAZBN010000312.1 GCA_012513795.1 Bacteroidales bacterium | reverse complement strand
TGATCTTCATCTTCACCAGGGTCCGCAGGAGACTGCGCAGGTCGCACGATGAGAGACTAAGCGGCTGAGAACACGATGTCACAGAGGGATGCCATAACACTCTTCTGGTTCAGGCGTGATCTCCGCCTGGAGGACAATACCGGCCTTTATCATGCATTGAAGTCGGGTCACCCGGTACTGCCGGTATTCATTTTTGACACGGAAATCCTTGACCGGCTTGAAGAAAAGGCTGACCGGAGAGTAGCATTCATAATGGCTGCACTGGGGGAACTGAATAAGAAGCTGATAGCTGCCGGGTCATCACTGAGGATTCTTCACGGCACTCCTGAAGCAGCCTTCCGCAAGATCCTTGGTGAATATGATGTAAAAGCGGTTTTCGCCAACCGCGACTATGAACCATATGCCACTCTGCGGGATAATAAGGTTTCGCTCCTTCTGAAGGCCACCGGGATACCGTTTCACTCCCTCAAAGACCAGGTGATTTTTGAAAAGAATGATGTGACCAAATCAGACGGTACACCCTATACGGTATTTACCCCCTATTCACGGGTATGGAAGAAACAGCTCACCCCTCAGGCAACAGAAGCTTCCGTCCCGGAAAAATTTACCGACAGGTTCATAAAAATGCCGCCTGCTGTTATTCCCCGGCCGGAGGAGATCGGGTTCAGTGACATCACCACTATCTCACCGGTGCCTGTAATAAACACTGACATCATCCGGAATTACCACCTCAACCGCGACATACCCTCTCTGGAAGGCACCACCCGACTGGGTGTGCACCTCCGGTTCGGAACTGTGAGTATCCGGGGGCTGGTCAGAACCGCTCTGGACCTCAATGAGACATGGCTTAACGAGCTCATATGGAGAGAGTTTTTCATGTGTATCCTCTGGCACTTCCCGCATGTTACTGACAACGCCTTCAGGTCAAAATATGATGCCATTCTGTGGCGCAACAATGAGGAGGAGTTCGCCCGCTGGTGTGACGGCATGACCGGGTACCCTATAGTGGATGCCGGCATGCGCGAGCTCAACGCCACAGGTTTCATGCACAACCGGGTGCGGATGATCACCGCAAGCTTCCTGGCCAAACACCTGCTTATCGACTGGCGTTGGGGTGAGGCCTACTTCGCGGCAAAGCTGCTTGACTACGAGCTCTCTTCCAACAACGGCAACTGGCAGTGGGCAGCAGGAACCGGATGCGATGCAGCTCCTTACTTCAGGATCTTCAACCCGGCTGAACAAACCCGCAGGTATGACCCTGAACTGGTTTATGTGCGCAGGTGGGTGCCCGAGATTGACAGCCCATCCTATCCCGGCCCTGTGGTTGACCATGCCACTGCTCGTCAGCGTGCCCTGGATACCTATTCCTCAGGACTGGGGCGGGTGGTCTGAGAGCAGGCCTGCAAAAGCTGATCCGGTGATCCGGATATAAACGACCGCTGAACCATTGTGCACCCTGAAGATATAATTGCATCAAGTCTCAATTTGCTTATCTTTAGCCGGGACAGCTACCCTGCCGCCATGAACTTCATCACAAAAATCAGGTCTCTCTTCAATCCCTCGATGTACCAGGGATGGGGTAACTCACGGAAATACTTCGAAGGTTGGTACTTCAAAGTGGTTAATGAACCTGAGACTGCTGCCTTTGCCTTTATCCCGGGAATATCCATGAATGTAAAAGGAGAAAAGCAGGCATTTGTCCAGATCCTCGACGGTAAAAAGAAGACATCTGTGTTTATTCCGTTTGATGCCTCTGTCTTTATTCCATCTGAAAGAGAGTTCACGGTGACTGTGGGGAACAGCGTCTTTTCCTCCGGGAGCATGAAACTCGACCTTCCCGGCGTGAAAGGAGAACTGACGTTTTCAGGCCTCAGTGAATGGCCCGGCAAATGGTACGCTCCGGGAATAATGGGACCCTATACCTTTGCTCCTTTCATGGAGTGTAACCATGGAATCGTCAGCATGGATCACTCAATCATCGGATCACTGGAGATCAATGGCGTGCTGACCGACTTTACCGGTGGCCGTGGATATATTGAAAAAGACTGGGGCCACTCATTCCCGTCAGCCTATGTCTGGATGCAGTCAAACCACTTCACCACTCCGGGCACATCATTCAAGGCCTCAGTCGCAAGAATTCCATGGCTGACAGGCAATTTCACAGGGTTCATCTGCGGACTTCTGCATGAGAACCATCTCTACAGGTTCACAGAGTATGGTGGCGGAAGGCTGGTCTTCCTTGAAGCTGATACGACAGGCATTCAGATTGAATTCAGGAACAGAAGTCATCAATTGCATATTGAGGCCCCCTGTGACACGGCTACACCACTTGCCTCGCCGATAAAAGGAATGATGGGCGGACGTATTGAAGAGAGCATGACCTCTGTCATCAGCCTGACCCTTGAAGAGACAGCCACGGACCGGGTTATCTTCAGCGGCAAAGGAAGGAACAGCTCCGTGGAGATATCAGGTGATACGAATACCCTTTCGCCTCACTGATTGATTCATAATG
>JAAZBN010000311.1 GCA_012513795.1 Bacteroidales bacterium | reverse complement strand
TGGGATAATTAACAAATTAAGAAGTCATGAAGAAAAGAGTATTTCTTGGAATCATTTTTATCGCGCTTGTATCAATTATGGCGCTAAAGCAATTAATGGCTGTAAAGGCTATTGATGCTGGTGAACTATGTAACACGTGGTGTATAGTAAGCCCGAACAACAATTGCATGTTGCTTGCAGGCGATTCAAATGGCACCTACACAATAATTTGTCATGACAAATTATGGCCTTGATAATACTAAATTGAGTATGCCGGCCAGCGTATCGACCTTCTAGCATTCAGTTTTGCTTCAGATAAGTGAAAAGCGAAATAACTAAACTGGGATTATCTGCAGTTTTATTCTGCATATTTCTATCCTGTGGTCGTGACAAGGTAAATGAGGACCTTTTCAGTAAGGAATCCTTCAAATCCAGGATGGACGTAAGAGATGGCAGACCGATACTTTTTGATGACCTTTTCCTTGGACAACCTAAAACAATAACATTTCATCCTGATTCCTTTCTGGTCATTGAGGAAATGGAAGCTCCAAGACTTATAAAAATACTTGACCTAAAGAATAACAAGATTCAGGAGCTTATCCCACGTGGCAGAGGACCGGGGGAGATGCTTGTAGCGTGGGGAGTTAAAGTGATCGATAAGGACATCTTTCTCTTCTGTGGTCAACTTAGCAAAGTGATCATTCTGACCATGACCAATGACCGCCACTTTGTTATTGATGATGAATTCTATATTGAAGAGAAACAGTCTCAAAGACTGATTCCCATGTCTCACGACAAATTTGTTTGCTTAAGTGCTATCGGAGATGAGAAAAGATTTTCAGTGCTCACCGGTGGTGGGGAGATTATAAAGAAATTTGGAGAGTATCCATCGTTTATCAATGACAATGAGGTCAAAGCCAATAATGATATCTTCCTGTCTGTCATTGATGCCAAACCTGGTGGTCGCTTGTTCGTTGCAGTATGCATGAAATCCGATCTATTCGAGATTTATGATTTGGAAGTGGGGCTGAGAAGGAGGTTTCAGGGTCCGTTAGGGTTAAAATTTTCCGTTGAAACTCAATCAATGGGAGGTGGATATATGCTCAGGCCTGTACCACATTACCTGACATACAGGACGTTGATTGCCGGAGAAAATGAATTCTGGGCAGGCTATATCGGCCACAAGTGGGAACCGGGAAAAGTAGTTCCGTTAACAGAGCAATGCACTAAGGAGATTTTTTGCTTCGATTGGGAAGGAAAGCCTTTAAGGATCTTGTCGCTGGAATATCCGGCAATCCACTTCGATTTCGATTGGAAAGGCAATGTATTGTATGCTCTTGAGTTGCGTGAAAATGATCCGGTTATTGCTGCCTATAGTTTGGATACATCTCTACCGGATAGCAAATGAAAACATTAAGATTATTGTTTGTCCTCCTGCCTCTTTTCTCTTGCAGCAATAATCTTACAGTCATTGCTAATCATACTCTCTCCCCCCTTTTCCTGTAGATATACCAGTACGCCAGCGGAATGAAGTAGAGACTGACGAAGGTGCCGAGGGTCATGCCTCCTATCAGCGCGAGTGCCATGGGACGCTGCAACTGGTTCCCCAGTCCTGACCCGAACAGCATCGGAAGGGTCGAAAACAACGACGCCATAGCAACCATGATAATGGGCTTCAGCCTCCTCGACCCGCCGGTGTATATCGCCTCCTTCAGCTCTACACCCGACTTCCGGAGGTTGTTGATAGTATCTACCTTTAGTATCGAGTCGTTGATGATGACACCTGACATCACTATGATACCTATCATCGTCATTATGTTTATTGTCCCTCCCCATAACCATACCAGGAATAGCGCCCCGGCAATGTCAATGGGGATCTCCAGCAAAACAATCAGCGGCTGGGTGAGCGACTCAAACTGAGCGGCAAGAATGAAATAGAGAAGCACCAGCGAGACAAGCAGCACAAGCGCCAGCTCACGGAAGAGCCGCTGGCCCGTTATCACCGTTCCGCTGAATGAGAGCGAGAGATCCGGCACCGCTGACAAAGTCTCTTCGATCTCAGCCGTCAGCTGCGCCGGACGGTTCGTTGAAACATTCATCTCAACAGGAACATGCTCTGACGCCATGTTACCCATGATGGCCTTGTAATAACGCACCCGCCTTACATCGCATATCTCACTGACGGGAACTGACGCCCCCTGCCTGTTAAGCACGGAGCCGGTTGACATATGCTCACCTATGGGCGTCTCATTGCCTGCCATTACAACGGGAAGGATCTGGTGTGACGACCTCAGCTCTCCTATCTCATTGCGGTTCAGGGCGCTCCTGATAGCCGGATAGACCGTATTGGGATCAATATCATACAACAGCATCTTCACCGGGTCAAGCCTTATCTCTATCTTCTCCTCCAGTTGCGGAGCCATGATCCCTGCCTCAGGCCACCGTTCTGCCAGCAACCCGTTGATCTGCATCATCTTCTCCACCGGCGGCACAGCCTTCTCCGCGGCCAGCGCCACCTCAACAACAAGTGGCGTCTCCGATGCTGCAAAGATCTTTTCAAAGATGTTTTCCTGCGGCCTGACGGTCATCACTGCCTCAGGGAACCGCGAGGGCAGGTATGCCATCAGCAACTCCCTGATCTCATCCACCGCTCCATAACCCGCTGCCCTGATATATATCTTCGCCGATGAATAGGGCTGATCATACTCGCGCGTGAATATAAACTGCTGCTCACCCACAAAACTGTTGGTCTGCACTGCCTTATCTCCCAATTGATCAACAAGCGCCTGTATACGTGAAGAATTCTCCTGCAGGTCGATGTTCTCATTCCAGTCGATCATCACCGTCATCTCATCCTGAACTATCGCCGGGAATTTCTCCTTCCTCATGGTGAAGAAGAAGAGGAGCATTACCCCGATTGTCACCCCGAACAGAGCCATCACCGTCCTCCGGTGCCTGAAGAAGAAGCTCATACCCCCCTCATACTTTTCCTCGAGGTTCTTAAGGCTGATACGTTTCACGAAACGGGTCAGGGCGCCCTCCTTCCCGCTACGGTACATCAGGTGATAAACAGTCGGCAGAAGCATGATCCCTACCAGCAGTGAAACTCCCTGGCCGATGACGATGGCAATGGCCTGGTCATAGAAGAGCGCTCCGGCAGTGCCGCTCAGAAAGATCAGCGGAACGAATACGGCACAGGTGACCAGCACTGACGAGATAAGAGGCGTGATTACCTCATTGGTGCCCTTCACACAAGCGTTGATGAGCTTCTCCCCCCTGTCGGTCCACTGGGTGATATTCTCAATAATCACAATTGAGTTGTCGATCATCATCCCGATGCCCAGGATCAGGCCGGCAAGCGAGATGACGTTTAATGAGAGCCCCACCAGGTAGAAGAATAGCAGGCTGATCACAAGGGTCGTCGGTATGCTGACGCCGATTATCAGTGGTGAACGGGCATCCCTGAGAAAGAAAAACATTATGAAGAACGCAAGCAGACCTCCGGAAATAAGGCTCTGCCTCAGGTTCATGAGTGAGTAATCGAGAAGACGTGTCTGGTCCTGCGAGATCTGAAATTCCATCTGAGGGTAATCGGTGCGGAACTGGCTGACCATCTCGTCCATCTTCTCCTCAAGGTTCTCCATCCTCGCAGAAGCCTCTTTTATTATTGCCAGCACCACCGCCTGCCTGTTGTCAGAGTAGGAGAGGCCCGCGGCGCGCCGGATCCTCAGGTCAACAACAGCTATATCCTTTATCTTCAGAAGCTTTCCTTCCTTCTTCAGCCATATGTTGCGGATATCATCAACACCCTTCAGGTTTGAATCGAACTCAAGGTTATAGAGATATTTGCCATCCCTGACCATGATGCTGCTGACATTGACATTGTTCATGCTCACGGCGCTGATTATATCTTCGGAAGTGATTCCGAGGCTCTGCATCCTGCGCTCATCTGGCCTGATAAATATCTCCCTGCTTACCTGGCCGGTGATATCTGCCATGGCCACCTCGGGCAGCTGTTCTATCCGCTTGCGGATTATATTTCCCGCGAAGTCGCTCAGGTCTGCGAAGGCGGCCGGGTCCGCTGCTCTGTCTGCCAGGGTGATGTTAAGCATGAAGACAGGGATGTCAGTGGCGCTTGCCTTTATCACCCTCGGGCGGTCAAGATCACGGGGAAGAAGGTTCATGGCGGCATCGATCTTCTCATTGACCTCCATGAATGCCAGGTCGATATCATTGCCAAAGGCGAATTTCATCCTGATTATGGCGCTGCCGTTGCGCGATTCCGAACGGATGTCATCAACACCCTCCACCTGCATCAGGCTCCTGCGGAGGACGCTCACCACGCTGCTCTCTATCTCGCGTGAGCTGATGTCAGGGCGCGATACAGCCACCGTGATCTCAGGGATATCTATGTCAGGCATCAGCGATACGGGAAGCCTCCCCGAGGCAGCGATGCCGAGGACAATCACCGCGAGGAAACTCATTATCACGGCCACGGGCCGCTGTACAAGGAATCTAACCATGGCTAACTGTGTTATCAGGTTTATCAGAGTTCTGAGGCTCTGTGCTGCCCGGATCGCCTGAAAGACCGGCCGGACCAGAACGGTCAGTATGATCAGAAGTGCTTCCCGTTCCCGGGAATAATACTTGTTCCCTCCTCAGCATCATCGGCTGAAAAACAAGCAGCCCCACCATACTGAAAAGCAGTCCGCCGATGGCTCCCGCTGCCAGCGCGAACCAGAACCGCTCATCCCGGCCTGTGAGGAGGAACGGCAGAAGACCTACAATTGTAGACAGGATCGTAAGAATGACCGGGATGATCTTCCCGTTGAAGGCCTTAAGATACATCTTCACAGCCGGAAGGCGTCTCCCGGAACGCTTCAGCCTGTTGTAATCGTCAAGGATGTAAAGCGCCGAGTTGACAGCCAGTCCGCACAGGAGGATCATCGCTGCAAACACCCCCTCATCCGCCTGTATCTTAAACAGCGAAAAGGTAATGAAGACCCCGATGAAAGAGAACGGTATCAGCCCTAGCACTATGAACGGCTGGCGCAGCGACTCAAGCAGGATGGCGCAGACCAGGTAGATGATGGCTATGACAAGCAGCAGCAATGGGTAGTTGTTCTTCTGCGTGAACCATGAATAAGTGTAGGAGCTGGAGCGTATCGAATATCCCAGCGGCAGGAGAGCCGCCGTCTCTTCAATGTTACGGTCCCTGATAATCCTGGCCAGCTCATAGTTCCCGATGAAATCGTATGTCACAGTTATGATATACTGCTGGTCCTCGCGACTGATTGAATTATCCGATATCTCCCTGGTCATGCTCAGCAGGTCCTTAAGCTTCACAATGCCCTGTGTTCCTGTTATCATCGGCTCATTATAGATGTCCCACATCTCGTATGTCTCTGCATAGGCTGATCTCAGGGTCATCGGGGCAAGGAAGCCTCCCATGAAGACCTGCCCGCCATCCTGGATGTTTCGCGAGAGGCTCCGGGTGTGTTCATACAGGCTGTACATATCGCTCCCGGCCAGCGTGACCGACTCCCTGTCAGCAGTTACAATGTTGCGGTACTGTTTCTTTACTGACCAGCGGTCTTCTCCTCCCAGTACGTACACTTCCTTTATCCTTCCCTTCGCGCTTGCGATGAGCCGCTCCTTGAGGTCTTCGGCGTAGCCGCTCAGAATATCAAAGTTGTATCCCTTCAGAACGATTGAATAAGAGCCCCTCAGGTAGTCGCTGTAGACCTGGTTGCTGAAGGCTTTACCCACCCCGTACACCTGGACATGATAGCTTCCGATGCCCATCATGTAGTCCTCTATCCTCATCTTCAGGATGAACGGGAATATTGTGCGGTCATGCTCCGGTTTGAATGTGACGGTCAGCGAGGCTGACGACGGCGAACTGACCCTGGTGGTAAAACGGTCCACCTCACTGTAGGCTGCAATCATGTTCTCAAGGCCGAGGCATACCTCATTCATGTCTTCGAGCGTCAGCCCCTCCTCGCTGAGGCCGATGCTTACGCTGAGCTGTGTGCGCTCAACATCGTCGGAACCCCTGAAGTAATAATAATTGCTGCTCTTCACCCGGTCACTGAAGAGCCTGAGCGTACCACCGGTAAGCTTGTTTACAATGGGCTTAACATCAGTTACATATTTAGTGTTTCCCATGGTCTTGTTGTACAGCTCCTGCCACCGGGTCAGCTCAGGCTCAGGGGTGGCAGTGGTCCTGATCTTTTCAACAGGCAGTGAATCCGGAAGCCAGAACAGCGGCAGTCCGAACAGCAGCACCGCAGCAGTGAGATATAACTTCCTGTACCTGATAAATGACCTGATGGC
>JAAZBN010000310.1 GCA_012513795.1 Bacteroidales bacterium | reverse complement strand
TTTAATTAATTTTACTTCTGTATTCATTTCTGACAGTTTTTGGGGTTAAACATTTATTTGTTTTCTCTAAATTCAAATATAGTTTAATCCCTAACTGTCAGATTAAGTCTTGACTAATTCAAATTATGGCACCACGCCTCCAAACTATACTTCAAATCCTAATTTCGATGAGATTTTCCATGTCATAGAGAAACGTGATATAGTACCTCCTGTGTTGACAGTAACCTCGCCAGTGAATGATGCACTCTATACGGCTGAGAAGCCGACGCTGAGCTACACCATCACCGATGATAATTTCAAGAGTGCCTGGTATTCGATTGATGATGGTAAAACCAAAATCGCCCTTAACAAAGACGGGTCGCTTCCTTTGGATTTGCCGAACGGAGATTATACCATGATGATTCAGACAGAAGACCACTTCAGGCTTACGGATACCAAGTCGATTTCTTTTTCTGTTAATATACTCTACGTTCCAACTGTAACTACCGAAGCTGTCACCGACATTTCAGAAACATCTGCAAGTGCAGGCGGAAATATTACCTCTGACGGAGGCGCGGATATTACTGCAAGAGGATTATGCTGGAGCACGAATGAAACCCCGACAATATCCGATAATTTCACCAATGACGGAACAGGAACCGGCAGTTTCACCACAGTCATGACTTCCCTGGAGCCAAACACAAAATACTATTACCGGGCTTACGCCACCAATTCAGTTGGCACCGGATATGGTCCGATTTTATCATTCACCACCCAAACATCAGATATAAATGATTTAATCGGCAACCATCTTCTAATTTATCCGAATCCGGCCGATGACTGCGTGTCAATAACACTGGATCAGGAATATATAGCAGATTGTATTGTGGAGA
Source organism: Bacteroidales bacterium (assembly GCA_012513795.1). Lineage (GTDB taxonomy): Bacteria > Bacteroidota > Bacteroidia > Bacteroidales > VadinHA17 > SR-FBR-E99. The sequence continues at coordinate 33,455 of JAAZBN010000310.1, read as the reverse complement.
TTTATGATTCTTCAGGAAGGCTTACCAGGTCAAATCACTTTAGTGAAGGCACAAAACTGGAAATAGATCTTTCAGGCCTACCTGCAGGTACGTATAATATGATAATTTATAAAAATAACAAATTGTTTAGCCGTAAGATTATTGTCTATTAGTCTAATAGAGTTGAGATTTCTAAAACTAAATCATAATGACAACTCTAAAGATAAGAATTAACCTTTTGAAAGACCTTTCTAGCTTAAAGCAAGGGGTCTTATTCAATTCTGGGCCACTAAGAAAAATATAAACAGGCCACCCTGTAATATCGTTCATGACTTCCTGTGAAAGAGAAATACCCACAAAGCAATTTTAACCAGGCTCTTTGGCTATCAATAAGCAGCTTCAGCACATTTGCTGTTACCTTATTAAGTGCAGCCATATTATCTCGTTATTTTAACAAAGCGGAATATGGAACTTACAGGCAAATACTATATGTCTTTACTACATTGCAGGTTGTTTTTACAGCTGGATTACCCGGAGTTTTTGCCTATTTTATTCCTCGTTTGACACATGGACAAGGGAAACATTTGGTTAACAGTATTAACAGAGTCTTTGTCCTTATTGGCCTGGCATTTTCAATATTTCTATATCTCACTTCCGGCCTAATAGCAGACATACTCAAAAACCCGGAACTTTCGATAGGGTTGAAAATATTTTCTCCCTTTCCCTTATTCACAATTCCTGCTTTAGGTGTAGAAGGCATTTATACTGCTCTTAAAAAGACGAAATCGATTTTTTTCTATCATGTTTTTAATAAATCTTTAATGTTTTTATGCATTGTATTGCCGGTAATCCTGTTACATGGAACATATCGCTCGGCAATCATTGGATGGGGAATCGCCTCTTTCATAACTTTCCTGGTTGCAATGTACCTGAAGAACAAGCCTTACACTGAAATTAAGAAGGAATTGATTCCCAATATGTATAAAACTGTTTTCAATTATTCTACGCCTTTGATGGGTGCCAGCCTGGTAGGGATGGCGTTGCATTCAGCCAACACCTTTTTTATCAGCAGATACTATGGGACAGATGTGTTTGCAGAATTTTCAAACGGATATATAACCATACCTTTCATTGGAATGATAGCAGGCTCTGTAAAAAGCGTTTTGCTACCATTATTCTCTAAAGCAGATTCGGAAGGGAATATGAAAGAGGCTCTTGAAACATATAATAAATCAGTTTTTCAGTCAATTAGTTTAATATATCCTCTAATATTCTTTTGTCTGTTCTTTGCAAAGGATATCGTTGTAATACTTTATGGCCCACAATATGAAGCCTCTAAATCCTTTTTACAGGTATCATTATTAAGAGACTTTGCCGAGGTCATTCCATACTTATCCGTGCTATTAGCGATGGGGAAGTCAAATATCTATTTCTATATACATTCTATTGCCGCAATAATTATCTGGGGAGTGGATTTTGTGATTGTATATCAGAAACTTCCCGTCGTCTTAATTGCGCTAACACATGCACTAATTCAGTTGGCAATAGTGCTTAGTAGTCTTGTTTATATTTATATTAATTATAAAATTGCACTACTTAATCGTTCATTAATCAAACACATTTTGATTATTGTCATTCACCTTACGGTAGTATTAGCCCTTATGTTACTTGTGAAACATTGGATCATGCAAACTTGGAATATATTTTTAACATTAATAGTATTGGTGATCTTATACTATGGAATAATAATGGTTAGTGGGAAACTGATTAAGATAGATTACGGAACACAGATCCTTAACAGAATCAGACTCATTTATCAGTAGAGATGGAACATCGGGGAAGAGATACTGTTAAAATATTGTTTTGTGGGGATTTTATTTCGAAGAATCCCGAAAGTATCATCTTGTCAGATGAGTTTAATAATCTCATCCATGAATCTGATCTTATGTTCCTGAATTTTGAAGGTGCAATAGAACCTGGAGATCCGATTACAATAATGGGAACTGCCTATCTGCCTCAATCAATCGACTCTCCGGCATGGTGCGAAAAGAATGGGTTCAATGTCATTTCACTGGCCAATAACCATATGGTTGATTATGGCCAGGAGGCTCTTACTGGTACTATGAATGCATTCAAAACATCCGTAATTACCGGTGCCGGGGATTGAGAAGAAGCTTACCAGGTAAAGAAGGTTGAGCTAAATGGATTGAGAATTGGTTTTATTGCACTGGTGCAGTGTGAGTTTGGTATCCTTAATGATAACTGGTCTGACAAAAGTCTGCGAGGATGTGCCTGGATAAATCATAGTAGTGTAAACTCACTGATCCGGGATGTTAAACCAGGACTTGACTACCTATTTGTAATTGCGCACGCAGGAGTAGAGTATTGTGATATCCCGTTGCCGGAATGGAGAGACAGGTACAAAGAATTGATTGACCTTGGGGCAGATGCCGTTATTGGAGGCCATCCACATGTGCCACAGGGTTGGGAGGTGTACAAAGACAAACCGATATTCTATAGCCTGGGCAACTTCTTCTTTGATGTTAACAGTGAGAAAGAATATTGGAATAATGGACTATCTGTTATGCTCAGAATTGATAAACACGGAAAATTAGCCTATCAGGTAATTAATACGGTCAAAGTCAATGATGAAATAAGAATTGATACTTCTAAGCAGATACAAGATCATAATGAATTAATCTGTCGTAAGCTAGGGGATCATGAAGAATATATGACTGAGGTGAATAAACTCTGCCTGGATCTTTGGCCTTCTTTTGAACATACAATGTTGAGAGCATTAAATAGTGAAAGGTCTACTTTGAATTTTAAGAACCTAATAAAATATATTCTGAACATAGTTAAGGGAAGGAAAGTAGAATACCGCTATATCTTAAACTTCCTTAGATGTGAAAGCGCCAGGTTTGTAATGGTTCGAGCTATAAAAATATTATCCCAGGTGAAAATCTAGCCCCGTTTCAATTAGCACAATCAATAAGTTTCCAGTATTCATGATCAGTAAATTCTTATATAAATCGTACTGGTATTTTCTCAACTCTGGCCAACTGTACATTTCCACATGCGGTTGGGCAGAGTATAAAGGTTCAGTATTTGATAATCAAAGATTGGCAGACATAATCTTCAACGAAATAAACAGTGGGTCGGATAATCTAGATAATCTGGTGAAGGACTTAAATGGCAATTTCACACTAATCCTAACTAATCCCGAGCAGACGTTGATCGCTACGGATAGGATGAGAACCTACCCCGTTGTCTATTTTCTCAATGATGATAAAAATCTGGTTATAACAGATAGTCTCGAGAAATATTGCAAAGAGAATCATGTAAGCTTTGAGTTTGATGAAGATGCTTTGGAACAGTATTTCTGTTCTGATTATGTTGCAGGTCCCTTTACAATTTTTAAAAATGTTTACTCAGTTCAATCAGGAGAAATTATTAAAATCAAGCTTGCAGACAATTCTATATCCAGGATACAGTACTTTAACTGGACCCCAAAAATGACTGATGATGAAAATGAAAGAGATTTGACATATGAGGCCAGAATACAAGATGAAATTTTTTCCAGTGTGTTCGCTAGAATGATTAAAAGTGCCCCAGGTGTAAATAACTGGGTAATTCCTTTAAGTGGAGGATATGATTCCCGTGTAATCGTAAATTATTTGTATAAAAAAGGGATCAAAAATGTGATTTGCTATACTTATGGTATTAAGGATAATATCCAATCACTCATAAGTAAGCGGGTTTCAGAAGCACTTGGCTATAAGTGGTTCTTTATTGATTATCCGGAATGGAAGGATAGATTATATGAGAGCAATTTAATTGAATCATATTTAGAGTATGCTTTTAATGGCACTTCTGTTGCTCACTTACAGGATTTTCCGGCTGTATATGCTTTAAAAGAAATGGGCATACTTCAACCAACTGATGTATTTGTGCCAGGCCATGCACTTGAAGTAATAGCCGGAAACCATTTGGACAGCGATATGCTGAGCTGTCCAACAATTCAATCTGCAATTCCTATATTAAAGAGGCACTTTTCTGGATTTGGATATTATTCTAAAAGTAGGACCAATGTAATTAAACAGATCAAAAAAATCATTACCGAATATAATACTTTACCTGCACAAATCTGTGAATGTTTTGATTGGAAGGAGCGTCAAACAAAGTTCATCGCCAATAGTGTAAGATGTTATGAATTTTTTGGCTTTGGATGGCGCATCCCTGAATGGGATCTGGAATTATTTAATTACTGGGAAGAGATCGGATTTAATTATCGATTCAAAAGAATAATGTTTAAGGAAATATTTAAAAATTACTTATTAGTTGATCAACTTAAACAAATACCATTTGCAAACGATATTCTGGAGAACAATAGAGTGCCTCTTAAAACTAAACTAATAAATCAAATACCTCTTTCCATCAAAAGGATTTTAAAGGGTCTTGGAATGGGACAATCTTCATTTATTCCAGGTGAGGGTTATCACTTAATCTACAATAATCTGGATGAAACATTATCGGAATATGTGGAAAGCCTTTCTCTTCCCCAATCACTAATGAAATATTTAAAACATTACCCAAAGAATCAAAAAATTGCTAATTTACCAATCAATAGTATTACAACTTTAAGTAACATAAGGAGAATTCATACTTACATTGATCAGGTTGGTTAGAATCTTTGTTAGATCAGATAGGCTTATGAGATTTATTAAAAAGATTCCTCATTATTCCCGTAGTCATTGACCACTACCAAAATTATTCTTATTGAAAAGAATTCTTATAGTTTGTAGATCCTTTTTCCCCGAAATTTCTCCCCGCTCGTTTCGCGCAACTGAACTTGCTAAAGAATTTGCACGGCAGGGACATGATGTGACAATATTGTTTCCAACCAACGGCGGAGACTACACTGAATTCGAGAAGATTCATAATGTTAAGATTAAAGATCTCGGGACCTTAAGATTTAAGCCTATACAACTTAATGGCGGCGGCCCAGTTCTTTTGTTAAGGAGAGCTCTGCGAAGGACTTTGCAGGTTCTGTTTGAATATCCTGATATCCAGCTAATGTTTATGGTCGCCAAAGCATTAAAAAACGAAAGAGGTCATGATCTTTTAATTTCAATTGCTGTTCCTCATCCAATTCATTGGGGTGTGGCCAAAGCCTGGAAGAAGGGAAATTCCATTGCAAAAAAATGGATTGCTGATTGTGGCGATCCTTTTATGCTTGCAAGGTTGGACACCTTTCACAAACCATTCTATTTTAAGTACTTTGAAAAAAGCTTTTGTCGTAAGTGTGATTATATTACCATCCCGGTTGAAACTGCTAAAACACCTTATTATCCTGAGTTTCATGACAAAATAAGAGTTATACCCCAGGGCTTCAGATTGGATGAAATCGATGATATGCCAGCTTTCGTTAAGAAGCATGAGTACCCCAGGTTTGCATATGCTGGCAATTTCATCCCGGGAAGAAGGGATCCAAAGGCACTACTGGATCATTTGTCAAAAATGAAAGATTATTTCAAATTCTTTATTTTCAGTTCACACCTGAGTATGATTAATGGTTACAAGACTCAACTAAATGATAAACTTGAACTTCGCGAGCCATTGCCAAGAGTGGAACTCTTGAAAGTGCTAACAACGATGGATTTTCTTGTCAATATTGATAATAACACTAATGAACAGATTCCGAGCAAATTGATAGACTATGCCATTGCAGGAAGGCCTGTTATGAATATTAGAAAAGATACTGACCTTACGGTTGTGGATGAGTTTTTGTCAGGTGATTATGCTAAAAGAATGATGCTGGAAGATCTAAAAAAATATGATATAAGAAACGTTGCTGCTCAGTTTATGGAGCTTTAAAGAATAGATCGTTGGAAAACCAGGTTACACTCAAATCTGAGCATTATTATTCGGGTAGTCGGTTAAAGATCAGGTACTTTTTAGGCTTTTTAGTCTGGCCTTTTGGCGTTATGCTGGCAGCCTTACGGCATCACAACAGGAGGTGGTCAATGAACATCTTCTGGTTGTTTTGTATATTCCTGGGGCTGACCTTTGTAATTGCGAGCGAAGGGCCCGACTCTGCCAGATATGCCAATACTCTGAAGACTTTCCATAGCGAAGGAGTAACATTCTCTGACATAACAAATTCTATTTATACGCCTGGAAGTAATTTTGTAGATGTTGTTCAACCGTTACTGACATGGTTTATTTCGTTATTTACTGATAATCCCTCTATTCTTCTTGCTTGCTTTGCATTGATCTTCGGGTTTTTCTATTCCAGGAATCTCTGGTACCTCCTTGATAAGATTGATGATAAAATTTCACCAGTCACTTTTGTCTTAATTCTGACCTTCGCCCTTATAAATCCTATCTGGAATATAAATGGATTCAGGATGTGGACAGCATCACAAGTTTTTATTTATGGTCTTTTGCCTTACCTGTTCGAGGGTAACAAGAGAAGGTTGTGGTGGTCGGTCGGGTCCATATTGTTTCACTTTTCATTCATCTTCCCTGTTGCGATCCTGGCAACTTATGCCTTATTTAGAAACAGGTTAAACATATACTTTATATTCTTTATTGTTACTTCGTTTATTAATACAATAAACCTTGAGGCAATCAGGGATTTACTTGACTTTTTACCATCTTTTATGGATCCCCGGGTTGAGTCATATACGAATATTAATTATGCACAACGAATAGCTGAAGCACGAGAGAGAATAAACTGGTATGTACCGCTATCCGGAGAAGTATTAACCTATACCTCCTATCTATTCGCGATCTTCATTTTTTTAAAAGGTCGTAAACGTCTCGAGGGACCATTTCTTAATCTTTTCTGTTTCGGCCTGTGGTTTTATGGATGGGCGAATCTTGCATCGTTAGTGCCATCAGGAGGCAGGTTTGTCTCCATTGCTAACCTGATAATGATCTTCTTTATTACATTATATCTTCAGGATAATTATTCTCAGAAAGTATTGAAAGTGTTGAGAGTTATTTCAGTGCCGGGATTGATTTTATTTATAGTAGTCGCCATAAGGATAGGGTTTGACTATATCAGTTTTGCCACAACCTTTGGTAATCCTATCCTTTCGCTTTTTGTTCATGACAATACTCCCTTGATTGCATATGTTAAGGGATTGTTCTAAAACTAAAAATACTTTTCTATAGCTTGCATGGCATCAAGTCTTCAACGCATAATGCGAAATCTAAGCAACCTTCCCGGCTGGCGCACCAAACGGAAAATTATTGTCTTTGAAAGCGATGACTGGGGCAGCATCCGGATGCCGTCTCTCAAGGCTTTTCAGATGCTTAAGGAAGCCGGGGTTGATGTAAGAAGTAGGGATGCAGAAAGGTATAACCTTAACGATTCACTTGCTTCTTCTACTGATCTTGAGATGCTTTTTGAAGTCCTTTCAGCTTCAAAAGATCGCTCGGGTCATAATGCGATATTTACCCCTGTAAGCATTGTTGCTAATCCTGATTTTCAGAAAATAATAGATTCGAATTTTCAGAATTATTTCTATGAGCCTTTTATTGAGACATTAAAGAGATATCCGGGCTGTGAGAGATCATTCGACCTATGGAAGGAGGGAATTGAGAAGAACATTTTCGTGCCGCAGATGCATGGCCGTGAGCATCTCAATGTCGCAGCCTGGATGAAAGCCCTGCAAAAAGGAGACAGGCAGACAAGAATGGCCTTTGACCAGGGCTTGTGGGGATTCGTCCCTGATCAAGATAAATTAACAGGGGTAGACTTTCAAGCCGCCTTTTTATTAGGAGATCCAATTGAACTGGAACAACACAAAAGAATTATCGAGGAGGGACTTAACCTGTTCGAAAAGCTTTTCGGCTACAGGCCAGAATATTTCGTACCACCCAATGGCCCGTTTAATAATGATCTTAATAAGACTCTCGTAAAAAATGGTATAAAATACAGGTCTGCTTCAAAAATACAGAACGAGCCTTTGGGAAATGGCGAAACAAAAAAAGTCATTCACTGGCTTGGTCAAAGGGATAGGAGCGGCTTAAGATATATTACGCGTAATTGTTTTTTTGAACCCAGTCAACCAGGGAAAGACTGGGTAGACGGTTGCCTGAACGATATTAAGATAGCGTTTCGCTGGAATAAACCTGCTATAATCAGTTCGCACAGGGTAAACTATATCGGAAGCCTGAATCCTTCTAATAGGGACAACGGCTTGCAGCAGCTTTCCAAATTGCTTAAAAGGATTTTAAAGAGTTGGCCCGATGCCGAGTTCATGACCACAGCCCGGTTGGGAGCCACAATGTTTCAGGGAAAATAGACATGTCGGGATACTTAAATATTCACACTTTCTATAATAATATCGCCCAGAGAAATTTCCAATATCTGTCTGCTATTTACTCAGATCAGGATGCTTTAGTGGGAGCAATCGAAAATCTCACTAAAGAACATCTAAACCAAGAGACACTTCAAGGGAAAAATATCCTGATTAAACCAAATTGGGTAAAACACTCTTCGGTTCCAGAAGATGAATTTTGCCTGAGGACTCATAATAAGTTCATAGTTGCAGCTCTGAAGGTGCTTCTTAAAATGAGTCCTGCACAGATTGTCATTGGAGACGCACCTATCCAGATGACAAAGTGGGATGAAATGTTATCGCCTGATTTTCTCGGTGAGATCACTCGTCTTTCAAAAGAGTCTAATGTGGCTGTATCTATAATTGATTTCAGGAGGCGAAAATATAGCGTAGAAGGAAATTCGCCTTTGACTGAAATAAAACCTTTGTCGGAATATGTAATCTTTGATCTGGGAAAAAGAAGCATGCTCGAACCTGTCACTTCAGCAGGTAAGATGAGATTCAGGGTTACAAATTACGATCCTGACAGGATGCAGGAGGCTCATGCCCCAGGTGTCCACAAGTACTGCATCGCAAAGGAGTTTTTCGATGCTGATATAGTGATTTCGTTACCTAAAATAAAGACGCATCAGAAGACGGGTGTTACAGGAGCCCTGAAGAATCTGGTTGGAATCAATGGGGACAAAGATTTCCTGCCGCATCACAGGATAGGAGGAACAAAACGGGGGGGGGATTGCTACCCTGGCGGATCAATTTTGAGGTATTGGTCTGAGCTCACTCTGGATGAGGCTAATAGGAGACAGGGTAAGAAAAGCTTCTGGTATTGGCAAAAACTTGCATCAGCATTGTGGAGACTATCCCTGCCGGGGCCGGAACATCAGATAGCCGCAGGATGGCATGGAAACGATACAACCTGGAGGATGGTTCTGGACTTAAACATGATTGCGGAATTTGGCAGAGCCGATGGTTCGTTTGCCTCTGAAAGACAACGACAAATTTTTATCCTGTGTGATGGAATTATTGCTGGTCAAGGTGAAGGTCCGCTTCAACCCGTACCCCTGCCTCTTGGTTTAATATCCTTTTCAAATGATTCTTTCCTGAATGACAGGGCTATGGCTTTGATGATGGGATTTGATCCTAAGGAATTGTCATTGCTAAAGAACTCAAATCCTCTAGGTGATTCGAGTCCTATTGTTTTTAATGGAAAGCAGATTAATCTTGTCGACCTCAAGGCTCATGCCCTTAAGGCCATCCCGCCGAAAGGTTGGATGAAATACTTTGATGAAGTAAGATGAAGATCGCCATTCATAACTCACGAGGTTCGTTCAGTGATCGGTGGATTGCTTATTGTGATTCCAAGGGGATTGAATACAAACTTGTAGACTGCTATAAGGACAGCATAATTCAGGACCTTACTGACTGCGATGGCCTGATGTGGCACTTTCATCAGAACAGCCCCAGGGCAATCCTCTTTGCAAAGCAATTGCTCTTCTCTCTCGAACAATCAGGAATGAAGGTTTTTCCAGACTTCAATACTGTTTGGCATTTTGATGACAAGGTCGGGCAGAAATACCTTCTTGAAGCAATCGGGGCACCATTGGTGCCAACCTGGATTTTCTATAGTAAAAAAGAAGCTATTTCATGGGCTGGGGAAACTAGTTACCCCAAGGTATTTAAACTTCGGGGAGGTGCCGGTTCCCAGAATGTCAGGTTAGTTAAAAATTACAGTCAGGCAAGGCGATTAATCAGAAAAGCTTTTAATCGTGGTTTCGCCGCATACGATCCACCAGGAAGCCTGAAGGAGCGTTGGAGGCTATTCAGGTTGAATAAGACTGATTTAAGGGATATTTTAGAAGGTATTGTACGTTTTGTTATACCTCCTCCGTATGCAAGACTACGTGGACGAGAGAAAGGGTATGTCTATTTTCAGGAGTTCATTGCTGACAATGATCATGACATACGAGTTGTTGTGATAGGAGATAACGCATTCGCGATTAAACGGATGGTTCGCAGAGGCGATTTCAGGGCCTCTGGAAGTGGCAATATTCTCTATGACAGAAGCTTGTTTGACGAGGATACCATTAAACTATCGTTTTCTTTGGCTGGGAAACTGAAGAGCCAGTGTGTGGCGTTTGATTTTGTAAACGACAATGGAAAGCCACTTTTAGTTGAAATTAGCTATGGCTTTTCACCCAGAGGCTATGAAGCTTGCCCTGGATATTGGGACAGTGTACTTTCCTGGCATGAGGGCAAGTTTGATCCATATGGGTGGATGGTAGACAGCGTAGTCTCTTAGGCATTGTAAACAAGAATGATACATGGGGAAAATCATAAGTATTTTAGCATTGTTTTCGGATCATTTGTTTGAGTTTATTTGTTTTGTCAGATATTCTAGTAGTTACTCCCTGAATTCTTCTACTAAACTTCAGGGCAGAATTACGTTTAATTACCACAGCCTGGAAAAAGGCCTCATTAATGTACCAATTAGGTCTCGATTTGGTAAGGCAAAGATCTCTCGGTTGATGAATTATCTAAAGCTATGGGTTGTCCGAGGGTATGATGTGAATAATTCTCAGTTTAGGTCGGGATGTGCAGTATTAAAGAAATATTTTGATTATCATGCGGAGACAGGCCAAGAAATCAATGATATTATTTCAGATAATGAAATTGAATTTTTTAGTAGATATTCTGAAGGGCAAGAAGGTGGCACAATTTCCTTTAATTGTAAAGATTATTTCTCTTCATCGCATTCAGGTTTCAATGAATTCTCTGTTTCAAGGCATAGTGTCAGACATTTTAGCGCAGAGTCTATTGACTACACTACAATTAAAAGAGTTATTTCTCTAGCCGGGAATGCGCCATCAGTATGCAACAGGCAGGGTTGGCAAGTTACATTTATTACCAGGAAATCTTTAGTAGATGAAGTATTGTTGATTCAAAGTGGCCTTAATTCTACCTCAGAATCAGTTAAGCAGCTACTAGTTGTCACTGTAAACCGGGGTGTTTTTGTATCTGTAACAGAATGGTATCAAGTGTTTATTGATGGGGGCATTTTTGTGCAAAACTTACTGTATGCTCTACATTTCCATGAAATAGCAGCTGTTGCCTTGAACTGGTCAAAACATTATTTTCTTGATAAAAAACTTAGGAAATTAATTGGCTTGGATCCCTCCGAGAAAGTTATTTCAGTGATTGCAATTGGATATCCAATTGAAGAGTTCAGTGTGCCACGTTCAAAAAGAAAGGATGTAAGCGAAATCTTGAAGATTATTGATTGATTCAAATTGCCGATGGTAAGTAATAAGCTTAAAATAAAGACAATAACTTGTCACAATGTTTATAATTTCGGGGCATCTCTACAAGCCTATGCTCTGATGAAGTATCTGGAGAATCGTGGTTATGATACAGAGATAATTGATTATAGACCTGATTATTTAACATATAAATTGTGGGCTATAGGTCCAAGATGGGACAAGAATATATTCCTTAGGGTCATCTATTTTGCATACGTTGTGCCCAGAAGATTGCTAATGTATAAAAGGAGAAGAAAATTTGATTTGTTCACAGCAAGTCGTCTTAAATTGACCCCAAGAGTATATCGATCAATCGAAGACTTGAGATTTGATCCTCCGCAGGCTGATATATTTTTTGCTGGCAGCGACCAGATATGGAATACAGAATCTCCGAATGGCAAAGATCCTGCCTTCTACTTAGAATTTGCGCCAAACTGCTCCATCAAAGCATCTTACGCAGCAAGTTTTTCTACTTCTGACATAGCGCAAGGTCTAGTTAAGTTTGTTGCTAGCAGGCTAAAGAGGTTTGATTTTATATCGGTTAGAGAGGATACTGGTTTGAAAATATTGAATAAGCTTGGAGTCGAGGGAGGGTCGGTGGTCGTAGATCCTGTATTTTTATTGAATAGAACAGAATGGGAGTATCTAAGCAAACAGGTTACTGATGGGAAGTATATTTTTATTTACGACCAGGAAAATAATCACTTAATTAAAGAATCCGCATTAAAATTGTCAAAAGCTTATAATTTAAAGATTTATGCCATTGAGAGCCTCTATCCAATTTCATATGCAGACAAAACATTCAAAAACGCAGGTCCGGAAGAATTTCTTGGTTTGATACATAACTGTGAAATATGCCTGACCAACTCTTTTCATTGTATGAGCTTCAGCCTGATTTTTAATAAAAAGTTTTATCTCTTCAGAAGGACTCACCAAAAGGTGAACTCTAGAATGATAGACCTCCTTAATTACCTTAATCTTTCAGATCATATAGCAAAAGAAAGTCTTGAAAATATAAATAATGACGCTATTAAGTTTCAGGAGGTATTTGATTTGCTTGAAAAAAGAAAAGAGAATTCAGTTGATTATATAGATATGGTAATCAGCTCAGCGGAAGTCAATGGGTAAAGACGTCTATAAGCTTGCATTTACTCTTCCATCCCTTCAAGCCGGTGGTATGGAACGGGTGATGGCTGAGTTGGCGAATTACTACTCTTCAACCGAAAAGATTGAGGTGCATCTTATTCTTTTTGGCAAGTCACCGAAAATATTTTATAGCCTTAACAATAATATTGTAATTCATTTAATAACAGGTACATTTCAAGATTTGTTCAGACCATTTGAAATTATTAGACGTATTAAGTTTATTAGGGGAAAGATATCAGAAATTCAACCTGATGCAGTCTTGTCTTTCGGGACTCAATGGAACAATTTTGTTTTATATGCACTTCACAATACCCATTATCCGGTATTTGTAAGTGATAGAGGAAGTCCAATCAGAAGATATAAGTACACCACAGAATATTTAAGAGGTACATTGTACAAATATTCTGCAGGTATAATTGCTCAAACAAATAAGGCCAATGAAATCTTAAGAGTAAGATTTCCTGGTAAAAGCATCATTGCAATTGGGAATCCCATAAAAATTAATCGTGGCATAAAAGCAATTGATAAAGAAAACATTATACTCTCAGTTGGCAGATTAATTAAAACAAAACATCACGATCGGTTAATAAACATTTTTTCAGGGCTAATAGCTCCAGATTGGAAACTAATTATTGTTGGAGGAGATGCTCTAAAAGAGAAAAACAAGGAGAAATTACAGAAGCTCATTCGGGATTTAAAATTGGATGGAAGAGTAATCCTAACAGGAGAGCAAAAGGATGTCGGCCATTACTATCTAAAAGGTAAAATATTTGCATTTACTTCCAGCGTTGAAGGTTTTCCAAATGTAATCGGCGAGGCTTTGTCTGCCGGTCTTCCGGTTGTATCATATGATTGTGTTGCCGGTCCTTCGGAGATGATAGTTGACGGTGAAAATGGATTCCTTGTGCCTGTTTTTGATGATGATCTATTCCAAAAGAGATTGCAGCAGTTGATCGATGATGAAGAACTAAGGCAGAAAATGTCGGCTAAAGCGCCTTCTAGTGTTGAGAAATTTTCAATTGAAAAGATCGGTCGACAATACCTTGATTTTATCCTTTCATGAAGGTTCTACAGATAAACACTACTGTAAATTCCGGTAGTCACGGCAGGATTGCAGAAGAGATTGGCTTATCTTTAATTGCAGCAGGTCATGAAAGTTATATCGCTGCTGCCTACACTGGAAGACCCAGCCGGAGCCAAATAATTGAAATTGGGGATGACCTCGACAAGAAACTGCATGGGCTAAAGACTCGTTTATTTGACCGGCACGGATTCGGCTCAAAAACTTCAACTCGAAAACTGGTCAGGCAGGTCAAGAACATTGATCCCGATATAATACATCTTCATAACATCCATGGCTATTATCTGCACATAGGGGTATTATTCGAATATCTTAAATCAGCGAAAAAACCGGTAGTATGGACTTTCCACGATTGCTGGCCTTTCACCGGTCATTGCAGTCACTTTGATGCGGTTAACTGCTTTAAGTGGAAAACAGGATGCTACAGTTGTCCCAATAAATCGGGCTACCCCAAATCTATTCTGTTTGACAATTCCCGGATTAACTATAGGGATAAAAAACAATTGTTAACAGGAGTTTCTAATATGGTGCTGGTTTCACCATCGCAATGGCTTGCCGGGCATCTTCGCGAATCATTTCTGAAAGATTATGAAATCAAGGTGATCAACAATGGAATTGACACTGAGAATTTCAAACCGATCATATCAGATACGCTGACAGAGAAGTACAAGATAAGCAGGAAGTATATACTAGGTGTCGCCAGTTCCTGGACAAAAAGGAAAGGCCTTGACGATTTCATCAGGTTACGTGCCATGCTTAAACCTGAAATCGGAATAGTGCTTGTTGGGCCGAATCGAAACCAGGCCAGAAAACTTCCTGACGGTATCATTTCGATATCAAGAACAGAAAATATTGATGAGTTGGCTGCACTCTATTCCGGTGCTGAAGTATTTGTTAATCCTACCTATGTGGACAATTTCCCGAGCACCAACATCGAAGCACTTGCCTGCGGCACTCCTGTCATAACCTATAACACCGGAGGTAGTCCTGAAGCCATTGATGAAAATACCGGGATAGTAGTCGAAAAAGGTGACATCACGAGCCTGGGCAAAGCTGTTGAGACTATTCTTAAAAAAGGGAAAGAACACTACAGTAGTGCCTGCCGTAACAGGGCCGTGAAATTGTATAATAAGACCGTCAAGTACGGAGAATATATATCGCTCTATCAAAGTATGCTTGAGAGGAACAACGCCTGACCACCTTGAAGAGATATGTTTTGATAAACCAGGATTCGGGGTATCTTATGGTAGACCTGGCTAACGTACTGGTTGAAAGGAATGCAGAAGTGACGCTTGTTGCAGGCAGGCTTGTCGAAAGAGAAAAACCATTATCTACTGAGGTTAAAATCAGAAAAATTGCCAGGTATGAGCGTACAACCGGGTTCCTTCGTTTATTCACATGGATTACCGGATTCCTGCAAATACTTTTCATCATTAAAACCAGGCATCGCAGGGACCACCTGTTAATCATATCAAATCCGCCCCTAGCAACACTGCTGCCATTGTTTTGCAGAAACAGCTTTTCATTTTTCATCTTTGACGTGTATCCTGATGCCATTGCTCAAATGGGCATCGTTTCAGAAAGTTCTGTTTTCTACAGAGCATGGGTTAAAGCCAATAAAAGGATATTCAGACAAGCCGAACATATTTTCACACTTACTGAAACCATGGCCGGACTGTTGAAACAATATTGCCCTGACAAAGAGATAAAGGTTGTTCCTGTCTGGAGCAACAACGAATTTTTCAGGCCGATAGCGAAAGAGACAAACCCGTTTGTCATAGAATATAATTTGCAAAACAGGTTCATAGTCCTGTATTCTGGCAACCTGGGGGCCACACATGATGCATTTATCATACCGCAGATAGCTGCTAAAGTTCAAAATCAGAATATACTCTTTCTGATAATTGGTGATGGTGATCAAAAAAGAGACATAGCTGAAGAGATAAGAAGACTACAGCTAACCAACTGTCGCATGCTGCCCCTCCAGCCGGTAGAGGTGATCCCCTACTCTTTTGCCTCGGCAGATCTGGCTGTTGTAAGTCTCGGCAGCAGGGCCTCATCATTGAGTCTCCCCAGTAAAACCTTTAATTTCATGTCGGCCGGCCTGCCCCTGCTGTGCATTGCGGGAGAAGAGTCGGAGCTGAGCAGGATAGTGGCAAAATATGACAACGGCAGATGTTTCAGTCATAGCCAGGTTACTGAAATGGTTGATTTCATTGATGAGATATCAGAAAATGCCAATACTCTTTCCTTATACAGAGCTAATTCCCTTAAAGCCTCTGCTGATTTTAATGCGACTAATGCGCACGTCATCGCGGAGGAGGTTATCAAAGCAGCATCAAATTGACATTACGACTTTACAGGAAGGCATTTAAGCGGGTAATTGATATCCTGGCGTCTTTTACGGGCCTCCTGGTCTTGTTGCCCTTCAGCCTGATCCTTCTGCCTGCTTTGGCATTCTCGAACAAAGGACCTATTCTTTTCATCCAGACACGTCCCGGGTTCCGGGGCAAGCTATTCCGGCTCATGAAATTCAAGACAATGAATGATCGCAGGGATAAAACCGGCCGACTGCTTCCTGATAATGAAAGGCTGACCGGTGTGGGCAGGTTTATTCGCTCACTATCACTTGATGAATTTCCCCAGCTAATCAATGTCCTGAAAGGAGACATGAGCCTTGTCGGTCCCCGCCCGTTGCTGCCGGAATACCTGCCTCTCTACAATGCACATCAGGCCCGGCGTCACGAGGTGCGGCCTGGAATTACGGGCTGGGCACAGGTAAACGGGAGAAACGCTATCTCATGGGAACAAAAATTTGATCTGGATGTATGGTATGTTGATCACCTCTCCTTCTGGCTTGACATGAAGATTTTATTCATGACACTAGTGAATGTCATCAGAAGGGAAGGTATCAATTCAGATACGGCTACAACAATGAAGAGATTCACAGGATCAGAAAAGAGTAAAGCCTGAAACCGGATATCACAAAGACAAACATTAAACATCAATTTATATGAAAGAAAAACTTATCTCAGCGCTGGCCGAGGCACTGGAAATGGATGCCAGCCAGGTAAAACACGATGACATTTTTCGAGACTATGAAAACTACAGCTCACTGACTGAACTATCGGTGCTTGCCATGTTGGATTCAGATTTCGGCATTGAGATAGAGATGCAGGAGTTCAATAATTATAAAACAGTGGAAGACCTTATAAACCTGGTGTCTTCCAAACAAAACTGATGAGCCTGATTTCATTCAATAACGTCGGGATAGCCGGAATGTCAGCCGCCGTGCCGGCACGGGTCATAAACAATTATGAATATGACCTCTATTTTGACAAAAAAGACATTAAGGAGGTAGTTGATAAGATTGGCGTCACAGAAAGGCGGTTTGCAGATGAGAACACCTGCTCGTCAGATCTCTGCCATGCCGCGGCGGTAAAGCTGCTGACAGACATGAATATCAACCGGCAGGAGATAGACCTGCTGATATTCATCTCCCAGACACCCGATTACCGAATGCCGGCTACATCTGTCCTGCTGCAGGAGCGACTAGGACTGCCTTCATCAACCATTACATTTGACATAAACCTCGGTTGCTCTGCATTCCTGTACGGTCTTACCGTTGCTTACTCCATGATCACGTCTGGGTCGGTGAAAAAGGCCCTTGTGCTTGACGGTGAGACACGGTCAAAAGTCTATTCACTGAAGGATCGCAAGACCGGATTCCTGTTTGGCGACGGTGGCGTTGCTGCCCTGGTTGAAGGTGGTGAGAAGTATGGCAGGAGTTGGTTCTCCCTCAATTCTGACGGATCACGGGCTGACCTGATCAAGATACCCGCCGGAGGCTACCGCACTATGAGCTCATGCGAGACGATTACCGAAAAGGTGGTTGATGAATATGGCAACATCCGCTCGGATGAGCATGGTTACATGAACGGAGCAGATGTCTTTAACTTCGTAATACGCGAGGTGCCGAAGGATTTCAATCGTCTGCTGGAATATTCAGGTGTAGAGAAGGATGCTATTGATTATTTCGTCTTTCACCAGGCCAACAGCTATATAAACGGGTTCCTGGCAAAGAAGTTAAAACTGCCATCAGAAAAAGTGCCGGCAACAATTCATAAATATGGAAACACCTCATCAGTCTCCATACCTCTCACTATCATCTCGGAACTGAGAGAGAAGCTTCAGGGTAAAAAGCGTGTTCTTATGAGTGGTTTTGGCGTAGGACTTACATGGGGCACGGCAATTATCAGCCTGGATAATTGCCACATCGGGGAGGAGATAGAAATATAGATATCCTGCTGCCACTTCAGGCATTAATAAGGCTAGGCATTCGGTTAATGTTTATAATAATCTGAAAATGAGTAATACTCCATTTTCTTTATATGGAAAGCTTGTTCTGGTTACCGGAGCTTCGTCCGGCATTGGCCGTGAGTGTGCAGTGAAATGCAGTCGGTCAGGAGCCAGGGTGATACTACTAGGGAGAGACGAGACGAGGTTGAATGAGACAATGGGATTGATGGAACAACCCCATATACATGGGATGTATTCAGTTGATCTCGCTGCCTATGAAAGTGTTTCAGAAGTTATAAAAGGCATTGTCAGTAAATATGGACGGATTGACGGGGTTATCAATTGTGCCGGTATATCTGCAACACTGCCGGTAAATGCTGTTTCCCCGGGAAAAATGGAGGAATTTTTCAGAACAAATGTCATCGGGGTAATAAACCTGACTAAACATGCAATAAAACAGGCACATTTCTCGGAGAATGGCGGTAGCATAGTATTTATAAGTTCGGTGATGGGTGTTGTAGGTGAGAGCGGGAAGACACTGTACTCTATGACCAAGGGAGCCCTTATCTCTGCAGTAAAATCAATGGCTATTGAGCTTGCCCCAAGAAATATAAGGGTCAATGCCATCTCTCCCGGTGTGGTGGAGACACCCATGTCAAAGAATGCTGTCTATAGTAAGGATGAGGATTCGCTCAACAGGGTAAGATCACTCCACCCTCTTGGCCTGGGTAAGCCTGAGGACGTGGCAAATGTGTGCCTGTTCCTTCTTTCAGATGAAGCACGGTGGATTACGGGTACAAACCTGGTGGTTGATGGAGGATATCTTGCGAGATAACTAAATCGGCTGTTATAGTATTCTGTAATAGTGTTGGTTGACAATGTATTTGCTATACTATTTTACAAGATAGAAAACAAAACATTTTGCTATGAATATCCCAAATAAAAGGATACTATTTACAGTTTTTACGCCTACCTATAATCGGGCACATACGCTGCAGAGGGTTTACCATTCGCTACTGAGGCAAACATATAAAGACTTCATTTGGTTAATAATAGATGACGGTTCTACTGATAAAACTCATGATTTAATTAAAGGCTGGATTTCTGAAAATCAGATTACAATAGATTACAGATATAAAGCAAACGGAGGCAAACATACAGCCATGTCAATGGCTTTCAAAACTTGTCATACGAAATACTTAATTGGTATCGACAGCGATGACGAGTTAAGGCCAGATGCAATAGAAACTTTTAAAAAGGTATGGGAAAGTATCATTCATTACGGATTAGAAGCTCAGTTTGCTGAGGTTTCAGGTCTTACACATGATTCTACCGGTAAATTGGTAGGTGACTTCTATTTTCCAGAGGCGTTAGAATTCATCGACTCCAACTGGCATGAAATGGTATTGAAACAACATAATAACAATGAGCATATAGTCTGTTGGGATTTAAAAAAACTTAGAGAATGTGTTGACATACCTGAAAACTTTTGGTTGTCAAATAAAGTTAACATGCTTGGTGAAGGTATATTTTGGGCCAGAATTGGTAGAAAATATAAAACTAGATATATCAATAAGGGATTAAGAATCTATAATTATGATGCAGGAGAAAGCTTGCTTAGAATATCTGATAAAAAGAAGGGCCATTTTAATAACCTAGCAAGTAACCGGTTTTTTCTTGATGAAAATCTGGACCATTTTAATAATAACCCCAAATACTTTATTAATCTGATCCTGAAATATATAATCTCTGGAGTTGAATTAGGATTTTCTCCGCTCTACGTTTTAAGAAACATTAACACTAATAGATTCAAAATCTTTTACGTTTTATTGCTTCCACCCGGAATTTTGGCATGGTTCTACTTTAAAAAAATTAAGAAGAATTTTTGGTTTTAATTGCTGCACAAAACCTTTGTCAAATCCATAATTTTCAGGTGCTTTGGCTAGTTGTTGACATTAAATTTTGTTCAATCGATGAAAACTGTGATTATTATAGGCGCCGGGGGACACGCGGCTGAGATTGACGACTATATCAAATATTCTCAGAGTGTGACAGGCAAGAGAGAATTGAACGTTATCGGGTTCCTTGATGATAATCCTGACAACTATGCCGGCTACAGGCTGTCTGCTCCCCTGCTCGGAGGCATTAAAGGCCATAAAGTAGCACCCGGTCAGGCTTATATAATCGGCATTGCCAACCTTAAGTACAGGAGACTGTTCGTTGAGCGGTTCCTTGCCGGGGGAGCTGTATTTGTCTCATTCATCCACCCGAGTGTATATATGTCGGAATCAGCAACGATTGGAGAGGGATCAATTGTCGGGCCCAATGCAAATCTTGGTCCCAATGTGAAGATTGGGAATTATACCCTCATAAACTCCCGTTGCAGCATGGGTCATGATACGGTTGTGGGCGACTTCAATTTCATCAGTCCCAATGTATGTTTTTCGGGATTTACAAGTGTCGGCAACGATAACCTCTTCGGGATTAACAGCGCTACAATTCCGGGCATCTCGGTTGGCAACAGGAACAAGATTGCAGCCGGGATGGTTTTGGACAACAATGTCGGTGATGATTCAGTGGTTTTTCACCGGTTCAAGGAAAAGGTGATTGCCATTCCAAAACAAAGCCAGTCATAAGTCTGTTTTTATGGCTGCTTGATTCCTGATGAATTCAGGGCCTTTCACTACATGAAATCAAAATTGCTCTTTACAGTCACAATCCTGCTTATAGCCTTTTCGGGAGTCTGGAGCTGCCGTCGTGCCGGGTCATGGCTGGTGACAGAAAACAGTCCTGCTCATGCCGACGCCCTGCTTATGCTTACGGGGAGCATACCTGACAGGGTTCTTCAGACGGCGGACCTTTACAACGATGGGCTGGCTGACAGGTTGCTGATAGTACAGGAAGGCATGGGCGCCTATAAGAGATTGGAGGCGAGAGGCGTTAAGTTCATCGGGGATACCGAACAGGCAAAAAACGCTCTGACAGCTCTCGGAGTCCCTGCCGACAGCATAACCGTGCTACCCGGCGATGCCCTAAGCACACTTTCGGAAGCAATCATAACCAGGAAATACCTTACAGGAAACCATGCGATTGACACGCTCATGATAGTAACATCTGCCACCCACACCCGTCGTGCTTCAATGATCTTCCGTACAGCATTCCGTAAAAAGGATATTCCTGTTTGCGTCATCACAGTGCCGAGTGAATATTCCGGGTTTGAACCAGCGAAATGGTGGCGAAGGAAAGAGGATATCCAGAAGGTTCTGAGCGAGTACGTGAAAATTGCCAGCTTCGTCTTTATAGAAAAGAAATGGCTGAACTAAGGAACCAAATGCTCAATGCTTAAGCGTCTATTTGACATAACATTCTCCCTGCCCGGGCTGATACTCTGCATTCCGGTGTACCTGGTAATTGCATTACTGATAAAGATAAAAATGCCTGGCCCTGTTATTTTTTCCCAGAAACGTACCGGGAGGCACGGCAAGCCTTTTACCATTTACAAGTTTCGCACGATGACAGTCAATCACGGAGGGGGATCAGTCTCGGTAAAGGGTGAGAGTCGCATAACCCCCCTCGGAGCCGTACTGCGCAAATACAAGCTCGACGAACTGCCGGAGCTGTGGAACGTGCTTAAGGGCGACATGAGCTTCGTGGGACCGAGACCGGATGTGCCGGGCTATGCCGACAAGCTTACCGGCGAGGAACGGCTTATACTGGAACTGAGGCCCGGGATAACCGGTCCAGCCACATTGAAGTATTCAAACGAGGAGGAACTACTGGCCGCCGTGCCTGACCCGCAGAAATATAACGATGAGGTCATCTGGCCCGATAAGGTCAGAATAAACCTCGATTATTATCATAATCACTCCCTGGCAGGAGACATTGGCATCATTATAAAAACCCTTACAGGCAGAAAGAACTAAAATCCTGTATGACGAATATTTCCCGTACGATGAAAGAACTTGACCCGCTGATTGACTTTGTACGCTCTCAATTCCATGAACCTGAGGCATTCATCCCTCTGCACGACCCGAGGTTCATTGGCAATGAGAAAAAATACCTTGAAGAGTGCATTGATTCAAATTTCGTCTCCAGTGTTGGAGAGTTCGTGGGAAAATTTGAAAGGATGTGCGCAGATTATGCCGGCACGCGTTACGCCGTGGCTGCCATGAACGGCACGGCAGCATTGCACGTGGCACTGCAGTTGTCCGGTGTCCGGCGTGATGACGAGGTGATAACACAATCGCTGACATTCATCGCCACCGCCAATGCCATCACCTATACAGGTGCGAAGCCCGTCTTCCTTGACGTTGACCGCGAGACAATGGGACTCTCGCCTGACAGCGTGGCCCGATGGCTTTCAGATAATGCCGAAATGCGAGGCGACTCGGCTTATAATAAGAAAACAGGCCGCAGGATAGCCGCATGCGTGCCGATGCACACCTTCGGCCACCCGGTGAAGATTGATCGCCTGGCGGAGGTTCTTGATTCTTATGGCATTCCGCTGATAGAGGATGCCGCAGAGAGCCTTGGCAGCCTGTTCGGCGGAAAGCATACCGGCACCTTCGGCAAGGCCGGCATACTCAGCTTCAACGGCAACAAGATCATCACCACCGGCGGCGGGGGAATGATACTGACTGACGACGAGGAGCTGGCAGTGAAGGCAAAACACATGACCACCCAGGCCAAAATCCCGCACGCGTGGGAGTATGTCCATGACATGACCGGGTATAACTATCGGCTCACAAACATCAACGCTGCCCTCGGCTGCGCACAGATGGAGACACTTGATCAGTTCATAGCCCTGAAACGCGACCTCGCCTTCCGCTACCGGGAGTTCTTCAGGGAGAGCGAGTTCACCTTCTTTGACGAGCCGGAGGAGTGCCGGTCAAACTTCTGGCTGAACGTGATAATAACAAAAGACCGCAAGCGGCGTGATGAGGTTCTTGAATATACAAACAGCAGGGGGGTAATGACCAGGCCCATCTGGGAGCTGATGAACAGGCTGTCGATGTACCGCGATTGCCAGACGGACGGGCTGGAGAACTCTGTCTGGTTTGCCGACAGGGTGGTGAACCTGCCCAGCAGCGCATACATAGAGGGATACGGCAAAGGAAAGACCAGGTGACGGAAAGACCAGCTACAGTAAAAGGATAAAAATGATTACATACGTTGACATAGATGATTTTACCCGAAAGTACGTTACAAAGCGCGCTGAGAGCCTGCTGAAACCTGACCTGGAAAAATATCACCATGAGCTGGGTGAGAGGCTGAACGGCAAGAGTGTGCTGGTGATAGGCGGGGCAGGTACAATAGGTTCGCATTATATCAAGGCTATACTCAGGTACCATATCAGCCGACTGGTGGTTGTCGACATCAGTGAGAACGGCCTCACAGAGCTGGTGCGCGATCTCAGGAGCTCGACAGGATACAACATACCTCAGGAGTTCATCACCTACCCGATGAACTTTGGCGACAGAGTTTTTGAAAAGATGTTCAGGTCGCTGGCGCCGTTTGACATAGTGGCCAACTTCGCCGCGCACAAGCATGTAAGGAGCGAAAAAGATGTGTTCTCCGTGGAGGCGATGATAGAAAACAATGTCTTGCGTGCACGCCGGCTGCTCGACCTGTTGCTTGAATATCCGCCTGAACATTTTTTCTGTGTTTCCACTGACAAGGCGGCCAATCCTGTTAACATCATGGGCGCCAGCAAGAAGCTGATGGAGGAGCTGATCATGGCCTACTCGTCGAGGCTGAAGATAACCACTGCCCGCTTTGCCAACGTGGCCTTCTCCAACGGCAGCCTGCCGCTGGGGTTCATAGAGCGGCTCGGCAAGCGCCAGCCATGGTCGTGCCCGCTGGGCATACGCAGGTTCTTCGTCTCGCCCAGCGAGTCGGGTGAACTGTGCATGATAGCCTCGGTACTGGGCGAGTCGGGAGACATAATCTTCCCGAAGCTGGATGAAGAGCGTGACATGATATCATTTGATGCGGTGGCACGCGACCTGCTCCGGTACCTGAAGCTGGTGGCCGACATATGCAGCTCTGAGCAGGAGGCACGTGAGAAAGCCCTGCTGCTCAACGAGAGCTCTGTGTCATACCCTGTTTACTTCTTCGAGACAGACACCTCGGGCGAGAAGCCTTACGAGGAGTTCTTCACTGAAGGGGAGGTGATTGACGCGGAGAAGTTCACCAGCCTGGGGGTGATAAAGAACTCCGTGAAGAGGGAGAGCAGTGAGATTGATGAGATATTTGCCAGGCTGCGGAGGCTGTTCGACTCAGGAGATGTGACCAAGGCGGGCGTGGTTGAGATACTCAGGGAGTATCTGCCTAACTTTGAACATATTGAAAAGGGGAAGGGGCTTGACTCCAAGATGTAATGATAGTCTTGCGGTCCTGCAGTCTTGCGGTCCTGCAGTCAAAAGTTAGAAATTAATATGTACAGAAAGGTTTTTAAACGTTTTTTTGATACAATATTTTCTGTGTTGGCGATTGTGGTGTTGTCACCGCTGCTGGTGCCGGTGATGATAATACTGCTGCTGACAGGGGAGCATTATGTCTTCTACGGGCAGAAGAGAGTGGGTTATAAGAACAGGCCATTCAAAATATGGAAGTTCGCCACCATGCTGAAGGCCAGTCCTTCGCTGGGGACGGGCAGCCTGACGGTCAGGAATGATCCGAGGGTATTTCCCTTCGGGCGGTTTCTGCGCAGGACGAAGATCAACGAGCTGCCACAGCTCTTTAACATCCTGGTGGGCGACATGTCGTTTGTAGGTCCTCGTCCACAGATGGAGATCGATTTCCTGAAATTTCCGCCTCAAGTGCAGGAGACAATCTATGATGCCGTGCCGGGGATGACAGGCATAGGGTCAATCATATTTCGCGACGAGGAGAAGTGGATCTCGGCACACCAAGGCGACAGGCATGAGTTCTATCGCGATCATATCGCGCCGTACAAAGGAGAGCTGGAGTTGTGGTACCTCAGGAACATCTCGTTACGCACTGATTTCCTGCTGGTATTCATAACCGGGTGGGTGATACTTTTCCCGGAATCGGATATTGTTCGAAAAATTTTTAGGAATCTGCCTGCACGGCCGGAAAATTTAGAGTAAATTTGAAACCTGATATCCCGAAGGAATTATCAACCCTTTAATGTCGGAAAGCGGAAGGGGAAGACTGCTGTGTTTTTTTTGAAAGTAACTGATTGAAGTTAATAGTTGAAAACTGCCTCCGCGATGCCTGAATTAATGATTACAGGTTGGCCGGCAATAGTGCTGGCTTTCATAAGTGCCCTGCTTGTTACATGGTATTATGTCCCCAAGGTGGTCTCCATTGTCAGACGCCGGCACCTGGAGGACAAGCCCAACGGACACAAGATACACCACATCAATGTGCCCACGCTGGGCGGCATAGGTATCTTTGCCGGGTTTCTGATAGGGTACCTGCTTGGTGTTGACGGTTACCTGCCGGGATTATCATACTTCACAGCGGCGGTGGTGATCCTCTTCTTTATAGGGATGAAGGATGACCTCATAGCAATGAACCAGGTAAAGAAACTGGCGGGCGAGTTTGTTTCCGCGGTCATCATATTCTTCTTTACCGATCTCAGTTTTACGAGTCTACACGGGTTCCTGGGGATAGATCAGATCTCTCCGTGGGCTTCGTTCTTCATTACTGTCTTTGTAATAATACTGATCATCAATGCCGTGAATCTTATTGACGGCATCGACGGGCTGGCAGCAACGGTAGGGGTGGTGACATCAGTCACCTTCGGTATCTTCTTTTACCTGTCGGGCGATTTCGGTTACACGGTCATTGCTGCCGCGCTGACGGGCGCCCTGATAGCCTTCCTTCGCTTTAACCTCTCCAACGGACGGTTTAAGATATTCATGGGCGACACCGGATCACTGGTGATAGGCTTCACTCTTGCAGTCTTTGCCATCAGGTTCAACGAGCTGGTGGCCCAGGGCAGGTCGGTTATCAGTCTCACTTCCGCACCGGCGGTGGCAATAGGGATACTTATAGTGCCACTATTTGACACGTTGCGTGTGATAGTGCTGCGGATAGCTCACAATCAGAGTCCTTTCAAGGCTGACCAGCGTCACATACATCATCTTATGCTGAGGGCAGGATTTACGCACCGGGAGTCGACATTATACATAGCCCTCTTTAATATCATGATGATAGCTATAGCCTTTTTGCTTGACGGTGTCGGCATGATCTGGCTGGGGGTTATCCTGTTTACCATCTGTCTCATTGCGGTGTGGTTTGTGTACAGGGCGGCGGCCAGGACGGCGTCAGCAGGAAGAGTGCCGCATGGCGCAGCGGCCGTTGAGGCCTGAATGGCGGTTCCTGCCGGTTTCGCCGGATTTCCATTAAACATGTATGTCAGCTGCCTGACAATCGGTTAGATGATCTTGCACTTTCCACTGAAGGATGTAACGGTGAAGAAGGTTGCCGAACCCCGTGCGGTGGTGTCGCCTGACTATGCCGACGATTTTTGGCAGATGAACCAGAGGGAGTTTGCAATGCAGGTTGAAGGTGTGGGGCGGTATTATGCCTGTGATGGCAGGGAGGTTGAGTATGCCCCGGTGAAGGGTGCTTCTAGGGAGACTCTGGAACTGTACCTGAACGGCTCGGTTTACGGGGCTATTCTGCACCAGCGGAAGATACTGCCGTTGCATGGCAGCAGTTTTGTGCTGGACGGCAAGGGTATCCTCGTCTGTGGCGAGGCGGGAGCAGGGAAGTCATCTGTCACCGCCTCATTTGTTTTTAACGGGGCCGGCTTTCTGACCGATGACGTCACCCCAATGGTTATCAGGGAGGGGGTGCCTGTGATAATGGCCCTCTCTGACCGCATCAAGCTTTGGGATGACACCCTGAAGCAGCTGGGTCTAAAAAAGGCGGGGCTCAGGAAGATTGCGCCCGATAACGAAAAGTATTATTACCCGGTTAATAAGGGCGAGACAGAGTATTTTCCCCTGGAAATGGTTTTTATAATTTCCACGGAGAATGATTCTGGTGTTTCGTCGCAGGAGGTTACCGGGGCAGACAAGTTTGTTGCTATGAGGAATGAGATATACCGCTGGGAGTACCTCGAGGGGATGAAGGAGAATGAGAAGATTTATTTCCGGACCTTATCTGTCATTGCCTCTGCTGTGAGAGTATATGATGTCAGGCGTTCGGATGCCACCGGAATAAGTGAGTTGAGGGAAACGCTTGAAAAAATAATTTCAGCAGGGTGAGTTCTTCGGAATTTGAGATATTAAAGCTTGCGGTGCGGCTGGATGATCAGGCTGCAGCGGTTGAGGAGGCTCGAAAGATAATCGGCAGTCACCGGATTGGCTGGGATGATCTGCTTGTGCGGGCCGACATGCATTCGATCAAGCCGCAGCTGGCCGGGTTGTTGTCAGGGATGACTGAACCGTTGGTGCCGGCTTTGTTCAGTGAAAAGATTGGTGATGCCCGGAGGCAGAATTTATATGAGCAGCTCAGCTATGTGGCTGAGTTTTTTGAGATCATCTCAATGCTAAGCGAGGCCGGGATTACCGCCGTGCCTTTCAAGGGATTCTGGCTGGCGCATGAGTATTATGGCAACCTGGCCGACAGGGAGGGAGTTGATATTGATCTATTGATTGATTACGATGACCTTGACAGTGTGATAGAGCTGATGCCTCTCAGAGGTTATCGGCTTGAAAGATCATCTGACCCCGGCCTGGTTGACAAGATCAAGAAGGAATCGGCTGAGTTAAACTTCGACAGGTTTGAGGGGGACGTACGAATTTTTCATGTTGAGTTTCACTGGAAGATCGGGTCTTCCTTCAGTGGCCTTGATATCAGCCTGCAGGAGTTGATGCCGATGACGGAGATGTCAATGATTCAGGGTCGCGAGCTTCTTGTCTTCAATGCCTCTGCCAGTTTTTTGCTGGCACTGATGCATCATGCCGGCAAGGATCCGCTGATAAAGCTCAAGCAGCCGCTTGATGTAGGTCAGATGTTGGCAAAGGAAGCTGAGATTGACTGGGACTGGGTTATTGGCAAGGCCAGGCGCTACAATATTGAAAAGGGTGTTTACATAATTGTGGCGCTGGCTTCTGTTCTCACAGGTGCTGCGATACCTGGGGCCCTTAGGAGCCGGGTGGAGATCGGACAGATCCGGCGGCTTGCTGAGGGCAGGATAAAGGCCATGAGCCTGTCGCCGGCCCTCTGGCACAGGATAGGTTACGGCAGAGGAAGGCTGATGTTTCATCTGCGGACACGAACAGGTTTCAAGATCAGAGCCAGGATGATCTATGATTATCTCCGGGCTGTCATCATTGGTTTGGTAGTGCCCCGTGTATTTCTGGACTATTACCTCAGGAAGCGTTACAATATTACCAGTCGCAAGTAATTATGAGTGCCATTTTCGGGATAATTGATTTTGAAGGCCGTCCGTTGCAGGATGAGTGGATCAGATCCATGCAGACCGACCTTGCCCATCGCGGACCAGATGGTCAGGGCTTGTACAGAGAGGAGTCGGTTGCGCTGGGGCACATGCTGCTGCAGGTAACACCCGAATCAGTTTATGATAAATCACCATACGAGGAAGATGGGTTTGTCATCACTGCCAACGCCCGTCTTGATGAGCGTGAGGCTATTATGGATCGCCTGGGCATCACTGATGAGGAGCGGAACCGGATAACGGATCCGTTATTGTTGTTGCGCTCGTTCAGAAAGTACGGTAAGGATTTTGTTAAGGACATCTATGGTGATTTTGCTTTCGCAATATGGGATAAGGAAAAGAAGGAATTGTTCTGCGCGAGGGATCAGATGGGGGTGAAACCGTTTCTTTATTATTACCAGGATGGGAGGTTTGTTTTTTCAACAGAATTGAAGGCAATAGTGCGTATTCCTTTCGTGATCACAGATTTGGATAATACTCTATTAAGAGAGCAGGCCTTCAATGTATGGAACAAACCATACTTAACGGCCTGGAGAAACATAATCAGAATAGGTCCTGCAAACACCATGATAATCAGAAGTGAAAAGTTATTGCTAAATAAATATTGGGAGCCCAAGTATTCACGCAATAATAATATACCTTCCCTTACAGATGCATCCCGCCAGTTGAGGACTCTAATCGAAAGAATACTGGCTGATCATACCCGCGGGCAGCAGAAGATTGGTGTACCATTAAGTGGTGGACTGGACTCGGGTACAATTGCCTGTGTTACGGCACTTCAATGCGCCGCAAGAGATGGAGAGGTAATAACGGTTTCATCAGTTCTGGATCCTGAATTGAATCCAGATGGTGCGGTAGACGAGATGAGATATATCCGAGCTATCTTAAGGCAGCATAATAATATTAAGCCAGAGTTTGTCTATCACTCGCAACTGAGCTTTCACACCAATCTGCACATGAAATTCAGTCAGCAATACTCTGTGGTAAATGCTAACCATTATGTTGATGAGGCAATTTTCAGTCAATTTAAATCACACAATGTAAGAAGGGTATTATCTGGCGTCCTGGGTGATTTTACCGCTACAAACAGGTTTTTAAATCCTTATCCGCACCTGCTGCTGCACGGCAGAATAATGACCTTAACATCGCTCCTACGATCTGAAAGTAAAAAGACAAAAACTCCAGTCAGAACAATAATCCGGAGAAAAATAATACATCCCTTCTTGCCTTACTGGTATACCGCATTATGGAATAAATTAAATGGCAGGTCAGTTGAGTCAGTTGTCGATGAGCTTGAACTAATCCCTTATTTACAGGTAAGAAAGAGGCTTGAGAGAGAGTTCGTAAAACTCAAGAAAAAAATCTACTACGCTGATTTAATGATAACCGGAAATATCTGGCCTGTTGATCATGAGCCGTTTTATGAAGAATGGGATTGCGAATCCTCATACTTCGATGTTGAAATCACTTATCCCCTGGCTGACAGGAGACTTGTCGAGTTCCTGCTTGGCCTGCCGGTCGAATATTTTCTGGCAGATGGGTTACCCAGGGGTCTTATAAGAATATCCATGGAAGGAATCCTTCCTGAGGAAATAAGGTTAAGGAAGGACAAGATTACCTATTCGCCGGGATTTCATGATATAATAGTAAGTGACTTTTCACGTTTTTCGGATAACATCATTAACATGGAGGCCAGGAGTCATTTAGAATCCCTGATTTACATACCACTTTTCAAGTCAAGAATATTTAATTTGTTAGATTCAAAAAAAAGAAGTTATTTCGCAGGAGACTATTGGGTTATAATTAATACCTATCTGTTGTTGGAATTCAACATGTGGTTTGATAATTTGCGGAAAGGTTAAGATGAATACTAAAATTAAAAAGAATTGGCGTAAGCCTCTGATAACAAAGGCATTGTCAATAAAGCAGACTTATTCGGGAAGAGGCAACAGGACCCTTGATGGCGGTGCTGCTCCGGATAAGTGGTTATCATAGGGAATGCAAAACAGCCTGGTTGCTCAATTCCTTTGTATTGTCAGGAGAGAGGAATACTAATCCTATGAATTAGCGAAATTTTATAGGGTTTTATCCGTTGATCTTTTGCTTCAATAACTCTCTTTTTATTAATCCTTTCTGAGATGCAGCTACTTTTCAGAGTATCAACAGATGTCCTGTCCAATAAAATTGACGACGAACTTGTATTAATGAGTCCCACTGCAGGATTCTATTATTCCCTTGACCCTGTTGGCAGCCGCATCTGGGAGTTGCTCTCTGAAAAACCCTCAACAGTTGATGAACTGGCTGACCGCCTCATGGAAGAGTATGAGGTTGACCGCGAGACCTGCCTGAATGATGTGCTGGCCTTTATTGATGACATGGCCGCCAGGAAACTGATCGTCCCTTCAGAATAACATTTCACTTACCTGTTTTGAATAACTTTTTACCTGCCCGCAGGATCACTCCTGACGAGCGTAGTCTTATACCTGGCGCAATCTGGCAGCTTCTCCTTGCGCGCTTGCAGGTGAGCTTTACACCTTCCAGGGTTTGGATGAACAGGATCCACAGACGGAGTGTCCGGGCTGTTGTTGCTGAGGAGATATTCTCATGCCGCGATTTCTGTCGCACACTGGCCGGGGTTATAAATGGACTATCCCGGAGAACGCCCTGGCGGTCGACATGCCTGGTGAAGGCGCTGTCAGCACACCGGATGCTTGCCAGGAGAGGCATAAAATCAACAGTTCACCTTGGAGTGAAAAAGAGCGACTCCAAAGGACTCGAAGCTCATGCCTGGCTCTCGGTTGACGGTTCGGTGATAATAGGAGGTGAGAATATGAATGAGTACAGCGAGGTAACATCAATCTGAAAGATGTCCGGCATGGAAAGCCAAATAAAGAGTAAGGCCCGGTTTATCCTTGAAACGTTTCGCCTGTTACGCGAGCACCAGCCCTGGAAGCTTGTTCTCATCATGCTGCTGACACTGCTGCAGGGTGTGACGTCGGGTTTCTCAATAGTGCTGCTCATACCACTGCTGCAGCTGCTTAACATCGGCACAGGCGGCGAGCCTGACGGCATCGCACTGGCCATACGCAACTTCGCCGAAGGCGCAGGAATAGAGATAACCATCGGCAGCATACTGGTGGTGTATATGGTGCTGCTTACCTTCAGTGCCCTGATACAGTACTGGAAGGCGATACTCGACGCCCGGTACCAGCAGACATTCATATACACCCTTCGCCGCAGGCTGTTCCGCAAGATCATCATGGCCGACTGGCAGCTGCTGAACAGTCGCAGCAAGACCAACCACCTCCAGGTGCTCACCCGCGAGGTGCCCAACCTGGCCGCCTACTACTTCTTCTACCTGCGCCTCCTCACCACGGTCATCATGACCGGCGCATATACCCTCTACGCGCTGCTCATCTCCGCCCGCTTCACGCTGATAATCATAGGGGTGGGAGCAATTACGTTCCTCGCCATGCGCCGGTTCCTGTCGCGCTCGTTCCGCCTGGGCAAAGGGTATGTGGATTCCTACAACAGGCTCCTCAAATACATAGACGACTTCTGGCAGACGGTGAAGATAGCCAAGGTGCACAGCTCGGAGGACTATTACTACAACCGGTTTGACGAGGCCAACACCTCACTGCTCAATATGGAGTACAGGATGCAGCGTAACTGGTCGCTGCCCCAGCTGATACAGCGCATTGTGGGGCTGGTGGTGCTGGTGGGCATAGTCTGGTTCGGTTACCGGTCGGGCAACACGCCCATGGCCTCGTTCGTCATACTGATACTGCTCTTCTCGCGCATCTTCCCACAGCTGATAGCAATAAACACCGACATCAACATGATTGTCTCAAACGTGCCGTCGGTGAAGCTGGTGATGCAGTTGGATGCTGATCTGCCGGACGTGGGAGTCAGCGCAGAGCGAAGAGAGAGGAGCGGCGAGAGGGGAGAGCGCAGAGCGAAAAGAACAGGGCAGGGCGAAGAGCACAGAGAGAGGAGCGCAGAAAGGGGAGTTGAGCTGAAGGATGGGATAAGGCTGGAGGGGATAACGTTTTCTTACCCCGACGGGGCGAGGCTGTTTGACGGGTTCAGCGCTGAGATCAGGGCACATAATATCACCGGGATACTGGGGCAGTCGGGTCGCGGTAAAACGACGCTGATAGACCTTATTGCCGGGTTGCAGAAGCCTGCTGCCGGGAGGATAGTTGTTGACGGGGTGTTGCTGGATGAGAGCCTGCTGCCGCGGTGGAAGGCGGGATTGGGATACCTGCCGCAGGATCCGTTCTTCATTGACGGCACCCTGCGCGAGAACCTGGTGTGGGACAGCGCTCCCGGGGCCGGCGGAGGAGGGCTGCCGGGGAAAAGAGGTATAAGGACGGGCAGTGAGGACGACGAAGCCCGAAACAGAGTGAGCGGTGGCGACGCCGGCACGGGCATCGGTGACGAGGAGATCATGGCGGTGCTGGAGCAGGTCAACGCGGCGCACCTGGTGAAGCGGTTCAGGAAGGGTTTGGATGCCTTCGTGGTGAACTATCATACTGCCTTCTCAGGTGGCGAGTGCCAGCGGCTGGCGCTGGCGAGGGTGCTACTGCGAAGGCCGTCGGTGCTGCTGCTCGACGAGGCCACTTCGTCGCTCGATGCCGAGAACGAGGCAACCGTGATGGAGGTGCTGGCACGGCTGAAGGACAGGGTGACGATTGTTTTCGTGACCCACAGGGAATCGGTGACAAGGTGGTTTGACGAGGTTATTAAAATCTAAGGCTTTTGCCTGGGCGGACATAATTTTCTCAAAAAACACTAATTAATATGAAAAATGTGATTACATTCACGAAAAGATTATTAATTGTGTGATAAATGGAGATTAA
>JAAZBN010000309.1 GCA_012513795.1 Bacteroidales bacterium | reverse complement strand
GGAGGATAAGTGATCCGGATAAGCTCACCAACCTGCGGAAGGAACATGCCATACTTGAGAAGGCCCTGGCGGGATTCATGGAGAAGAGTGACCCTCTCTACCTGGAGCTCTACAGGGTAAATTCCGATTTGTGGGAGATAGAGGATCACATTAGAGACCTGGAGAGGAAGAAGGATTTCGGCAGGGAATTCATTGAGACAGCAAGGTCAGTCTATTTCAGGAATGATCTTCGTTCAGAGATCAAGAGAAAGATTAACCTGGTGACCGGATCCGGACTGATTGAGGAGAAATCTTACGAAAAGTATTGAGATGAGTCTTCTTGTTATACGCACATCATCCATGGGTGATGTGATAATGACTCTGCCCCTGCTGCGGTCATTTGCCTCAGCTTATCCGGATGAAGAACTGGTCTTTGTCACCAAGAAGCCTTTTGACCATTTTGTATCCGATAACACCGGTATCAGGGTTTTTCTTTCCGATCACCACGGCAGGCATCGGGGGCTGGGCGGGCTGTATCGCCTGTGGAGGGAGTTGCGTGCCCATTACAATATTACTGCCATTGCTGATCTTCATGACGTCATCAGATCGAAGATTGTTCGAACCCTGTTTCGCCTTGATGGCTGCCGTATTGCGGTGATAGACAAGGAGCGGGCGCTCAGGCGCAGGCTGGTCCGGGGGAGGCTGTCCGCACCAATTACCCATACCGTTGAGCGATACAGAGCTGTCTTTGCCCGTGCCGGCTACCCGTTGGATATCCTTCCCGGACCCTGGCTGAAACCATCACCGGCGGGTAGTAAGGAGGCTTCAGCACAGGCCGAAGGTAAGGTCAGGCCGCTGATAGGAGTGGCGCCTCTTGCCAGGCACCGGCTGAAGATGTGGCCTGCAGACCGCATGGAGGCCATGCTCAGGATGCTCTCTGCCCGCTGTGAATGCACAATCTTCCTCTTCGGCAGTCCTGATGAGGCATCAACAATAAGCGAGATGGTCTCCAGGGTGCCCGGAGCAATACCTGTGGCAGGCACAATCAGCCTTGACGGTGAGATAGCCCTTATCTCACAGCTTACCCTGATGGTGGCCATGGACTCCTCCAACATGCACCTCGCTGCCATGCTGGGAGTGGATACACTCTCCATCTGGGGAGCCACACACCCCAGAGCAGGATTCAGCGCATGGGGCATGCCTGAAGAAAACCAGATACAGATACCCGATACCCAACTTACATGCAGACCATGTACTATCTACGGCAAAGGAGAATGCCGGCGTGGTGATCTTGCATGCCTCGAATGGATTACCCCGGAGATGGTGCTTAAAAGAGTACTTGACAGGTTGAAAAGAGAGTAAATGAAAGATTTGATTAACAAAAATCTATCGCAAAGAGCAATTGCAGCCCTGATCATATCAGTGGCGCTGTTGTCGTCATGCCTTAGGAACAATCATTCTGCAGAAATGCAGTATGAGCCTGTTGACCTCGTAAGTACCCTTATGGGAACAGATTCAGAGTATCTTCTTTCACACGGCAATACATACCCGGCTGTGGCACTGCCCTTCGGAATGAATTTCTGGACCCCTCAGACACGTAAGAACGGTGATGGATGGGCATATACATATGATGATCACATGATAGCGGGCATCAAGCAGACACATCAGCCCAGCCCGTGGATAAATGATTACGCAGCCTTCTCACTCATGCCCGTCATTGGCGGCAACAGGCTGACCGTGGAACAACGTGCATCATGGTTCTCACATAAGGCCGAGGTGGCAAAGCCTTATTATTACAGCGTCTACCTGGCCGACTACGATATCACTGCCGAGGTGACCCCCACTGAAAGGGCGGCATTCTTCCGGTTTACTTTCCCGGAAAGCGACTCTTCAGCGGTGGTGATCGACGCCTTTGCCGGGGGCTCCATGGTTAAAATAAGCCCTGAGAAGAGGATGGTGGCTGGCTATTGCAGGAACAACCATGGGGGAGTGCCTGAAAACTTCCATAATTACTTCGTCATAGAGTTTGACCGGCCGTTTGATTTCTGGTCAGTGGCACTGGATGGCAACCGGGAGGCGGGAGGCAAGTCAGGGGAGGGTGATCATGCGCAGGCTGTCATAGGATTCAAAACAAAAAGAGGAGAGGTCATTACAGCCAGGGTGGCATCATCCTTTATCTCGCCGGAGCAGGCAATCATAAACATGGAGAGAGAGACGGGCAGTATGAGCTTTGATGACGTCAGCAATGCGGGCAGGGAGAGATGGAACAGTGAACTGGGCCGCATAAAGGTTGAGGGTGGCACAGATGACCAGCTACGCACCTTTTATTCAACCCTTTACCGCACGATACTCTTTCCGCGAATGTTCTTCGAGTATGACAGTGCAGGCAACATTATGCACTATAGCCCGTACAACGGAGAGATATTGCCGGGCAGACTCTTTACTGACAACGGATTCTGGGATACATTCCGTGCCGCCATGCCGCTGGTGACACTGATGTATCCGGAGATGAGCTCCCATATCATGGAAGGGCTGGTAAATGCATACCTTGAGAGCGGATGGCTTCCCGAGTGGGCCAGTCCCGGACACCGCAACTGCATGATAGGAAGCAACTCAGCGTCACTGATTGCTGATGCCTACCTGAAAGGTATCAGAGGTTATGATATTGATACATTGTGGAATGCCCTTATCAGGAACACACAAGGGCATGGCCCGGTGCATTCCGTGGGCAGATACGGTGCCGGATACTACAATAGCCTCGGATATGTTCCCTATGATGCAGGCATAAATGAGAATGTGGCACGGACACTTGAGTATGCATATGCCGACTGGTGCCTGTGGATGCTGGCACAGGCGCTTGACAGGCCCCGGGAGGAGATTGAGCTCTTTGCAACCCGGGCGCTTAACTACAGGAATGTATATGATCATCAGAGCAAGCTGATGAGGGGACGGAACCTTGACGGCTCCTTTCAGTCGCCTTTCAGCCCCTACAAATGGGGTGATGCCTTTACCGAGGGCAACAGCTGGCACTATACCTGGAGCGTATTTCATGACGTGGCAGGGCTGGCAGAGCTTATGGGAGGAGAAAGAGAGATGGCACGCATGCTCGACTCCGTTTTTGTTGTGCCGCCGCTGTTTGATGACTCCTATTATGGCTTCCCCATACATGAGATACGTGAGATGCAGGTGATGAACATGGGCAACTATGCTCACGGCAACCAGCCAGTCCAGCATATGATCTACCTTTACAACTATACTCCCGAACCATGGAAGGCACAGGCGAGGGTACGAGAGGTGATGGACAGGCTGTACAACTATACTCCTGACGGTTACTGCGGTGACGAGGACAACGGTCAGACCTCGGCATGGTATGTCTTCAGTGCCCTGGGCTTTTATCCCGTCACTCCCGGCACCGGGGAGTATGTGCTTGGCTCTCCGCTCTTCAGGAAAGCCACGGTGACTTTTGCTGACGGGAAGGAGCTGGTGATAGAAGCACCAGGAAACAGCAGTCAGAACATCTATGTGAAAGAAGCATGGTTGAATAGCAGGCGTCTGGAAGTTAATTACGTAACCCACGAACAACTAACTGCCGGCGGCACCCTGGAGTTTGTCATGAGCCACGAGCCTGAGCGCGAGCGTGGCACAGGAATATCAGCAAGACCGTATTCCATGAGCAGTCACAGAGAACAAATCAAAGAATACCAGAGATAATATGGCCACACTCAGCTTAAAGGGCATCTTCCCGCCACTGCCAACATCCTTTGACAGGGATGAGAACCTGGTGGCTGACAGGATCAGGTTCAACATAGAGAAGCTCTCGGCATATAATCTGGCGGGTTTCCTTATACTTGGTTCCAACGGTGAGCAGGTGATGCTTTCAACCACCGAGAGGATAGAGGCCGTGGCTGCCGCCAGGGAGGCGCTGCCGGAAGGCCGCCTGCTGCTGGCAGGCACCGGATGTCCGTCGACCCGTGAGACCATCTCCCTTACCAGGGCTGTGGCCGGAGAGGGCGCTCACGCTGTTCTGGTGATCAATCCCTCGTATTACAGGGGAAACATGAACCATGACGAGCTGGTGAGGCATTATCATGATGTGGCTGACGCCTCACCGGTACCGGTGCTGGTCTATAATATGCCGGCAAACACAGGTATTGATATGACTGCGCGCATGATCATTGCCATGGCTGAGCACCCCAATATTATAGGGTTAAAGGAGTCAGGAGGCAATGTGGCCAAGATGGGTGAGATCCTGGGCAATGTCAGGCCCGGATTCCAGGTGCTTGCCGGCGGGGCCGGCTTCCTGCTACCGGCCCTTTCTGTGGGTGCCGCGGGCGGCATCCTGGCCGCTGCAAACATTGCTCCAGGGCACTGCCTGGATATCTTCAATGCATTTGCTGCCGGTGACATCGCACGTGCCAGGGAGCTGCAGCAACGCATCATTCCTCTGAATGCTGCCGTGACGGCCCGCTGGGGCGCGCCTGCCCTGAAGGCTGCAATGGATGAACTCGGGCTATATGGAGGGCATGTCAGGAGACCCCTGCTGCCGCTGGATGATAAGACAACAAAAGAGCTTCTTGACCTGATGAGGAGTGATGGACTTGATCTTTACAGGCAAATAAAATAACAGGCTATGAAAGGAAGAAAACTATTGATGATACCCGGTCCGATAGAGTTTGAACCG
>JAAZBN010000308.1 GCA_012513795.1 Bacteroidales bacterium | reverse complement strand
CCCACGCATCGCGAATGCGTTTTATTACTGCTTCCGATCCTGAGGTCATGTTCACCGTTGCTCCGGCGACCGGTGGAAGAAGGCCGGCGGCAAGATCGAACCATTTGCCGCTGCTGATTATCCGTCCGCCTGTGAAAGGAGGCTTATCCGGATCGGCCAGGCCGGCACTGTAAAGTGAGGAGAACCGGCCGTTATCATCAATCCCCATGTCGGCAAAGCAATCAGACCGGATTGTCACCACGGTGCCGGGGACCAGCTTCTCCCTGTAGCTCCCCGCTATGCCGGCACCAATGACCAACAACGGCAGATCAGCAACCGCCCTGCTATCCTGGAGATCTGCGGTGAGTGGATTTTGACTGGGAGCATCGGTGTCGCCTGCCTGCTGCAGTGATCCCGGAGCCAGCCTGCCGGAGGGCTCTTCCCCTGATTGTTTCTTCCGTTGAGAGGTCCCCGGTGCCAGGTGACTGTACAGCCCGCCGGAAGGAGTCTTCGTGCGCAGGGGCACACCCCGGACAAGGCCGCCGGTCATGCCCGATTCAGCAATTCTCTTCTGCAGAGCCCATGACATGGCTGCGCCCCCGACACCTGTGACCATAATCTCGCAGGAGCAACCAGCTGCATCTGCAGCACGCCTCACCGCCTCCTCTTCTGAAGCATGAGCCACAACTATCAGTATCTGACCCGGATCATTGTTCATCAGTTGTAACCGTTAGAGTGATAAATATATTATTTTTGAACAAAATAGTCCTCATTCCGGTCAACCATTTATATTAGCAGCTATGATCTACCTGACGAGAAGGGAGCGCTTCAGCTCAGCACACAGAATGTTTCGTCCCGGCCTCAGCGATGAGGAGAACATGAGGATTTACGGAAAATGTTCCAATCCGATGTGGCATGGGCACAATTATGTGCTCAAGGTGACTGTCAGGGGCGAGGTTGATCCGGAAACAGGTTATTTCATGAATGCCACCCGCCTGAAAGAGATAATGAATGAGAGGGTTGTGGTAAAGCTTGATCATAAGAACATGAACCTTGAGACGGATTTTATGCAGGGGAAGGTGGCCACCACGGAGAACCTGGCCATGGCCATCTGGCATGAACTGGAGGTGCCACTGGCAGCCGAGGGTGCCACCCTGCACTGTGTGAGGGTGGAAGAGACCGAAAACAATTACGTTGAATATTACGGATAATTATGGAAAAACTAAATGACGGCAGCGGCAGGCTGTCAGACGGGTACAACAAAATCGAGAAATGGAACCCCGAGGTTATCGAGGAGATGTCTGGTTATTATTACAGGATTCTGAAGCTGCTGGGGGAAGACCCCGACCGTGAAGGGCTGGTCAAGACCCCCGAACGTGTTGCCAAGGCGCTCAGTTTCCTGACAAGGGGTTACCAGTCAGACCCGGAGGAGATACTGCGCAGCGCCATCTTCAAGGAAGAATACCGGCAGATGGTAATAGTAAAGGACATAGATATTTACTCAATGTGTGAGCATCACATGCTGCCATTCCATGGCAAAGCTCACGTGGCATATATTCCAGACGGGTACATAACCGGCCTGAGCAAGATAGCGAGGGTAGTTGAGACCTACGCTGCCAGGCTGCAGGTGCAGGAGAGACTCACCACACAGATACGCAACTGCATCCAGGAGAATCTCAAACCCCTGGGAGTGGCGGTGGTGATAGAGGCACAGCACATGTGCATGCAGATAAGAGGTGTGCAGAAGCAGAATTCCGTCACCACCACCTCAGCATTCACCGGCTGCTTCCTTTCCAACCTGAACACCCGCGAGGAGTTCATGCATCTGATAGCCAGCAGGCTGCACTAAACCAGTTCCAAACACCAAACCTGGCAAATTATGAAAGCATTTGTTTTCCCCGGACAGGGCGCTCAGTTCTCCGGGATGGGAAAGGATTTATATGACAGATACCCTGCAGCACGTGATCTGTTTGAGCAGGCCAATGATCTGCTGGAGTTCCGTATCACTGATGTAATGTTCTCAGGCACTGACGAGGAACTGAGGCAGACGAGGGTGACGCAGCCTGCCATCTTCCTGCATTCGGTTATACTGACTGCAGTGGCAGGTGATGTTTTTGTGCCGGCCATGGTTGCCGGCCACTCACTGGGAGAGTTCTCAGCCTTGGTGGCTGCTGGTGCCCTCTCACTGGAAGAGGGCCTTACCCTCGTGGCCGACAGAGCTATGGCTATGCAGCATGCCTGCGTGATCAATCCCTCAACAATGGCTGCCGTCATTGGCATGGATGATGCCGTGGTTGAGGAGGTATGTGCCTTGTATGGCGGTGCAGTGGTGGCGGCCAACTACAACAGCCCCGGCCAGATAGTGATCTCAGGTACCAATGAGGGCGTGGCACAGGCCACGGAAGAGCTGAAGCACAGAGGTGGCAGGAGGATCATCCCTCTCTCTGTCAGCGGCGGATTCCACTCGCCATCAATGGAGCCCGCAAGACGGGAGCTGGAAGAGGCAATCAGGAACGCACGCTTCAGGAAACCATTATGTCCTGTTTACCAGAATGTTACAGGCATGCCAGTGACAGAGCCCGATGAGATTAGGGCTAATCTGATAGCCCAGCTTACCTCGCCGGTACGGTGGACCCAGACCATACAGAGGATGATTGCCGACGGTGCCACGGAGTTTATTGAGTCAGGCCCGGGCGCTGTGCTCCAGGGCCTGGTCAGGAAGATAAATCCCGATGTATTCGTATCATCAATTGACAGCATGATACCGTAACGGTGGATCTGAGATTCACCGCAACATCAATCCATGTCGGTTTTCAGGTCATTATACTGTAACGGTAGATCTGAGACCCCCTGTTACGTCAATGAATGGCAATCCTCACACATCCAGGGATATCACTGCCATGCCCAGCCGGCCGTCCATGCGTATGACAAGGGGTTTGGGGAACCTGACATGCCTGAACCAGTGGCCTTTACCTATCTCTTTCTGTTTTCGGAGCTTGTCCCACATGATTACGCCCTCGGCAGTAGCTTCGTTAACGGCAAAGTACCCAATGCCCATTGAGGTCACATTATGGAAAAAGTGCGATCCCTGTGAAGCATCAACGTGGAAGCTCGGGAGGCTCACCTCCACTATTATCCTGGCGTTGGATATCTGGGGCCAGTCAACCGGGATGCCCAGGAAGCGGTCCTTGGTGCCCCACCGTCCGGGGCCTATGAGCACATATTTCCTGCCCCCGGCAAGCATCTTCCTGTTGATGGCATCTATCTCCGAAGCCATCTCGGCTGTTTTAAGGTTGTCAAACATATCAGGCTCCACATAGATGATATCAGTGATGCCTTCCACCAGGCCGTTGCCCATGCTCTTGCGCGATACCAGGATGGTATCATCTGTAAACACGCTCTCCGGGTCAATGGAGTATCCTGCGCCGCTGCCCACGAGCGGTTTGATCTGAAGAAGGTAGAAAGTAGCCCTGCCCTCCTCATCCTTGTTCAGGTCAACGGCATACTCTATCTCCACCGGCGCACCGAAGGCCTCACGCACCACCTCAAGCACTGTTTTGAGGGTGTGTGCCAGCGGTATATAGTCATACTTGAGAATATTGGCAAAATTGACAACCCTCGGTCCTGGCACGGTCAGTCCCGGGTTAAGGGTATCATCGTCAATACTGTATACTGATGCTGCATGTGTCAGGGTACCATCGCTCTCTGCCCTGGCGATGCCCATCTTCACCAGGCCCGCGTTCTCTCCCTGGAGAAGATCTATCTCACTGCGCGCGAGGTTTACAGCGTAGAATTCTGTCTGTGAGTACCTTGTAAGGTCATTGATGGAAACGATATCGAGTGCCGGGTAGGCAGGTGAGAACCTGAAGGCCTTTTCGCCGTCAAGCACGTACTGCCCCAGGCCCACGGCAGCAACGGCAAATCCGTCATGCGGCGTCATGTTGGCTACCGGGTAAAAGTTGAACGACTGTGCCGTACCACTGATATGAGGATAGAAGAGATCACCATACCTGTTACCCACAACGGCCTGGATGACCACGGCCATCTTCTCCTGTTCAATCTTGTAGTTGACAGCCTCAAAGTATATCCTTGAGTTGTCAGAGTAGATTGAAGAGAAGACCAGCTTGATGGCCCCGATGAGCTGCATCAGCCTCACCTCCGGGTCAGGATGGTTGTTTGGCAGCAGATAGGTGCCGAAGATGCCTGAGAAAGGCTGGCTCAGCGAGTCCTCAAAGAGACTTGACGACCTCACTGCAAGAGGCTTGTTGTTAAGCCTGATGAAGACACCCAGCTTGTGCTCCAGCTCTTCACTGATTGTTCCTGCCAGGAACTGTTTCTGCAGCGCTGAGAAGTCCTTCTCGGTGGTGACCAACTCCCAGAGACGGTTGGTTTCCATGAACTGGTCGAATTCATCGGTGCCGATGATCACCGTGAGAGGGGTCCGGATGTTTATTCCCGGCAGCAGCCGGCCGAGTTCGAAGCTGTAGATCAGGGTGGAGATGAAAGCCAGGCCGCGGCCCTTGCCTCCCAGCGACCCGCCTGCAAAACTGACCACGTTTGACTCGTCAATCATCAGTGACTCATCAAAGTTAACCACCTTGCCCTTGTTCATCTCACGGCGCCTCTTGCGGATGATATCCAGCAAAAACTCCCTCATCTCCCGGAGGCTGTTGAAATCTGCCACCCTCACCGGATTGATCATCTTGGCTATCTTCACCTCTCCCCTTGCCATAAGCCACAGTGAAAAGTGGTTCTTCATAGCGTGGTAAACCAGGGAGTCTTCAGGTACGGTCTTGAGAAATGCCTCGAACTCCTTCATCGACTTGGCGACGGCTATCTGGCGGCCCTTGGTGTCACGGTAGACAAAGTGCCCGAATCCGAGGTAATAGGTGATGAAGGATTTCAGGTCCTGAAGCAATGATTCTGAATTCTTGTTAATGAAGCTTGCCTTGAGTTCTTCGGCAAAGCGTGCATTGCCGGGATCGGACGACTGCAGCAGGGTGGGTAGCCTGGGCTGTTCCTGCCGTACGAGGCTTATCAGTTCGTAGCCTGCCATATCATAAAGTTCACCGTTACGCGGGAAGCGCATGTCAGAGATGACTCCCAGAAGACGGTCGCGGTACTTTTCATATACTGACATGGCTTCTTCCCAGTTGGTGGCGAGAAGTATCTTTGGTCTGGCCCTTAGTTTAAGTACCTTGTAGAGTTCATCAGAGGAGACATCCTCAATGAGGATGCGTGTCTGCTCAAGGACGAGGGTGTAAAGCATCGGCACGTAGGTGGAGTAATAATCAGGAGCATCCTCTATTATGAGTATCACTCCTGTAAGGCCTTTGCGTGTATCATTGCGCACGTTCACCTTGTCTTCAAGCAGTTTGGCCATGGCGAAGAAGACTCTTGACTCGCCGGTCCAGACAAAGAGGTTGTCAAACGGCACACCCAGCTTCTTCTGATCCTGCACGTATGGTATGTCTCCGGGGTTGTTCAGCAGGATATAGGTAGGTATATAAGGGTACTTTTCCTTAATCCTCCGGCATATCTCCAGCGGTTTGATCTTGTCAACGCCCACCATGATGATGATCATGTCATAGTGTCTAGCCTCCAGGCGGGAAAAGGCCTCATCCTCTCCTGAGACACCCGTTATCCGGGGGATGGTTGTGAGGCTCATCTGGTAGTATTCGCCGAGCATGTAGTCGGAGAATCGCCCCTCCCCTTCTATGGAGTATGCGTCATAAAGACTTGCCACCAGTAGTATCTCCCTGACCATGAAAGGCATAAGGTCATGGAACACATCTCTCTCGGCATTATGCCTGTCAAGGAATTGTTGCAGCAGCCATCTGATTGCACTGCTGTCAGGATCCTTTGGCACCTCAAGCTCTTGTATCAGGCCCTGCTCCGCAGTGGTTTCAGCCTCATGGCTGTTAATATAACCGGTGATCAGGCCTGCGAAGTTAATGAGCAGGTCGCGTTCCTCCTTCATGAAGGGGCCCTCATCTTCCGGCACGAAGGAGCGGGTGTAGCATACCTCCACTGAACCTTCACCCGTAATTGTTTCAAAGCCCTGTATCAGCTTCCATTCAGTCTCAGTGAAGCCGGGGGTCTCATATGTTTTCCCCAGGTATCTTATGCAGGCAACGGTGTAATCAGGATACTGCAGGGCCGTCGGAAGCTCAAGGACCAGATTCATAAGCGTATCATCAACAGGTTTATTCTCCTTGAGTATCTGAGTGACGCGGTTGATGCAAGCCAGCT
>JAAZBN010000307.1 GCA_012513795.1 Bacteroidales bacterium | reverse complement strand
CTTTGAGGATATTGAAAAGCTGCGGCAATTCGTCGAGTCCTGTTCTGCGTAGGAATTTTCCAACCTTTGTTACCCTGGGGTCATCAGCTATCTTAAACGCAGGGCCGTCTGCTTCGTTCATTTCCTCCAGCTCTTTTCTGAGTGCATCGGCGTTAGCCACCATTGTACGGAACTTGTATAACTGGAATTGCCTGCCTCGAAGGCCCACCCTTGGTTGTTTGTATATCACCGGTCCGGGGGAGCTGAGCTTGATCAGTACAGCCATCGTTATGAGCAGAGGGGAAAGGACGATTATACCCAGAAGTGCTCCGAAAATATCAACGATCTTTTTTACCCCCAATGCATAGGTATTATGTGGAACGTTAATGAATGTCAGGAACTTGTAGTTGGATATCTGAGTTTTTACAGCATTTGATAGTGTAAGCTTTTCATCCCTGTACAACACGCTGAAAACTACCCCCAGTTCCTCGCATGAGCGGACAATCTTCCTGATTTCAGAAGTAACAACCCTGTTTTTGATGTAGAGCACCTCGTCGATCATATCGACTTCCATGAGGTCGTTCAGTACTTCAATGA
Organism: Bacteroidales bacterium; assembly: GCA_012513795.1. Lineage (GTDB taxonomy): Bacteria > Bacteroidota > Bacteroidia > Bacteroidales > VadinHA17 > SR-FBR-E99. Next base: position 3,970 of record JAAZBN010000307.1, on the reverse strand, counting down.
AATCTTCGGGCAGGATGATGATTGTTTCCTCGTATTTTTTCCTGATCGGCTCCGCACTGGTAAAAATGGCAACGATCTTATAACCCCATTCCTTGTGTTCGAGCATGCTCTCAATGAATGGCAGTGAGGTGGAGTCGGCTATAAGGACCACATTGAGAAAGTTAAAACCTTTTGCCCTGTACTGTTTGAATGCCTTGTACTCAAGAACCCTTAGGGAAAAAAGGAGAAGGAATCCGAATGTCGGGATAAGGATGATAAAGGTTCTGGAGACTGTATAAAGCTTAAAAAGGAAATAAATGACAATGAGCAGCATGAAGATTGCTCCTGCTGAAAGAAAGTATTCCCAGAACAGGGCTGCGTACTTTTTGGTACGGGGTATCTCGGTGGCTTTAAGCAGGTACATGACCATCAGCCACAGGGGAGTGACACCGATGAACATGAGCAGGAACCGCTTGTCAAGGAAAAAGAAAAGGCCCTGTCCCTGGGGGGCGTAAACCGTCAGGTATGCAAGTTCAAATGCCAGGAAAATGGCCAGGATATCCAGCGTTCCCAGGATAAAATTGAGGAGATTCCATTTCTTAAGGAATGGAATTATATGCAAACGATATAATGTACTGAATATATCCATCAGCAGTTCTTCAATTTAGTCAGCTTCTGAAACCGGTTAATGATTAAACGGTTTTTATATCTTCTTAGTCTGCAAATCACATTATAAAATTATTCCCTTACAAAAAGAATACCCGGCTGTCTCATTGACACCCAAAATGTAACGTAAAAGTTATCTTGATCAGAAGGTGGAGCAAACATGCCAGAGAGGCTAATCTCTGGTGGTATGTGGCTGTTTCTATTTGAACAACGAAGGATCGGTTGAGCGAACATTGTTTTTAAAGGCCACAACGAACGCCTGGTTGTAGCCATTCTGGCGGCAGGTGTTCTGCAGGCGTGTTGCCTCAGAAAGGTTGCTGAATTCCCCTATTGTAGTTCTGTAACCGCCCTTGTACAGGTACTCGAAGGATATGTAGTTTTTACCTGCTACTGTTATATTCTGGGTGCCGACTGGTTTGGTATTGGCAAGGATCTGCACTCTGTAGACAATCTCGTCCTTCTTTGCTTCCGGGACCATGTTTGTCTGCGCGGATTTGTTCATGGATGGTGCCTTCTTCTTACTTTCCGGAGCCGGGGCGGCAGCGACGTTCTTGTCTGAGGTTATTGATTCATTCTTAATCTCAGGGGCCCTTGTGGCCACCTCTCTGGTGGCAGGTTGGGTCTCTGGTTCCTTTATTGCCTGAGGTGCCTGTGCCATCGCAAGGCATCGCTGGCTAATGTTGAATGCCTCTTCGGGGCAGGTTACCAGATTCAGCTGAGTTCTGGATCTCCCTGTCCTTGTTGTATAGAATGCTGTCCTGTTGTCTTCGCGGCAGATAGTAAATGCCAGCTCGTCATCCCTCGAATTGATTGCATCAGGGAGATTTTGTGGTTTATCCCACTCTTCACCGTTATAGGTACTGATGAAAACATCATATCCTCCTACGCCGGGATGGCCGTCAGAGGAGAAATAGAGGTTATTCCTGCTGTCAAGTGATGCGAAGAGTTCGTTTCCTGATGAATTAATGTTTTTCCCGAGGTTTTTGGGTTTACTCCATGCATCACCTTCCTTTCTTGTGATGAACAGATCCAGTCCGCCTGTTGAACCCGTCATGTCTGATGAGAATATCATGAAAGTGCCGTCTGCTGAAAGACAGGGGTGGGAGTAGATTGAATTGCCGACACATATGTTTATTGGCTCGTCTGAGATTTTCCATCCGGAAGGAGTGAAATCAGCCCTGAATATCTTTTCGCTATTGGATTTTTCAGGGATGAGGCTTACATACATTATGTTATAGTCGCTTGAGAAAGTAGTTGCCTCACTTGGGAAGACAACTGATCCCTCGATGTTGAATGGGATACAATCTCCGGGGACACTGTCAGCAATGACGGTTGAATAGATCTTGAGTGCGCCGAAAGAAATATGACCTGCCGGTACTTTTTCTTCGATCTTGGAATGAGAAAGAAAAATTATCCCATCCCTGTAGAATTGTACTCCCGACGATGGTGGTGCAATATCAAGCCGGAAGGGTCTCACAAGGAGATGTCCAGGTTTGTCTGTGTCTTTTATTTGGTTGTCTTTTGTAGTCGGGATGAAGACTACTGATGCACTGTTATTTGGTGGGGTGACATTCCTGGCTCCCAGGCTTAGTAATGCAATAAGTATAATCACTGTTTTCATGACATCGCTTTTTACCATTGATATCTTTTTCCGGCTGTTCGGGTTACGCCCCCGAAATTTAATCCTGCCGCAATCTCTACGGTTAAATCTCTCTTGTAGAAGGGGACATCCCTCGGGAAATCCACGAGTGTGCCGATATATAATTTCGGGAACTTATACTGGAAGAAAAAGGTCAGATTGTGGTAATCGTGCATATAAGCACCGACGCAGAATGCATCCATATATAGCTTGAGCATTGGGTTGTAGGTTTCCCTGCTCTTAAAGTCAAGGGAGTCATCCAGATTTATTATTATGGATGGTTCAAGTACAATATCGAGGCTCCTGCTCAGGACTATTTTGTAACCTGCCAGAAAGAAATATTGCCTTGAGACAGGTATTTCATAAGTGGCCATATCCAGGCTGTCAGTCATATTACCCAACAGGTTGGTTGCAGATATACCGGCATAGAGGTTCTTGCTGTAGAGATATATACCTGCATCAATGTTAGGGATTATGCTCTCTCTTCCCGGTGCACCGAGATCAGCGATTGAATCCATAACGTTGTAGATGCCCTTGACGGCGATTCCTACTGAAATAAAAGATATATTCCTATCGCTCAGCGGTATATGATAGGATGCAGCAGCGCTTACTCCCAGGCTTCGTGAGGGGCCGTAGTGGTCGTTGAACAGGCTGCCGCCTGCTCCCAGGTTAGTGAAGCTTTTTCCCACAGGGGCCCCGAAGTATCGTGGTCCTTTGTGTGCTATGCGGGTATTGCCACTAAGCAGTTGGGAGAAATCATCACCCTGGACTGTAGCAGAAAAGTCAATGGCCATGAAGTCTTTGCTTCCTGCTATTGCAGGGTTTATGATGAATGGAGTGAAGACCCTGTTGGCTATCGGGTTAATGGGAGTATGCTGGGCTGATGCCTGTAGTCCGTAAAAAATGAACACGGCAATCAGGGATATGGTTCTGATGGACGACATCTATATACATTTTAGTCTGATCATAGAGTAAACGTGAAATTTGTTGTCAAGTTTCATCAGATTGGAATGATTTAGTGAAAAATGTGAGGTTGTTTTATCAGGGGAATGATGAAGTGGTGTTAATACAGCAGGGTTGAGAATATAATTACAAATATTAGCCTGTCAATTTAGTGCGGATGTAATGTACAGATAATCAACAATATGTTAATTCCGATATGATAATAACCGAACTATGTGACATAATAATCACAGAGGAAAGTTGATAGTCGTCGTCATAATTTTGATAAATTATCTTTTGGCCATTTGATTGTTGGTTACATTTGATAACTTGGATTAATCTGCCCTTCAATTACTTGGGGAAGTTATTACACATTAAGACCAATTGAGACAAAAGCAAATTTATAAGATGAACAATAAAATGCAACTTATTAATAGTTTAGTCGTTTAATTTTGTATGTTTGTCACAAATAATTTAACATTCGTCAAAATATTGTCAGATTACTGGATAAGATGAAGAAGACGATTCTTTCTGCATTCTGTCTCCTTTTTTCGATTGTCATTTACAGCCAGATCATAGCAGATCATACTGTAGTTGACAGGTATGATGATATACCACAGGAGTATATAGACAAGGTAAAGAGGATGTGGTTATCCTATGCAGGTGAATCACATTCGTATGCTGTCAGAGCGGGGTTGAACTATCTTGAGGCCATTGACAGCAAGTATCAGGTTACCACACTAG
>JAAZBN010000306.1 GCA_012513795.1 Bacteroidales bacterium | reverse complement strand
GAAAAGGCGCTGCTCTCATTCAGCAACTCAGACCCGGATTATGCCATATGGACCATCAAGAACGATTCCGTTGTGGATGAGATGAACCACAAGCTGCTGCTTGGCCACCTGCGGAAGGAAAATATTGATGAAAAGATGATGTCAATGGTACAGAGCTATATAGAGCTGAAGGATATGATCTCCAATATTGAGAGGATAGCTGATCATGCCACCAATATTGCAGAGGCATCAATATACTCCCTTCAGGGGACGGACATCAGACATACAGGGATTGGGAAGGGGGAATAGGGCAGTAGGCAGTGGGCAGTAGGCAGTGGGCAGTAGGCAATAGCAGTATGGGGATGGCCGTAGGCCATAATGAATTGTAATACAGGACGTTAATTGACAGGATGGTCGTAGACCATCAAGAATTGTAGACCAGATGGCTACAGACCACAGATGGTCGTAGACCATCAAGAATTGTGAATGGCCGTAGGCCATCAAGAATTGTATGAACGAGAAACGCAAAATACTGGCTGTTGATGACGAGGAACCCATCCTCGAGATCCTCTCATTCAACCTCGAGGGCGAAGGATACACCGTTGACACATGCCTTTCCGCCGAGGAGGCAATGCGAAAAAACCTGCACACCTATGACCTCTTCATCCTCGATGTGATGATGGGGCAGGTATCAGGCTTCCGCCTGGCTGAAAAGATCAGGAAGGAGATGGACCTCTCCACCCCTGTCATCTTCCTCACAGCCAGGGATACTGAAAATGACAGGATCACCGGCTTCAATCTCGGGGCTGACGATTACCTGGCCAAGCCTTTCAGTGTCAGGGAGCTGATAGCAAGGGTAAAAGCTATCCTGCGCCGCTCGGCCCCGTCGCGGGTGACCATGGAGACCGCGGCCGGCTCCTTCATGGTTGACACTGATAACAACCTGATCCTCTCCGAGGGCAAACCCCTTCAGTTGACCCGCAAGGAATATGATATCCTCTCCCTTCTCATCCGCAATGAAGGCAGAATCTTTCCCCGACATGAGATACTGGCACGGGTATGGGGTGATGACGTGATAGTCACTGACCGTACCGTGGATGTCACCATTGCCCGCATCCGTAAGAAGCTGGGTGACAGGGGGAACATGATAAGGAATAAATCTGGTTACGGTTACTATTTAGGTGAATAAAAATGATTCCCATGACACAACAAATAAGCTTCAGACGCAGACTCTTCCTCTACTATTTCGGCATCTTCCTGCTCTTCACGGTGCTTATCCTGGCATTCCAGTACCACCGTGAGAAAGAGATAAGAATAGCCGCGCTCGACGGCAGGTTGAATGACATGACCCAGCTGGTCGACAACTACATGAGGGTCAATTCGCTCAGCGAAACAGGAGACTACCACCTGATTGACTCAATCTTCAACCTGATACCCGTACCCGACCTGCGCATCACCGTCATTGCCATTGACGGAACCATCCTCTATGACAGCTCCGTGGACGAATGGTCAGCTATGGAGAACCACCTGACCAGGCCCGAAGTGGGCAAGTCACTCTACTCACCCTACGGTACTGCTGTGCGCCACTCCGAATCCACAGGCAAGGACTATTACTACCTCTCGAGGTACTACAACACACATTATATCAGGCTGGCTGAGGAATACAACATAAACATCACTGGATTCCTGAAGCGGGAAAAGGTCTTCCTGCTCTTCATGGCCGTGGTATTTGCCGTCATCTGGGCCCTTCTTGCAGCCGTCACACGCAGGATGGGAAAGAGCATTACCATGCTGCGCGACTTTGCAGCCAGAATGCGCCGCGGCGAAGGAAATGACCCGTCAATAATCTTCCCGAGGAATGAGGTTGGGGAGACAGGCAAGGAAATAGTCAGGATATATAACAACCTGGCCCGTAACACTGCAGAACTGAAACTTCACAAGGAGAAGCTCTTCAGGCACCTTCATGTGCTGAATGAGGGTGTGGCATTCTTCTCTGCAGACCGGACGGAAGAGTTGTCTAACAGCCATTTCATTGTGTTCCTTAATGCCATTACCGGTGAGCACTCACTTACACCCGGGGGATTCATTGACCATCCCCTGTTTGGAGGTATCAAATCATTCCTTGATTCCAACCAGAACAATCCTGCACGAAAACTGGATAATCCATCAACAGAGTTGCGGATGGAAAAGGGAGGCAGGCATTTTGCAGTCAGGTGTATACTCTTCAATGATGACAGTTTCGAGATAGTCATCACTGACATCACACAGACTGAGCAGAGCAAGGCTATGCGTCAGCAGATGACCTCCAATATAGCCCATGAACTCAAGACCCCTATTGCCTCGGTGAGAGGATACCTCGAGACCCTCCTGGTAAACAAGGAGCTTGATGAAGAGAAGAGAAACCATTTCCTGGACAAGGCCCTGACGCAATCGACACGCCTGACAGACCTTATCAATGACATTGTGACGCTTAACAAGCTTGACGAAACTGGCAGTCAGTTCCCGTATGAGGAGTTTGATGTTGCAGCAGTAATGAAGGAAGTGCGTGATAATCTGATGACTGACCTCACCAGGAAACAGATGAAGGTTGAGATAGCTGTTGAGCCAGACACCATTGTCAACGGCAACAGGTCACTCATTGTCTCAGTCTTCCAGAACCTGTTGGAGAATGCCATTACCTACGCCGGTGAAAATGTTACCGTCACAATCAGGTCTATTCCCGGGGAACCAGGCTTCCGTACCTTCTCCTTCGCAGACAATGGCATAGGAATCCCTGAAGAGCACCAGGCAAGGATCTTCGAACGGTTTTACAGGATTGACGACGGACGGTCGCGCAAGAGCGGCGGAACCGGACTGGGGCTTGCAATAGTTAAAAATGCAATCCTGCTGCATAAGGGAGATATCTCTGTCCGTACCCGACCCGGTGGAGGAGTGGAGTTTATCTTCTCATTGCCGGAATAGTTTTTCAGGTGGATACACTTGCATCTCAGAGGCCTGGGTCAGCGCTTCATGAGGTTGCATGTCAGATGCGGACGCACATAAAATCCAATGGCAAAAGACTGAATCAACAGTTCCCGGTCACACATCAGGCAAGGATCAGCGATGCCTCCCGCCTCCTGACGGCTTTACCAATGACTGCAGCTTCCGGGTGGCCCGAGGAGTGAAGATCACGAAGCATTTTATCACTCCTCTCCGGCGCCACAGCCATCAGCAGCCCGCCCGATGTCTGTGCATCATGGGCAATCATCTTCAGGGTGTAATCGAGCCCGTCAGCCAGGAGAGTCTCCCCCTCAGTATAATCAAGGTTGCGAAAGGCGGCCCCGGGGATGCATCCCTGTTCTGCCAGGCTGTAGGTGCCGTCAAGCAGGGGAACGTTCTTCATATATAACTCAATAGTGACGCCGGAGGCACGTGCCATCTTCAGCGCATGGCCCGCCAGCCCGAAGCCGGTGATGTCTGTGGCGCCCCTGATACTGTGCCTGGCCATCAGCTCCGCCCCACGATTGTTAAGCTGTTTCATTGTAAGCACCGCCGCGGCAAGCTGTCCGGGCGTAGTCATCTTCAGCCGGTGACCGGCCAGGATTATCCCCGTCCCGACCGGTTTTGTCAGGACAAGCTCATCCCCCTCCCTCACCCCGGCATTAGTAATGACCCTGTCAGGATGAACGGTGCCGATAACGGCCAGGCCATACTTTGGGGGATAATCATCAATAGTATGACCACCGATGATGCTGACACCAGCCTCCTGCGCCTTGTCATTGCCTCCCCTGAGTATCTCCCTGTAAACCTCCATGGGAATCCGGGAAGAAGGGAACATCATGATATTGAGCGCCACCAGCGGCGTTGCGCCCATGGCATAAATATCACTTATTGAATTTGTTGCAGCAATAAGGCCAAAATCATAGCCATCGCTTACCAACGGTGGAAAAAAGTCAGTTGTAAGAACCAGGGCCGTCTCGTCATTGATCTTATAGACCCCGGCATCATCATGAGTTGATATATCAACAAGTATCCGGGGATCAGCCGGCAGATGCAGGTCTTTCAGCAGCTCCTCGAGCTGACGCGGAGGTATCTTGGCCGAACATCCTCCCGTCTCTACCGTTGTAAGAAGATCAAATGACATTGTATATTCCTGTGTTTAAGTTGATCAGGCGCCGGTAACCAGAAGCATCCGCCGGTATAGCTGGCTGCCATATCCAAACTGTTCCTCCCGGCAGGTGTTACGGGCAGATAATATGATCAGCATCCCTTAATATGTTAACTATCTGATACATATCGCTAAAACTGCCTGTTGGCAGGCGGTCCCTGATACCGAAGTGGTTGATGCAGGTAGTGCAAAGGTAAATAGCGGTTCCTTTTTCCGAGAGTTCCCGGATATGATCCAGTGCCGGTGAGTCGTCCATAGCCAGTTTCACTCCCGCATTGTAGAAGACCACTGCTGCAGGTGGCGGCTCAAGCATCACCAGGGTTCTGAAGAAAGAGACCATCAGCTTCGTCCCGAGAACATCATCACCGCTGCCCATCCTTTCTGAGCTGACTGCCACCACCGTTTTTCTGACTTTCGGTGCCGGCTCCTCAGAGCCTGTTGTGCAATATTCCGTTTCATTTACGCTCAGCTCGGTCTTTTCGCCTCTCCTGACAGTCACAATGGCAAGGCTTCCCTCCTCGCGGACAGTGTAGGGAAGCCTGTTATCTGACAGGTACCTCTTCACGTTACTGAACGAGGTGGGATTATCTATCAATATCTCAACATCCTCTCCGGCAGATGCCTCGTTCAGTCCCTGCCTCGTTTTTATCAGGGGGGCCGGGCATGTAAGCCCCCTGGTATCTACTGTTTTCATATGTCCTTAAATAGCTTCAAAGATAACCAGAAATGGTTACTTTTGAGTTTCATCTGCAAGGATGCCCTGAAACCTGCCTGGTACCGGGTCTTCACGGCAATACGGGCAGGGTGTGCCATGCAGGTAATGCTCTGTAGATGGTTTTATAATCAATACGTTATGAAAAGAACAGCATTTATTTCTGGTCTGGTGTTTATCCTTGGACTGACACTGTCAGCCCAGGACAATGCAAATAAACTTGAAGGTTCCTGGTCAGGCAACATGAAGACAGCTGCCGGTGAGCTACAGCTTGTGATCCACTTCGCCATGACTGAGGCTGATACTGTCAAAGCCTCAATGGACTCGCCTGATCAGGGTGTAAAGGGTATTCCTTGCGGCAGGGTCACCCTGGATGATGACACGCTCATGGTGGACATTCCAATGGTCAGGGGGAGTTTTCGCGGAGGTTTCACCAATGACTCAATCATTACGGGCAGATGGACACAGCTCGGACGGGAATATGATCTTTCTCTGAAGAAGGGGGCAAAACCCATTGTGTATAGCAGGCCGCAGGAGCCAATGCCGCCATATCCCTATCGCGAGGAAGAGGTCACTTTCATGAACACCGTTGAGAACTTCAGTCTGGCAGGAACCCTGACGCTGCCGCAGGGCGAAGGGCCTTTCCCTGCTGTGGTGCTTATAACGGGCTCGGGGCAGCAGGACCGTGATGAGACCATCTTCATGCACAAGCCCTTCAAGGTGCTGGCTGACCACCTGACCAGGAACGGTATCGCAGTGCTGCGGTATGATGACAGGGGTGTGGGCGGATCAAAGGGCCGCCTGACCGAAGCCACTACCATGAGCTTTGCCGATGATGCTGAGGCAGCAGTGAATTATCTCATGCAACGGGCCGAGATTGACAAAAAGAAGATCGGTCTCGCCGGCCACAGCGAGGGCGGACTGATAGCCCCTATCGTTGCTTCGCGCAATGCGAACATAGCATTCGTCATCTCACTGGCTGGTCCGGGTGTGACAGGATATGATGCAATCATACAGCAGAACATCGACTTCTTCACGGTATCAGAGATGCCGCAGGAGGACCTTGAGACACAGCTTCACATGCTGAGGAACCTCTTCACGATTGTGATGGATAGTAAAGACCAGCGCACGGCGGCGAAGAGGGCTATGGAATGGTACAACGGAGAGCTTGATACCATGGGACTGGCCCCTGAAGAACGCGCGCAGCGTATGACAGACTTCACACAGGGACTGATACAGACCAACAATGCGTGGTGGAAATATTTCCTTTCAGCAGATCCGGCCCTGTATTGGAGCAACGTTCAATGCCCTGTTCTGGCACTGAACGGCGAAAAAGATTTCCAGGTCAATCATAAGCAGAACCTGCCTGCGATAAAGAATGCGGTGCGCAGAGGCGGCAACCGTAAAGTAAAAACGGTAGCCCTGCCGGGATTGAACCATCTCTTCCAGAATGCCGGAACAGGATTGACCACTGAATACCCGAAGATTGAGGAGACCTTCTCCCCCGCAGCAATGGACCTGATCACCAAATGGATCAGGAAGACGGTAAAATCAGGCAAGAGGCAGTAGGCAAGAGGCAGTAGGGAAAAATATACCTTTAATGCACTCCCTGAATGAATTATGGAAACACTCTTGCCTCTTGCCTAATGCCTAATGCCTCTTACCTAGTCTCTGCATCACCTTCCGTCCTGCTGCCTTCATCCCCCCTGAAGCATCATTGATAAAAAGCTGCACTGCACCCATAACCTCATTCACTAACTCAGGGTACAGAGAGCAGAACGATGCAAGTATCTCCATACCATATGCTTTGGGTGCCACAGGCTGGTTTCTGTCCCTCATTACCGTCAGGCAATAGTCTATCAGTACGGCATGGTGCGCACGGGGTATATCATTAATGTTGCTTTTCATCAGCACCCTCATGAGTGACCTCTGCACACTCTCGTTGGGTGCGGAGGGCAGGGCGTCAATAATCAGCGGAAGGAACGGTACCATCACCTTCGCATCAACATCTACCACTTTGGAGAGCGCCCATGAGGACATGAATCCTACCCTTGGTTCAGTGCTTGACGAGAGGGTTACAAGCTGTGACAGCAGGGTACTGTCTTTCACAGCAGACTGTGCCACCATGGTTATCTCCTCCACGCTGGTTACCCTGCCCATCATTCTTGCCAGCTCTTCACCTGCTTCTGCCGTCACCCGCACTGCATCCTCCTCCGTCTCGCAGACCGTAATGCATTTGTTCTGAGCAACATACTGAAGGGCAACGGGTATGTCTGCAGCCGTCATGTCAAGGGTTACCAGCCCGTCAGGCTCCATCCATCTGTAGTGATCATGTTCGCGCAGAAGAGGCTTTGATGCCAGGGTGTCACAGATGAAAGGAATAAGCCTGATTTTTTTATCGCCATAATCATGTTCCACCGCCTCCAGCCTGCCACAGATGACAATATCAATCCCCAACTCCTCATCTATCTCCCTGATGATGCACTCCTCATGATCCTCCCCCGGTCTGGTCTTCCCGCCGGGAAACTCCCACTTTCCTGCATTGCCCATCCCCGGCCCCCGGCGGACAGCCAGTACAAGTCCCTCTTCATTGCGGATCACCGCGCATGTAACATCTGTCATGGTTCATCGCCTGTGACGGTTTCATAATCGGGTATCCTGTCCAGCAGCTCGAAGCTTCGCTTTGCGATATCCGTCTTACCCGCGAAGTGTGTAATGCCGTTCGTGACAACCAGGTATCTGACACCGTAACTGAAGTTATAGTTGATCACCTGGTCAAAGACCTCCTGGGTGATCTTCACCTGTGGTGCCTTGCACTCCACAATAAGTACCGGCTCGCCTGACCTGTCATGCACCAGGATATCAGCCCTGCGAACCATGGAATGAAGCGTGAAGGCTGCCTCTATGCGGATGAGTCCGGGAGGATAACCGAGCCAACCGGTAAGGTAATTGACAAAATGCTGCCTCACCCACTCTTCCGGAGTGAGTGTCACATATTTCCTTCGCAGCGGATCATAGATCAGTCTGTTGCCCGGGCCCTCTTTTATGCGCAGTGAACAGGGAGGCAGTTTCAGTGGTTTCAACTTTTGTTGTATTTTTGATTACCCTTAGGCAGGGCAAATATAAACAAACAGCTCCGGAGAACATGAAAACCAAGGAAGATATAGTCAACAACTGGTTGCCCCGCTACACGGGAAAGGATCTCGACTCCTTCGGCGAGTTTATCCTTCTTACCAACTTTACACTTTATGTGGAAATCTTTGCCCGATGGAACGATGTGCCGGTGGAAGGGAAGGACAAGAACTGGCCCAGCGCCACCGCGGGAGGCATAACAATCATCAACTTCGGCATGGGCAGTCCCAACGCAGCCACAGTAATGGATCTTCTCAGTGCACTGCAGCCCAAGGCTGTACTCTTCCTGGGCAAGTGCGGCGGACTGAAGAAGAAGAACAAGCTCGGCGACCTGATCCTTCCTATTGCTGCCATACGAAGTGATGGTACTTCGAACGACTACCTGCCGCAGGAGATACCTGCGCTGCCTGCTTTCAAACTGCAGAGCGCCGTCTCTGCAGCCATTGTCCGCAACAACCTCGAATACTGGACCGGGACGGTCTATACCACCAACAGGAGGGTATGGGAGTATGATGACCGCTTTAAGAAATACCTCATCAAGACCAGGGCCATGGCCATTGATATGGAGACAGCAACCATATTCACTGTCGGGTTTGCCAATGAGATACCCACCGGCGCCCTCCTACTGGTCTCTGATCAGCCGATGATCTCCACGGGAATAAAGACCGGCGAGAGTGACATGAAGGTGACCAGTCAGTTTACGGAGACTCATTTGCGGATTGGCATTGAGGCACTGACGGAAATCAAGGATAACGGTATCTCGGTCAAACACCTGCGTTTCTGATGGCGACAGATTACAGGGAGATACTGAGAGATCTGCGAAACAAGATCTACAAGCCCGTCTATTTCCTCGCCGGGAAGGAACCCTACTACATTGACCTCATCACGGACTTTATTGAGGACAAAGTGCTCGATGAGTCGGAGAAAGCCTTCAACCAAACGGTACTCTATGGCCTAGATGTGACTGTTACACAGGTCATTGAGACCTGCCGCCGCTTCCCGATGATGGCTAACCAGCAGGTGGTCATTGTGCGGGAGGCACAGAAGCTGAAGAAGATAGATGAGCTGCTTGTCTATGTGGATAATCCGCTCAAATCAACCATCCTTGTCGTTGCATACAAATATGAGGATCTTGACAAACGGAAATCGCTCTATAAATCGCTCGCCAAAAAGGGATGGTACATTGAATCCGACAGGGTGCCGGAGTATCAGATCCCGGGCTGGATTGACCGTTATCTGACTGACAGGGGCATTATGGCCGGCACGGATGCCTCAAGGTTGCTGGCTGAGTTCCTGGGGAATGACCTTGGCAAGATTGCCAATGAGCTGGAGAAGCTGATCATTTCACTGCCCAGGGAGAACCCTCGCATAACCACCGAACAGATTGAAAAGAGCATAGGAATCAGCAAGGATTACAGTCCCAATGAGCTGTGGAAGGCTGTCGTCTATCGTAACCCGCTCAAGGCAGCCAGGGTTGTAAACTACTATGCTACCCACTCAAAGAAAGAGATTATCCCACTAATCTTCCCTGTCCTCTTCTCCAGCTTCAGCAGACTCCTTATCTATCACAGCCTGAAGGACAAGAGTGACGGCAACGTGGTTGCCATGCTCAGGACCTATCCGGGTTACGTGAAAGATTTCAAGGCTGCCGCTGCATTGTACAATGTGGGGGCCTGCATGAACATTATCTCCCTCATACGGTCATATGACCTGAAAGCAAAAGGATTCGGTGAGGCGGGAAGTGATGCCGGTGATCTGCTGCGCGAGCTGGTCTTCAAGATCATGCACTG
>JAAZBN010000305.1 GCA_012513795.1 Bacteroidales bacterium | reverse complement strand
GTGGAGGTGATGGTGAAAAAACAGTCGGGCAGTGTTACGGGCTGGGTCAGCTATACCTGGTCAAGGGTCTTCATGCGGGTAGATGGCCAGTATCCGGAGGAGAAGGTCAACAGAGGCAATTACTTCCCGGCAAACTATGACAAACCCCATGACCTTAAGGTAGTTATAAATGCAAAGGCTTCCAGGCGCTTTAACCTTACATCCAATTTCGTTTACAGCTCGGGCAGGCCAATAACGTACCCCGTAGCTTTCTATGATTTCTATAACTCCTCTAATGTCTACTATTCCAAAAGGAATGACTACCGTATACCCTATTACATGAGGCTTGACCTTGCTGCCACCATAAACGGAAACCTTCGTGCAAAGAAACTGAACCACTCCTCCCTGACGGCTACCGTATACAATGTGCTTGGAAGGAAAAATCCCTATTCAATCTTCTTCAGAAACGAGAACGGGACCGTAAACGGTTACCAGATGACAATCTTTGCACAGCCCATCTTCATGCTGACATACAACTTCAGGTTCTTCGGCAATGCCGAAGGTGATTTTTAAGCCCTGCCCGGAGATCACCAGTCAGTCCTCCACCGCGATCAAGCCTTTCAGCTTATTCCTCAGTTGTCTCCCAGTCAACCAGCGGTGAGCGGTAGAAGTTAATATCCATTATCTGCATACGCCTGCCGTGGGAGGCCAGCCTTTCCCTGTATTCGTCCCATGAGCGCAAGGCGGCAGGAGTCCATCCTATCTCAGCATACCCCGGCAGACGCGGGAAAATCAGGTATTCAGCCTCCCTGAAGGTGGAGATGGTCTCTGCCCAGAGCGGTGCCTCCACCCCGATTATATTTTCCCTGCTGATCCCGGGAACCAGTGTGTCAGGATCCCAGCTGTAGGCACGGTCCACCTCAATGTATGCCGCCCAGCTCAGTCCGAAGATACTTGTGCTGTCATACTTCATATCAGTATATGCATACGTGCACGGTGACATGAGTACCTTCGCTCCCTGGCTGATTCCCTTCAATGCATTCGCGGAACGCGCCCAATACTGTACTATCGCGTCGGGCTTCAGTGTGGCATGGGCTATCTCGTCCCATCCGATAACACTCTTGCCGTGAGACGTCACAATCTCCTGTACCCTGTTTACGAAGTAGATGTAATCTTCTATTTTGGTAGAATGAGACTCATCACCTCCGATGTGGAAATATTTCCCTGGGGTAAGAGCGGCTATCTCTCTGACCACATCATCAACGAATTTATAGGTGATCTCCGAACGGGTGTCGAGCGTACTAAATCCAACCTTGATTCCCGTGTACAGCTCCGGCGCCTTGCCCCCCTTGTTGAGCTCCGGGTAGGATGAGAGCGCGGCATTGGTATGACCTGGCATGTCAATCTCGGGAATAATTGTTATATATCGCTCTGCGGCATACTTAACTATGTCGGAATACTCCTCCTGGGTGAAATATCCCCCTTCACCCCCGCCAACCTCTGTCTTTGCGCCATGAGCAGTGAGATTGGGCCATGATTTGATCTCTATCCGCCACCCCTGATCGTCGGAAAGATGCATGTGAAGAACATTCATTTTATAAAGTGCCAGATGATCAATAAACCTTTTTACATCTTCCGGACCGAAAAAATGACGCGCAACGTCCTGCATTTCTCCCCTATGGCCGTATGACGGCCAGTCTCGTATGGTACCCGTGGGTATGACCCATGGCCCGGGCTGTACCGTGTCCGCCTCAACTTCATGGGGCAACAATTGCCTGATGGTCTGGATGCCGTGAAAGAGTCCTGCCGGCTTATTTGCCGTGACCGTCAGCAGCCTGTCGGTTATGACAAGCTCATAGCCCTCATCCCCGAGTTCTGCGTCATCATCGGAGAGCATCAGCATTATGTCTCCCCTGCCCGGCTTTTTGCCGTCAGAAACCACCTCAAGCCCCAGTCCTGTGGAAGGATTGAGTTTATCTGCCAGGTAGCCGGCTATTGAGGCAAGCTCTTCCGGCCCGCCGGGCATGACATGAATGTCACTCTTCGCCGTAAGCACAAATGATCCCCCTTCAGCAGTCACGGAGACCGGCTTCGGGATAATATTGTTCTTTGCGAGATCTGTTGTCACGGGGGTTTTGGCGTTGCAGCCGGCCAGCAGCAGGGCCGCAATTGCACTCAATAGAAGAGTTGTGTGTTTCATGGGTATTGGCTTTTTCTTTTCAATGGTCAGAAAGGAACGGTTTCAAATATAGGGTTTTTAAAATATGATGAACCGGATTTTGGTCACCGGCAATCCCGAACCGGACCTCAATTCATAGCGTAAGATTAAAATTTCACTTAATTT
>JAAZBN010000043.1 GCA_012513795.1 Bacteroidales bacterium | reverse complement strand
GCTAAAAAGATTCTGTTCTTCATTTCTGTTTAAATTTTGGTTCTGTTATTCTGTTCAAAAATGTCTCCGATGTTTAGTCGTAAAAACGGGGCAAAGTTATACATAAATTTTAATCTGGTTTTAATCTGTTGTGATTTTTTTAATGGAATTTTAATGTTTGTTGATAAAATTTCCCTGTATGACTTTCTCTGCGGGTTTCCGCCTGTACGGCGAAGCTCTTGTTGTGCTTGTTACGACCTGTTACCTCGGTTTTTTTTGAGATCGGAGCTGTTCTGACGAGGCGGGTTTCATGTTGTATGGCAGGTATGCCTGTACTGAATATAGCTACTACATAAATAATGGCGAAGTGATAACAGCGGGCGGTGCCGTGCGTATCTGACGCAGCCATGGATGCCCGCTACTGCGGCAGCTTGGGATGACCGTAAGGTGCGGCAGCCGGGGATATCTGTTAATGCGGCTGCCATGGATGTGCGTTATTGCGGCAGCCAGGGATGCCCGCTACTGCGGCAGCCTGGGATGACCGTAAGGTGCGGCAGCCTGGCGTGTCCGTTTTTTAGTAGCCTGACTGTACCGGAAGAGAAAGACTAGAAAGCTCCTGAGGCCAGCATGGCAAGCAGAACAACAATATATATTGCTATCAGCACGAGACCAATTATAGCCAGTATGTACATGATAAAGAACGCCTTGGTTTGCTGCCCGATGGCCGTTTGCAGGTCCGAAACAGAGCTGGATGAATTGTAGTCGGTAAATGCATCGGCCGACTCCCTGAGTCTCTTCCCCATCAGGTAATAAGGTACTCCAATGATAGCCCCGATAATTGTGATGCAGTAGATGACACCACCAATCATCATAAGCAACCCGACGAACTTCATATACTTCGACAGGTTGGACAGGTTGGTCGACATTTGAGTCATGGTCTGACTCTGATCTGTAGAAATGTCTTCATTTGACATAATTATTCCTCCTTGGTTTAGATTAATGATTGATAAAATTAATAAATGTTCGAAAAACAATCAACAGGCAGGCAAATGTTTGTTGCCGGATCAGGAGGAATTTCGGGGGGGTATTTGCGATGATTTCGCTAATAGTTCAAGCCACCAGAGGTAACAAGGGGATTATCTGCGGTGATCCCCTTGAGGTGGACCTGCAAAAGACAAAGCAGGGATACGTTATTGCGTACCCCCTTCTGCATTCATGGTTGAATCTCGTGAGTAAACTCACTCGATCCACCCTTTAATGCAGAAGCCGGACCACTTTCAGTGATCCGGCCTGCTTTGTCTTCTGCGGAGAGAGGGGGATTCGAACCCCCGGTACGGTTACCCGTACGGCAGTTTAGCAAACTGCTGGTTTAAGCCTCTCACCCATCGCTCCAAAAAACGTTCAGTCGTCTGTTGCTGAATTGACCGGCAGATATCTCTGGCAGTTTTCAGCAGCGGGGCAAAAATAAAAAAACATTGGATACTTTACAAGAATGTGCATCTCTTTTAAGCATGCCGATCCTGTCTGAATTCCATTTATTAAATATGTATCAGCCCTCCTTTTCAGGTTAAATTATCAAAATGATACATTTATCTTTCATTTTTGTTCACTTGTCAAAAAAAATATTTCCCTTCCAGAATCATTGGTACATTTATATCGTGGTAATCTGTCCGACAAAAATTCCGAAGCCAGAGAACCCGAGACTAACATAGCGTAAAGGACCAGAGAGTAAGAGGATTTAACAGAACAGGCTCAAAAAAAAAGAAGAGACGAGCCCGTGTGCTCTATTTGTCTGCATTAAGATACAATAGTTGAGAAAAGTCGAAGACGATATTAAAGAATCATCAATATTAATCGCTGAATATCAGAGTTCAAGGAATGCTAAGTCAGAATTGTGTTTAGCTCCTCCTAAATTATTCCTTCAGCGTAACAAAAAGCACAGGGAGGATCAAAATGTAGCTTGCCTGGCATTTACCCTGTCCTTGAGTCTGCCAGGATCGCGGGTTTTGTCACAATCTGTAACAGACCTTTCTGCCCGGCCACATCAATTTGATTTAATGGCATTTAGCTACTCCTGCTCATATGGCAGGCCCGATTTAACGACTGTTATTGTCAATTATTGTATTCCTAAAGCAGATAATTGCAAATATTTAAAACAAAAAAATATTCCCGATCACGTAAGCAACAATTGTTTAGTCCTAACGTATAAATAGCATTGTCATTAGTAGCGGACCATATTATTAGCTCATTTCTACCCATATTAACCAGCCTCAAGCTACGTCCCGTATTCAGGAAGGTCCTGATGGTGGCGGGAATATGCCTAGTTGGTTTTTCCGCCATTTATGGCCAGCCCTCCTGCACAATTGACTTAGGTCCAAATCCTTCAGTTTGTCAAGGAACAACAGTAGCGAACCTTACTTACTCATCAACAACTGGCGATCGATACAGGATTGAATTTGATCCTTTTGCACAGGCCCAATTATTCACTGACGTTCCTATTACTACCCTTCCAGCTAGTCCAATAGAAATAATTGTTCCTCCAGGAGCAGCTTCTGGAACCTATAATGCAATGCTAACCATCTTAAGTAGCGTACCTCCTTGCTTAAGTAATACATATCCTATAACTATTTCAGTAATCACTCCAACACTTTTATTTGGTGGGCATGATGTTGACTCTGTAGATGCCTGTGTTGGATATAATCCGAGCATTGTTTTAAGTATTAATGATCCTGTGCTAAGTGGAGGACTGGCTCCCTACACATATCAATGGCAGTTAAATGAAGTGGACATTATCGGAGAGGTAAATCCGACATTTACTCCTCCAGTATTGATGTCTCCAGATATCTATCGGTATCGCTGTGTAATTGAAGATGCTTGCGGAAACTCATTAGTTACTGAACCAAAAGTAATAACAATATTCGATGATCCTTCGGTATCTATTACTGGACCAGTAAGTGCGTGTGTTAATACAAACTTTGATTTATCCGCTCAAGTCATTGATGGAACAGAGGAGTATACATATCGATGGGAGTCAAGTCCAACCGGAATTGATTCGTGGGATGAAATCGGAATAAGTCGTATTCCAACCTATACATTATCCGAAGTAACATCAGGGACACACTATTACAGGCTTGTCATATCACCTGATGTTCCATCCTGCGATAATGCAACATCGGATGTGATACTTGTCGATATTTCACCTAACAATACTATCACACTAAACTCCGCTCCCACCACTGATGCACAGACGGTGTGTATCAACACCCCGATTACACCTATAACATATGCCACTACCGGTGCTACAGGAGCTACAATAACCGGTCTTCCTACAGGTGTGACAGGCGCATGGGCCAGCAATGTGGTGACGATCAGCGGTACTCCTACAGTTGCCGGAGCCGCTCTTACTTACACCGTGTCGCTGACTGGCGGGTGCGGAACAATTTCAACAACCGGGACAATAGCCGTAACTGC
>JAAZBN010000304.1 GCA_012513795.1 Bacteroidales bacterium | reverse complement strand
GAATATTTCCGAAGGAGAATTATAAAGATTGAATTCATCATGGCGGATCATGATGATGCAGCTGCAGCAGGGAGCGTCATAAAAAGGTTTGCAGAAGAGATTGCCGGCAATGAAGGGTATGTCTCAGTCACCATACCATGTGAAGATCTGTTCCTTATCAGGGTGATGTCACATACCGGCTTCCGGTTGGTAGAGACAAGGCTTAATTATTACTATGACTCTTTTGATACAGCCACGGTACCTGCAGATCCGGTACGGCTGGCAGTGAAAAAAGACATTCCGGCCCTGAAGAATGTGGCAATGAGTATGAGAAACATATTTGACAGGGTGCATGCTGATCCGGCTTTTTCACCTGAGATTGCTGATGCCTACCTGGGCACTTTCATTGAAGAGTCGGTAAAAGGTTTTGCAGACATAGTCATGGTACCTGACATTTCCGGTGTAAGGCCGTTTGGTTTCCTTGCTGCAGACTATCCGGTTGAGGTAATGGGGCACCGGATTGCAAAGTTGGTTCTGGCAGCGGTTGACAACAGTGAATACAGCGGATGGTTGTCGAAATTGCTGACGGCCGTGATTTACGAATTAAAGATGAAGGGCACGGATATTCTTACTACAATTACCCAGGCATCCAACAGGCCTGCCATACACACCTGGGAAAAAGCCGGATTCAAACTTGGTTTTGTCACACATGTTTACACATACTCGCGTTAATGATAAAGTTCCTTGATATTAAAAAGATAACAGACAGCTTTGAGCCTAACCTTACTGAGGCCGTGCAGCGGGTTGTGAGAAGTGGCTGGTTCCTGCTTGGCGAAGAGGTGGCGGCCTTTGAAAAGGAATATGCATCCTACATTGGGGTAAAACATTGCATTGGCGTTGCAAATGGTCTTGATGCCCTTCGTCTGATAATGAAGGCATGGCTAGAAATGGGTGTGATGAAAGAGGGGGATGAGGTGATTGTGCCGGCGAACACTTACATAGCTTCCATACTGGCCATCACCGACAACCGGCTGAAGCCTGTCCTTGTTGAGCCTGACATGACCACATACAACCTTGACCTTGATAAGGTGGAGGAGCATATCACACCGCACACGAGGGCCATCATGGTGGTTCATCTTTATGGCAGGGCATGCTGGTCGGAGGAGCTGGAGCAGATTGCCGTCAGGCATAACCTGAAGATCATTGAGGATAATGCCCAGGCGGCGGGAGCGGAATGGGGCAGCACAGTGACGGGAGCACCGGGATCGGGATCAGCAGCTAGACGGACCGGGTCTCTGGGTGATGCTGCCGGAAACAGCTTTTATCCGGGGAAGAATCTTGGTGCTCTGGGTGATGGCGGTGCCGTTACTACAAATGACGATGAGCTTGCCGGCGTGGTCAGGGCTCTCGCCAACTACGGATCTACAAAGAAATATGTTAATGATTACCAGGGTCTCAACTCCCGTCTCGACGAGATGCAGGCTGCTGTGCTGCGTATCAAGCTGCCGCGCCTGGATGAGGATAACCGGCGTCGCAGACATATAGCCCGGCAGTATCATAGCCTTATCTCCGGTCCGGGGATCATCCTTCCGATGGCGGCTGGTACGGGAAATATTGAAAAGGACCATGGTCATGTTTACCACCTGTTTGTAGTACGTCACCCTGAGCGGGACAGGTTGCAGCAATACCTGACTGACAACGGGGTTCAGACTCTGATTCATTATCCTGTCCCGCCGCATAAGCAGCGTGCATACAGCCACTGGAACGGGAAGACCTTTCCCCTGACAGAACAGATACACAGGGAAGTAATTAGCTTGCCTGTCAGCCAGGTTATGGAGGACGAGGAATACAGAAAGGTTGCAGAAATCATAAATAACTTCAGGTCCAATGCTTAGCAT
>JAAZBN010000303.1 GCA_012513795.1 Bacteroidales bacterium | reverse complement strand
GAGCTGCTGCGCGAGGCGGTAGAATGGTGCACGGACCTCGGCATGTATGTAATAATCGACTGGCACTCTATCGGGAACCTCTGGATGGAGCTCTTCCAGGATCCGATGTACAACACCACGAAGACAGAGACCTACGAGTTCTGGAGAACCATTGCGCGCAACTTTGCCGGACATAACACCGTAGCCTTCTATGAGCTGTTCAACGAGCCGACTATCTATCGCGGCGAGCTGGGTTCACTTCCATGGTCGGAGTGGAAAAAGATAAATGAGCACATGATCAGCCTGATAAGGGCATATGACCGGGAGACCATTCCGCTGGTTGCGGGGCTCGACTGGGCCTATGACCTTTCGCCCCTGCGTGATGACCCGTTGAATATCGGGGGGATCGCCTATGTGACCCACCCCTATGCCTTCAAGCGGGGCCAGCCCTGGGAGCCGAGGTGGGAGGAGAACTTCGCCTTTGCGGCTGCAGCGGTGCCGGTGGTTGCCACTGAGTTCGGGCTCCATACAGATATGAATGCACCTGATTACAACGACTATGGCAACCGCATCATCAAATTCCTCGAGGAGCGTGGAATAAGCTGGATGTGCTGGATCTATGATCCGCACTGGTGGCCGCAGATGCTGAAGTCGTGGGACTATGAGCTTACCGAAGGCGGCCTCTTCCTCAGCCGTGCCATGAAAGGTGAGCTGGAGTTTCAGAAGCAGGCTACGGGGAAATGACCCTGGCAAATTACCAAACTCTCTGCCAACACCCTATGCCTGATGAGGATTGCTATACTCAGGCTTGTAAACAATCCAGACGCACCCGTTGCCCAATTTTTCCTCCCTGATCAGCGTGAGGTTCACTTCTGAGGATACATCGCTGAACATGCTGTAGGAGTCCCTGCCCCTGATCAGCGGATGGACAAGTACACTTATCTCATCCACCAGCTGAGCATCAAGGAGCAGATTGGCAAGGATACGACCCGTATCGGTAACAATTCTCTTAACACCGTACTCTTCTGCTAAAAGTTGTAATGCCTCCTGCAGATCTACCTTTTCACCCCTGGTTCGGATGTACCTGTACTTCCTCTCCTCAAGGTGCTCTATGTAATCCTCGGGAGTCTGATCCGTGACCAGCAGGATTACATCTCTGCAATACTCAAACCGGCGACAGGTGTGGAGCATTCCCTTTAGCTTTCCCTTTGAATCGACGATAATCCACCAGGGAAGGTTACTGTCACGTTTGGGAGGAACGAAATCGTCGGGCACCTCATCAGGTATTCTGTTACCGAACATCTCCTGACCCTGTATTACTGTGGATGAACCGATCAGGTTTGCATCAGGCTCAAAACTTCCGGCAAGCCTGTAATGCAGTTCCATGTCAGGCATGAATCCGGTCAGTGATCCGTCAAGACTCACTGAATTGTGCAGAATTATGTAAGGTTTCATAACTGTTGTGTAATTGATTCTTACCGTAGGGCAATTTATGTACTTCTGTTCCGCCTTCCAAAATAGCGTAAGAAAAATCCGCAGTTCACCTGATTATGAATCTATTCAGTCTGCAGTCACTCGAACCACGGACTCACCTGGCATTCACCGGCTGGCGGATCGGGATGCTCTACCAACTGAGCCAACAAAGAAGGGAGCCCCACGGCTCCCCTTTAGCATATCTGGTCGGTCTGCAGGGACTCGAACCCTGGACCCGCTGATTAAGAGTCAGCTGCTCTACCAGCTGAGCTACAGACCGGAAATTAGACGGTGCAAAATTACACTTTTTTTTTAGTGAAAGTGCAGCTAAAAAACCTATTGGGTCAAAACAATCATCCCCTCACGTGGGATAGCCCTGTAAATGATCTTGGCCTCTGCCTTCGGGATCCATATCTTGATGTACGGAATATACGGAGGCACCCTCAAACGCACAATATCCTTCATGGTCGCCGCGGTATTCCTCGTGCGGTCCCTGAGATCGAAAAAGAACCTTGCCCTGCGGTCAGCACCTATCGTATCTTCATGTTGCTCAAAATAGAAACGGATGTCTTTATCCGTATCCAGCGTGAAGAATACCGCCTCAAAATCAGTGGTGTCTGGCTTCGCGTCAGTGACAGCCTCGGTGGTATCCTTCGGTGCAATCTTGACATTGACCGGATCCTTCCTGAAGGTGGCCTGCATGCCGGTAATTGTCATAGGAGCCGAGAGCATGCTGTAAATGGCCTCCTGGTTTGCCCGGTGAAAAAACGGCGAGACATCATACTCATCAATACCCACCGTCCGTACCGGCAGCCCCTTGATGAGTAACTGGATTACACTGTCACGTACGTTGATAAGCAGCCCTATCGAATCCGACTCAGCCATCTTCAACTGCGAGCTGAGAAAAGCCTTCTGACGGATCATGTCAACATAACCGGGAATGGCACACAGGTTGATCGTATCATCTTCATTCTGTTCCAGCGAGACAAAATATTCAGCGTCAAATTTATTAACCGTATGGTTAACTGCCAACACCGCCATAACGCAATAATAGATTAGAAAGAGGGTAATTATCGTACCCCATATTATCAACTTTTTTTTCGTTTCACGCTTCATGGCAGATGGCTTTTAATAGATATAAACCCTTGATCCTACGCTCAGCGATCTGAAGACGGCCTCAAGGTCTTCATCGCCCAACCGAATGCACCCGTGTGTTACAGGCATCCCCAGCTGGCGCTGGTAGAGCGTACCGTGAATCAGGTAACCGTCGCCGAGGCTCATCGCATACTTGCCGAGAACGCCAAACTCATACCTCGAGGGATGGGTGGGGCCCGGTACGGGCAGTCCCTCTTCAACAAACGCCCAGTCGGGCTTCCGCCAGACAGGATTGGTGATCTTGCCCTGTATTGTTAACCTGCCCCGAGGGGTCTTGAAGATCCACTCCTTATCCCCTTCCTCAGTCTTTAGAAGAGTATAACTGCCTGAAGAACAGTAGCCCTCACGAACAAGTTTCCGGTTACGGTAAAGGGAGAACCTGTTGTCAACAGTATTGATCACCAGGTAGGTCTGCGTGGGGATGAACGATGCCAGTCTTCGCTCCAGGCGTGTGATCTCATTCCTTGTTACGGATATTTGCCTCCTGATGGCACGATTATCAAGAAGCGACGAGTCAGCCCGGCACTCGGCGCGACTGGTCCCCCAGGAGTGTTGCAGGGCCGGCGACAGGTAGAGAGGGATAGAGAAGATAAGCATCAACGCCAGCATCGCCACAATGATCTTAAATGTTGCCATCGCCCTGCGATGCGTCTTCACGTAATCAACTGCGATGTTCAGGTATCCTTTCGCTCTGGATATGATGCCGGGCGCAGTCTCCTCTGAAAAATTTTCGCTCTGCTCTTCCATTATAAATTCTCTCTGGAGGAAAAGAATTCCTCAAGGGTTAAAGCTGATCCGATGATTGTTACCTGTGTTCCTTTTGAAGCATATCTGTACAGTATGTCCATATCGGAGTTTTTGAGAGCCACACACCCCTGTGTCCAGTGGCCGCCCTTGCCGCCCTCACCGTGGATCTCTATCATGTCGCCTATGCTGGCATCCACCGGGAGCTGGCCGCTCCTTATGCGCTCATTGAACTCCTGCACGTCTATCTTGTTCGGATAGTTGATCAGTAGGGCCTTGTGGTACTTCGTTGCCCCTCCGGACAGCTTCCTGGTGACCGTATATTTTCCTTCCGGCGTGGCCATGTCACCCCTGCTCTTCTTGTCGCCCAGCCAGTTGGTGCCGAATTCAGCCTCAAAGGTATATTTCTTTTTGCCTCCATGGTACAGGTGACACTGGGGAGGGATCTTTTCTACCAGGATGGCGTATGATCCGTTCTTCCGGCTTTGCTCGATGGTCTCCATAGCCCACTCCTGCCAGTCGGGGTAGTGCTTGAAATACTCCTGCAGCGTGGTTCGCGCAAGATTGTATGTACCTGATATATACTCGTTTGCCTCGGTGATCTTCAGGTTTCCATCCACATATCTCTCCTTGTTGAAATCGATCTCCGCCTCCTTGATAAGCAGTTTCCCGCGCGAGTGCTTCTTCCTGACATCCGGCGGCAGTGGCATTGAGAGAAAGATCTTTTCGAACGATGCCATTTCCCTGTTCAGGCGTGCGATCTCGCTCTCCAGACTGCTCTTCAGGCTCTTCGTGCGCGAGGCGGTGTTTCGCATTGCGTCCTCGGCATTTTTCTCTGCGCTTTCAGCGAAAATGATCACACGCTCGTAATTGCGCAGCAGGATGAAGCGCTCATTCTCGCTTCGCCATGCGGCCATAGCGGAATCGTAGCTGTTCTGTGCTTCGCGAAAGAGCCTGGGAGAATAGATCCCCGACTGCTGATCCCTGGCCCGGACG
Source organism: Bacteroidales bacterium (assembly GCA_012513795.1). Lineage (GTDB taxonomy): Bacteria > Bacteroidota > Bacteroidia > Bacteroidales > VadinHA17 > SR-FBR-E99. Next base: position 909 of record JAAZBN010000303.1, on the reverse strand, counting down.
ATGGCTGCGCGCGCCTGCTCCACCTCCGGCTGCGGCGACTCGGGGACGAGAGCGTGGAATGCCAGCACTCCCAGCGCTATGAGCACGACGGCAACGATGGAATAAACAATAAGGTTGGTCAGGCTTCCGCTTTTCATGGGGGCGAAGTTAAAAAAAATCCCCGGGACAGGGCCCGGGGATCATTCTGTTGGCCGGTGGTATTTTAGAATTTGATACCGGCTTTTTCCATAGCTGCCTTGAGCTCGGCGATGATGCCATTAACTCTTTCTGTAGCAGCTTTTACCTTGTCAACAACTGCCATGTAGTTGCTGCCTTCGTCAAACATACCCTGCACCTCGGTGGTGAGTGATGTCTCGAGATCAGTCAGTTCAGTCTTCATCTCTTCAACAACAGCTCTGCCTTCCTTGCCCTTGGGAGCTTTGAGAAGGAGTGCCTTGGCCTCTTCAAGAAGAGTCTTGGCACCAGCCATCATTGTTTCAGCCTCAGCTTTAACCTCAGCTTTCTTGGCTTCTACATTGCCTGACAGTTCGGCAGCCTTAAGAGCTATACCTTCTGCAGCGGTCTTGATGGCTTTGAAATCCTTGGCTGACTTCGACTTCTGTGTTTCGATGTTCTGGAGCATGACGGTGAGTGAGTCATTCAGAGCAGCGAATTCGCCGGGGAAGTAGATGTCAGTCTGTGCAGCCTGTGCTGATTCAAGAGCGGCTTTTGCACTGTCAAGAGCTTCCTGGGGAACTTTTGCGCAGCTGGCCATGAGGGCCATAATGGCAACGGTAGCGATTGCTAAAAAGATTCTGTTCTTCATTTCTGTTTAAATTTTGGTTCTGTTATTCTGTTCAAAAATGTCTCCGATGTTTAGTCGTAAAAACGGGGCAAAGTTATACATAAATTTTAATCTGGTTTTAATCT
>JAAZBN010000302.1 GCA_012513795.1 Bacteroidales bacterium | reverse complement strand
TCCCGAATGAATATTTACCCGGTTCTTTCATCTTTATCATTTTTAATGGTTTTCTGCTTTGTCGGAAAAATAGCAATAAAAAACTAAATTAGTGTTTTAAAAACACATTAAAACAGCAATGAGCAGAACGATCGCATTCATAGTTATAATCACACTGCAATCGGTTGCCATGACCGGTCAGGTCAGGCACATCACCGTAGCTGCTGACGGCAGCGGTGAATTCACTTCCGTTCAGGAGGCTGTCAACTCCATCAGGGCCTACATGTCTGATACCACATACATGCATATCAGTGCAGGTGTGTACAGGGAAAAGATTGTCATTCCCTCGTGGGTCACCAATCTCTTCATGAAGGGAGAAGGAGCGGACAAGACTGTGATCACATGGGATGATTATGCCGGTCTGCGCAGCATGGGCACTTTCCGGACCTATACCATCTGGATACAGGGAGCGGGTTTCACGGCAGAGGATATCACCTTTGAGAACAGCGCCGGGCCGGTGGGGCAGGCGGTGGCGGTGCATGCCGACGGTGACAGGGCTGTCTTCCGCCGTTGCAGGCTGCTGGGCAACCAGGACACTCTCCTCACTGCCAACCAGGAGAGCAGGCAGTATTTTGAGGAGTGTTACATAGAGGGAACCACTGATTTTATCTTTGGTCCCGCTACTGTCTGGTTTGAGAGATGTCATATTCACAGCAAGAAGAATTCATATGTAACAGCTGCTTCCACCGTTGCTGACCACGATTACGGGTATGTCTTCAACCGGTGCAGGCTCACGGCGGCGGAAGGGATTGAGAGAGTCTTTCTCGGCCGGCCATGGCGTCCGTATGCTGCCACTCTCTTCATGAGGTGCGAGCTTGGCAGTCACATTCTCCCGGCGGGGTGGCACAACTGGGATAATCCGGCCAATGAGCAGACTGCCCGTTATGCTGAGTACCGCAACACCGGTCCCGGTGCAAACCCCGGGGCTCGTGTGCCCTGGAGCCGCCAGCTCGGCAGGCGGGAGGCCCGGAGATATACCCTGGCGAATGTCTTTGCCCGCAGTGACGGATGGCTTCCTGTCAGATAGCATCTCAGATCCTGATCCTTTTCCCGTTAACAAATACCTTTTTCAGCTTCACCTTTTCAGCCCCGGTGAGGGATACTCCATCTTCCACGCCGTTGAAGCTGCAGTTCTTCAGCGTTATGCCTGACACGTTCACGGATTCTTCCAGGCCAACAATATAAATACCGTACCTGCTCTCCCGTGAGGTCACATTTTCAAGCGTCACGTCATGCACAAACGGAGGGAAACTCCTGTCACACTCCTCACGTGGTTCATACAGAAGGTTGATCTTCAGTATGGCCTCGTCACATTTCCCTACCCTGATGTTTCGCACATTCACATTCTCCACAACACCTCCCCGGCATTCCGAGGTTTTGATCCTGATGACCCTGAGCAACTCCGGACTGTCCATGTCACAATCCTCCACAAACAGGTTTGAGAATCCTCCTGAGATCTCGCTCCCGATGACCACACCACCATGACCGTCAGCCATGCGGCAGTTGCGCACAATTATGTTCTGTGATGGTATTGACCATCTACGTCCGTCATTGTTCCTTCCTGACTTGATTGCTATGCAGTCATCGCCGGTATCGAAATAGCAGTTCTCTATAAGCACTCCGTTGCATGACTCGGGGTCACAGCCGTCAGAATTAGGCCCGGCACTGATGATGTTCACTCCCCGGAGGATAAAGTTGTCTGTTCGGACCGGGTGTATCACCCAGAATGGTGAGTTTTTGAGTGTCAGGTCTTCTATCAGGACGGTATTGCAGTTATTGAAGTTGATCAGCTGGGGCCGTAGTGCTCCTTCCAGTCCGAAAATCCGGTTTCTCACCGGGGTCTGGTTCTGTTCATGGGCCAGCAGCTGTGCGCGTCCTGAAATTTTCTGGTTGTTCATTCCTTCGCGCCAGCCGTAATCAGGATTGCCGTTCATCCACCACCATGCCTCGTTGGATGCCTGGCCATCAATGGTTCCCTTCCCTGTGAGGGCAATATTGGATGCATCAATGGCATATATCAGCGGATGGATATTGTAGCAGTCCATTCCTTCCCACCTGGTTAGGACAGGCGGGAGATACAGCTCATAGTCGACAGAGAAGAGGAGGGTTGCCTTCTCTGACAGGTGCAGGTTAATGTTGCTCATAAGGGTGATGGGACCGGTGTGCCAGGTGCCGTCAGGCACATAGACCACTCCGCCGCCGCCGCTGTAACAGGTCATGATTGCAGCTTCAATGGCGTCAGTGTTGAGAATGGAAGTGTCGTCAGCCACAGCACCGAAGTCTTCAATATTAAATGTATCTGCCGGGAAGGAGGTTAGGGCTATTGACTGTTCTATCTCCGTGGCCAGCTTCCATCTGTCATCGGTCATGCAACCGGGAAGGGCAATCAACAGGCAGGCCGGGAGCAATATTAGGTTTCGTGTCATTACCTTTCAGCTTTTTTATTTCATTCTCATCTCCCGCTCCAGACTGGCCATGATGAAGGGCCCGACGCCCTTCGGGTCATTGTCGCGGATTATCTCACCTATATAATATTCATATGTTCCGTCGCGGTAAGGATCACCTCCGAGCCCTGCCACACCACAGATATTCTTCATTGAGACTACTCCGTCAGGTGCGGTGACAATAAAATTGTCAATCAGTCCCTGGTATGCTTTTTCAGCCGTGGCAAGGTACCCGTCATCGAGGTAACCCATCCGTACCCCCTTGTAAATTGAGTAGGAGAACATGGCAGTACAGGAGGTCTCTATATAGTTACCCTCTTCACCCGGGCGGTCAGTCACCTGGTACCATCCCCCGGTGGCGGGGTCCTGTATTTCAGACAGTTTGCTGACCAATCCCTGCAGGATATTGATGAGCTGATCTCTCCCCGGCTGGTCAGCCGGGAGAAAGTCGAGGACATCAACAATGGCCATGGAGAACCACCCCATGGCGCGTCCCCAGGCATGGGGCGCCTGGCCGGTGACGGAGTCAGCCCAGGCCATCCGGCGTGATGCATCGTAAGCGTGCCTGTAGAGTCCGGTAGCCGGATCCCGGGTGTTCCGGGCAACGATGAGGAACTGGTTCACCACATCGGCAAAATCCTGCGGCTGGTTATATCTCATGGCATATTCCGCATAGAACGGAGCGCTCATGTACAGACCGTCAAGCCACATCTGGTCAGGATACACCTTCTTGTGCCAGAAGCCGCCTTCGGCAATTCGCGGTTGCGATTCCAGCTGCGCACGGAGCGTGTGTATCACCTTCTCATACCTCGGGTCTTTCGTGCGGTCATAAAGAAGGAAGATCATCTTCCCCGGGTTGACATGATCCAGATTGTAGTTCTCTGTCTTGTACTTCCAGATAACACCATCATCATCAATCAGAGAATCGGCATAGCCTTTAGCATAGTCATAGTAGCGCTCTTCGCCGGAGGCTTCATAAACCCGCAGAAAAGCAAGTCCCATGAGGCCCTGGGTATAGTTCCACTTTTTCTCCTTCACAAAGTCGGCCATCCAAAGCGAAGGATTGCGTATCATCTCCGACTCGGCCATGCGTACTGACCAGAGAGGAGACTGAAGGCCCTTGTTGCCGGCGCTCCCGCAGGAAAGCAGGAGGGTAGCTGCAATCACCCCCGTGATGATGGTTATGATTTTCATGTTAATTCCTCCTTTCTTGTGACGTCAGTTCTCTGTTTCTGTTTCGAATGCTTGTCGCGGTACTCCGAGGGTGTCACCCCGAAGCGCTGTTTGAAGATGCGTGAGAAGTAACGGGGATCATTACATCCCACCATATATGTCACCTGTGATATTGTGTATTCCCCTGACTCAATGAGCTGCGCAGCCCTTTTCACCCTCACTTCCCTGATGAATTCAATGGGAGCAAGGCCTGTCAGGCTCTTCAGCTTCTTGAAGAAGACTGATCTCCCGATACACAGGCTGGAAGCCAGGTCATCCACTGTGAGGTCCGAATTGTCGATATTCTGTTCCATAACCATCATGAGGTTTTTCATGAGTGTGTCATCATATGACTCCACCATTGGTTCGGAAGGTGTGATCTCATAAGTCCTGCTGCTCCTTGATTGAGGATACTCTGAAAGGGATGAAAGGAACAGTTCTTGGAGCTTTCGACGTTGCTGCAGTATATTTTCCACTCTTGCCCTGAGATAGGTGGAGCTGAATGGTTTGGTTATGAAGTCATCTGCCCCCCTCTTAAGCGCTTCAACCTGAGTGTCAAGATCGGTTTTTGCTGTCAGCACCACCACGGGGATGTGTGAAGTGGTAGTCTCCTGTTTTATGCGGCGTGCCAGCTCCAGGCCATCCATCTCGGGCATCATGAGGTCAGTGATGATGATATCAGGCAGTTGGTTACGGGCAATCTCAAATCCCTCGATACCGTTTCCTGCTTCAATGACATGGAAACCGTCAGAAAGGATGATCCTGATAAAGCTTCTCAGTTCCTCATTGTCCTCAACGAAGAGAAGAACAGGTTCGTCATCGTCAT